>JALRKK010000019.1 GCA_023268935.1 Glaciecola sp.
ATCACACTCTATGATGTTTTTCTCTTTGATACGCTTCGTATAATTTTGCTTCTTTGATGAAAGAATAATAGGCGGTGATAACCGATTGGATGAACCCCCTCCTTCCAGAAAATATAAATCTTTGCAACAAATACACTTTTAAAAAAATAATTGGAAATACCAACGTCAATTTGAGTAGAGAGTGGCGTTTGCCTTTTGCGAATTTTTCATCGGCTTTTAAGGTCGAATATTGGTTACATTTATCGGTTAATACATGAATGGAATCGTAGCCAAAATGATCAAATGCTTCTTTGATCTGAATCTCTCGTCCATCTACTTGTGCGCTCTCATGCACTAAAACATCGGGTTTAAATTGGGCGTTTGATTTTTTGAAAAAACGCAGATTGTTTGGCTTTTTAGTCAATGTCGAAAAGGGTTGACCAATGAAAAAGTCATTTCGCGGTAAACGCACGCAGTCGGCGTCATCGGACTTAATGATCGCTTCCATTTTTGCCACTAAGGTCGGCGTCAGTGCTTCATCGGCATCCAAATTCAGCACCCAGTCGTGTGAGCATAGATTCATGGCAAACTGTTTCTGTTTTGTGTACCCCAACCATTCTTGATGAGTGATCTTAACATCATATTCGCGCGCGATCTCCAGTGTCATATCTGTACTACCTGAGTCCACAATAATGATTTCATCCATCATCTCAAGGGAGGTGAGTAGACGTCGAATATGTTGTTCTTCATTTTGACAAATAATAAAAACACTAATCGGTAACTTGGTCATGGTATAAGCTTCTTAATGGCTAACAGTGTATGCAAGATAGATTTATTGTAACATATCCAAATAGACATATTGGATCATTCAAAAAGAGGGAAATATGCATCGCATCCGTTCACTTAACAAAACGATTGGACAGGCTTCTCAACTCGTTTATGGCTGTATGGGCTTAGGTGGAGGATGGAATGACAACGCTCTGACGAAGGATGACATTCACCAAGCTGAACACATAATCGACACGTGTCTGGAACATAATATTACCGTATTTGACCACGCTGACATTTATACTTTTAATAAGGCCGAAAAGGCGTTCGGTCAAGTATTAAAAAGCCGTCCGGGTTTACGGGAGCAAATCGTTCTGCAATCTAAGTGTGGGATCCGTTTTGCAGATGGATACGGGCCTAAACGCTATGATTTTTCAGCAGAATGGTTAACCACATCGGTACAAGGGATTTTACAGCGCTTGAGTATCGATTACCTCGATATTTTGCTGTTGCATCGTCCTGACCCGCTGATGGAATTGCATGAAACCGCACAAGCACTGAATCAAATGCACGCTCAAGGCCTGTTTAAAGCTATCGGAGTATCTAATATGTCCGTTTCGCAAATTGAGTTTTTGCAAAGTGCTTTGGCTATGCCCATCATAGTGAATCAAGTTGAATGCGGTTTACACCATTTAGCATTACTTGACCAACAAGTCATCGGCAACGATGCGCAATATCCTTCCTACAATACCTTTGGCGGCATGCTTGAATATTCGCAAATGAAAGGCGTGCAACTTCAAGCTTGGGGGGCTCTCTCGCAAGGGAGATATAGTCGTCCTCAAACTGATGTGGAACATCGCGTTCATAAAGTCTTGGCTGAATCCGCTTTGCATCACGGCGTATCGATTGAAGCAGTGCAACTGGCGTTTTTGACTAGACACCCCGCCAATATTCAGCCTGTGATTGGAACGACGAATATCAATAGAATTCGTGAATGTTCAAAATTGGCAAATATCATATTGTCACGAGAAGAATGGTACAAACTCCTGCAGACCGCAAGAAATGCGGAGTTACCTTAAGTACTTAAGGCGTTTTTATCTAATAACTTAGTATTAGTATGGGGCAATGCTTTTGTGAAATAGGCCTTGAAGGTTTACAATTACCACAAAGGCGCAAAAATAATAAAAAAAAGCAAAATAAGCATAAAAACTCCCGCCTGCACGACGAAAAATTTACAATTTAGTCGACGTTTACGTCACCTCTATACCCAGGAGTACCCTACATGTCCATCTCCCAAGATTTGGCTGCAATTGGCATCGTTGATGCTACGGAGATCGTTTATAACCCGAGTTATGAACAATTATTTGAAGAAACCACAAAACCTGAACTAGAAGGTTTTGAAAAGGGTGTTGTTACTGAGTGTGGTGCAGTATCTGTGAACACGGGACAGTTCACTGGACGCTCACCCAAAGACAAATACATCGTGCGCGATGATGTAACACGTGACACCGTTTGGTGGGCCGACCAGGGCAAAAACGACAACAAAGCGATTTCGCAAGATGTCTGGAATGACTTAAAAGCCCTAGTGACCAAGCAATTATCGAACAGTCGTTTATTTGTGGTTGATACCTATTGTGGTGCCAATCCAGATACCCGTCTTAAAGTGCGTTTTGTGACACAAGTTGCATGGCAAGCACACTTCGTGAAAAACATGTTCATTCGCCCCTCAGAAGCAGAATTAGAAACCTTTGAACCAGATTTTGTGGTCATGAATGGGGCAAAAACAACCAATCCTGATTGGCAAAAACACGGCCTGAATTCTGAGAATTTCGTTGCCTTTAACCTAACTGAAAAGATCCAACTTATCGGCGGCACATGGTACGGCGGTGAGATGAAAAAAGGCATGTTCTCTATGATGAACTACTTCTTGCCACTACAAAACATCGCATCAATGCACTGTTCTGCGAACGTTGGCAAAGAGGGTGATGTGGCGATTTTCTTCGGTCTTTCAGGCACAGGTAAAACCACACTGTCAACGGATCCTAAGCGTGAGTTAATTGGTGATGACGAGCACGGTTGGGACGACAACGGCGTCTTTAATTTTGAAGGTGGTTGTTACGCCAAAACGATTAACCTGAGCAAAGAAGCGGAACCAGATATCTACAATGCCATTCGTCGTGATGCGTTATTGGAGAATGTCACCGTGCTTGAAGGCGGAGAAATTGATTACGATGATAACTCCACGACTGAGAATACACGGGTTTCTTACCCAATCCATCACATTGATAACATTGTTAAGCCGGTCTCTAAAGCCGGCCATGCGAAGAAAGTTATTTTCTTAACTGCGGATGCTTTTGGCGTATTACCCGCAGTTTCTAAATTGACTCCTGAGCAAGCACAATATTATTTCTTATCGGGTTTTACTGCAAAATTAGCGGGGACTGAGCGCGGTATTACTGAGCCAACGCCTACGTTCTCAAGCTGTTTTGGTGCGGCGTTCTTGACGCTTCACCCTACTCAATATGCTGATGTATTGAAATCGCGTATGGAAGCCGTTGGCGCGACAGCGTATTTGGTCAATACAGGCTGGAACGGTACGGGTAAACGTATTTCGATTAAAGCCACCCGAGCGATCATTGATGCGATTCTTGATGGCTCAATTGATGAAGCACCGACGCAAGTTGTGCCATTGTTTAATCTAGAGGTACCGACCGAGTTGGGCGAGGTTGCACCTGAGGTGCTTGATCCTCGTGGTACCTATGCCGATGCCTCTGAGTGGACCGAGAAAGCGACTAAGCTTGCAGGCTTATTTGTCGATAACTTCGAGAAGTTTACCGATACTGACAATGGTGCTGCACTGGTAGAGGCTGGACCTAAGCTGTAAGCACATAGCTGAACATCAAAAAAGCAGAGCGTGGAAACACTCTCTGCTTTTTTTAATTTTAATTGTCGGCTGATTGACTTTTTAAAATCATAGACAGGGTGTCTGTGTAAGGTAATCCACCGCATAAATTTTTTGCATACTTTGCGCACTAATATTCCCCCCAGATAACATCACCAATACCGTCTGTGGGGAAGTCTGTTCAGCAAGCCAACCTACCACGCCCGCCATGGTCATACAGCAAGTTGGTTCGATATGTAGTTTCAGCAGATGATGCAGCCATTGGGTCCAATAGGCAATATGCGTTTCGCTCGCCTCATAAAAGCCATCTAACTCCTGCAGCAAAGCGAACGTCAAATCACCAATCGCCGGAGTAGCAGCGCCGTCTGCTAATGTGTCAGGTGGTGTAGTGAGTGTGTGAATTGCTCCTTGTTGCAATGAAATCGAAGCATCATTTGCGTTTTGCGGCTCCACGCCAATGACTTGGGCTTTAGGGGCTAACTCGCGTGTGGCTAGTAAGGCGCCAGACACTAAACCGCCACCACCACATGGTGCAAAGACCGCATTAGGAGTCATGTCTTGAGCGCGACATTGCTGTAACGCTTCTAACGTGGCGGTGCCTTGTCCTGAAATAATATCAGCGTGATTAAACGGTGGGATCCAAATGACATTGTCTTCACTGGCAGCCACCTTGACCGCGTCATCAGCCTCGAGTCGAGTCGGAAATAAACGTAAATCTGCGCCATATTCAATCGTACCTTGTGCTTTGACAGCAGAAATATTTTCAGTACTAAAAATGGTCACGTCTCGACCAGCCTGAGCTCCGGCATATGCAACCGCCTGAGCATGATTGCCAGAGCTATTGGCCACAATGTAATCGGGCAAGCGTTCTTCAGCCAATGCACGTTGAATAAAATTGGTCGCCCCGCGCAGTTTAAATGCCCCAGTTTTTTGTAAGCACTCTGCTTTAAACAACACGGTATGCCCCAACCAATCATTGAGTAGGTTGGATGTCACTATCGGAGTCGTGTCGACTTTCCCTGAAATGCGCTGTTGCGCAGCTTGCACATCGAAAAAAGTTGGTAATATCACGGCGTTTCACTAAACTTAACAATCAGTTAACGTGATTATACATAAATAAGGAAGGTTCTCATGGGTTTATTAGACAGTCTGTTGGGCAATGCGTCAGAAGTGGATATTAGTGAAGTACAGGAAGATATGGCTGGGGTGCTTGCTAAGAACGAAAACATTACCAAAGCATACAAACTGGTACGGGACATGATTTTATTCACCAACAATCGGATGATCATGGTCGACAAGCAGGGGATCACTGGAAGTAAAGTTGAATATCACTCGATTCCGTACAAATCGGTGACGCAATTCAAGGTGGAAACCGCAGGTCGATTTGATATGGAATCTGAGCTTAAGATTTATATTTCTGGCGGTGAGATGTTAGAAGTCACGCTCACGCCTGAGTGTGCCATGGGCGTACAACAGGCGCTTGCGGATAATATTTTCAACTAAGACAGCATGAAGCCACGCCTCTATTGCAGGTGCGTGTCAAAGTGTTTTGTAATGGTCTTGTACATGTGAATCTGGGTATTTTTACCACGTATTCCGTGTTTTTTACCTGGATAATCCATCACATGAAACAATTTTGCATTGTCTTGCAAATGCTTATACAACTTGGTTGCATGCGTAAATAACACATTGTCATCTGCCATTCCATGCAGAATCAACAACTCATCTTCGAGCTGGTTGGCATAAGGAAACACTGATGATGCATCGTATTTTTGTGGCACTTTTCTGGGGTCGCCCATGTAACGCTCTGTGTAATGTGTATCGTATAAACGCCAATCAGTGACTGGAGCACCTGACACGCCGGCTGTCACTAATCCAGGATGTTTGAACATGGTCATTAAAGTCATGTAACCACCGTATGAGTGTCCATAAATCCCCACACGATTACCATCGACAAAAGGTTGTGCTTTGAGCCACTCGATGCCGCGTTTTTGATCCAAGACTTCAATATCCCCCATGCGCTGATAAATGTGATCTTCAAACGCTTTACCGCGATAGTTAGAACCGCGATTATCAATGCTAAAAACCACATAGCCTTGTTGTGCCCAATATTGAAACATTAACCCGCGAGTGCCACCCCAGCGATTGGTAACGACTTGTGCAATTGGGCCACCATAATGATAAACGATGGCGGGGGCTTTGCCTTGCACATTGCGCGGTCGGTATAAGCGATAATAGAGCTCGGTACCATCATCTGCCTTTATGGTGCCAAATTCAGGTGCTATCCAATTCTCATAATAATTAGTTAAAGGATGGTTCATATCCAAAGCGTTTTCATCTAGCCAGGTTATCAGAGAACCTTCGGCGCGATATAGGCCTGTTTGAGGAGGAGTATTAATAGTAGAAAAACTATTCACAAAGACCGTTGCATCGGAACTGAAATTCACTGCGTTATACTGATCGGCAGGCGTAATACGTGTTAGGTTCTTACCTGCAAAATCAATGCTGTACAAATGTGTTTCAAGAGGGGTATCCGCACGACCACTAAAGTAAATTACCTCTTCTTTTTCATCAATCGCGTCGATACTGGTGACCACCCAATCACCTTGAGTAACCTGTCTGATTAACTCGCCATTGTTGTGATAGAGATAAAGATGTGTAAATCCATCGCGTTCACTGGCCCAAATAAACTGTTCAGTTTGTTTTAAAAAGCGCAAAGACTTATGTAAATTGATCCAAGTTGGGCTGGTTTCGGTCACTAGCGTCTTTGTGGTTTTCTGTTCCAAGTCAAACGCTCGCAGCTCAAGTGTTTTTTGATCACGTGACTGCCATTGATAGGTTAATACTTTACTATTGGGCATCCAGTCTACACGGGGTAAGTAGATGTCTTTTTCTGCGCCAAGAGGGACTTGGATGCGTTCATTATCAGCAAGTGTTTGCACGTACAGTTCAATCCGTGCATTGTCAGTGCCAGCGAACGGGTATTTTTGGTCAATCATATCAATGCGATCGGCATAGATCTCAGAGCGAGTGGCATCTTTAACGCCACTCTCATCCGTGCGCGTGAAGGCTATGGCAGTTTCATCCGGTGCCCACCAATATCCTGTCATACGATACATTTCTTCTTGGGCAACAAATTCTGCCATGCCAAACTTGATGTCTCCACCACCTTGTGTGGTGATAGCGGTTTCTTTTCCTGTTGCAATGTCGAGCACAAAAACATTTTGTTCACGAATAAAAGAAACGTAATTTCCTTTTGGGGAGAGTTTGACGTCGGTTTCAAATTCTGGAGTTTCGACCAAACGAGTTGCCTTTTTATTTCCCAGCTTGTAATAAAAGACATCGCCGGCAAGCGGAAAGAGCAGGGCTTTGCCATCGTTTGACCATTGATAAGATACGATGCCTGAACCGGATAAGCGCAAGCGCTCACGTCGCGCTTTTTCCTCATCTGACAGGGTCTCAGGGCCAGAATGTAAATCATCGGCATCAAACAAAATACGCTCTTGGCCACTTGGAATATGATACTCCCATAAATCGAAGCGGGTATTATCAGTCGCTTTAGCACGAATAAATGTAACCCGTTCACCGTTTGGCGATAATTTTACTTGTGACGGGGCTGTGCCGGTTAAAGATGGGGCAGACATGATCCGCTCAATGCTAAGTTCTTGTGCGGTGGCTACGGTAATAATGGAGGCACAGCAGAGCAAGCTAGTAGTTAAAACGTGTTTTATTTTCATTGGTTTTGTGTCGTTTAGGTGATTTCTTCGTATAATACCTTATCTTTTTATACACCTGTCAATGATGTTCTATGCAAAGTTCAGGGCAAACAGCAATAAAATCAGGATTGACTGCCACGGTTGTGGGAGCGACTGGACTCGTCGGCAAAGCCCTGACTCAGCAATTGCTTGCGCATCCAGACTATTCTGAAGTAACGATAATCGTTCGCAGGGAATTAGTGCGTGGCGAGTTTGTTGATCCCTTACTCAAACTGCGAGTACTTGTTATTAACTTTGATGATTTTCAGGAATATCAGGGATATTTTAGTGTCGATCATGTGTATTGTTGCCTCGGCACCACCATCAAAAAAGCCGGTTCTCGCAAGGCGTTTCGTTATGTCGATTTTCAATTAGTTCACGTGGCCGCTCAGCTTGCTAGAGCACAACGTGCAAAAGGCTTTGTGTGGGTGTCGAGTGTTGGTGCGGACGCCAAATCTAAGCATTTCTACCTCAAAGTAAAAGGTGAGCTAGAAAATGCAATATTAACGATGCCACAGCTAGAACATGCGGCAGCGGTCAGACCGTCTTTGTTGTTAGGAGCGCGAGAGGAGCAACGCCGTAAGGAACAGGTTGGAATTTGGTTAAGTCGCTGGTTATCTTGGTGTTTTGTTGGCAAATTTGCCAAATATAAGCCAATTCATGCTAACCAAGTTGCCCGACAAATGATAGACTTGCAACCCAAATTAGAGATATCGACTGAGGCAATCCAAGTTGGCTAACTCAGCAAATAGCGGGTTTCGTTTTAAGCAGTTTGCAATTGAACATGATGAATGCGGCATGAAAGTCGGCACAGATAGTATTGTGTTGGGTTCTTGGGCGCATACCAAAAATGCTCGTTACATATTGGACATTGGTACCGGTTCGGGTTTACTTGCCTTGATGTTGGCACAAAAAACGTTTGATACAAGTCTGATATCTGCTGTCGAGATTGAGCCAGCGGCGGTTCGTCAAGCGCGTAATAACATTCAAAAGTCCAAATTTGCCAATCAAATTCGTGTGATTGAATGCGATATCAAGACATTTCATGCGTCGAATCCATATGATTTGATTATTTCAAATCCGCCTTATTACAAAGGCATGCATAAACAGCAACACAATCTGATCGATCCGAATCAGGCAAGAGTGTATGCCCGCTCGCAACAGCATTTGTCACATAAACAACTATTGGAACAAGTGGCTAGGTTATTGAGTTCCGATGGGTATTTTTATTGTGTGGTCCCGACGGGGGACATCTCGAGTTTATTGGAATACGCATTGAATGAAGGCCTTCATTTAAATAAGCGCTTAGACATACGCAGCAATTATCAAAATGACAAAATTCGAGCGTGTTTGTGCTTTTCTCGGAGCAAAAGCATTGTTGAACATGACGAGCTAGTCATCTACGCTGATGCTCGGGAGTACACGGAAGAATATCGTACTATGTGCCGGGATTATTATTTGAATTTTTAAATTTGTTGGTGGTTTGCAACACGATGGCAATCTCTTTGAACAATATGGGGCAGGTTATCGAGATAACACCTATCAGTTGGGATGGGGTACCATTGCACATTCCTAAGTTTCAAATCTACGCTATTATCCCGAACCCTATTTTCACCAGTTTTCATAGCAAAGACGGTAAGCGCATCCCATTGATTGACGTTGACCAGTATCATATTCCGGTTCTTGAGCCTTATGGTGGTTTCCTAGACACACCGCCTAATTTTGCCGTAGTGATGAGCCATCATATCCAAAACGAGTTTAGTTTGTACGCTTACCCAGCAGACACTATCGAAGACACCTACAGCATCAGTTACGCAGAGTGGCTTTCGGAACAGACCAACTAATGTTTACTGATCTGAATATCACAGCTGAACTAATCGGCGCCTGCGCCCTCGGGTTTAATATTGTGGCGTACCGGCAAAATGAAATGGCACGTTATCTTATTTTTTCAGGCTTTTCGATGGCTTGCTTAAGTTTGCATTTTTATTTGTTGGAAGCATTTGCTGCAGCTATTGGCTGTGGGCTGGCCGCGTTACGCAATGCGGTGGCACTCAAATCTCGGGCCTCGTGGGTGGTAGTGGTATTTGTTACCTTGAATATTTCGGCCATGCTCATTGAATATTTTGTTTTGAAACATGGGGCATTGCTGTTTCTCGCATATTGCTCAGGCTTTATCTTTACCGTTGGCTCAATCGTCATCACGCAAGTAGAAGTTATGCGGCGTTGGTTCTTAGTTGCTGAAGCACTTGGATGTTTGTATGCTGTGATTGTTGGCAGTGTATTTGGTACGATTTTTAATGTAGTCAATATGACCAACATCATTATTAAGATGCGTAAACACTAGCCATGCACAAGACAAAAAAAACCGTCTAACTCATAGGAGATAGACGGTTTATGCGAGATAGTTTGGTTAGTCGTCTTTGACTAATACAGATACTCGGTTGATACCAGCAATCTTAGCTTGGTTCATGACCTCTACGACGATACCATGTTCAGCATCTTCGTGAGCCTGAATAGCAGCAACATCAGTATTGTTCTCGGCAAGGAAGGTTTGAATGTTCGCTACAACTCGACGAATATCGACTTCACGACCGTTCATTTTTATCACACCTGCATCGTCAATCTGAATCGATAACGCTTTGCTAGGCTGTTTCGATTCGTTGTTGTCCTTAGGGCGATTTACATCAAGGCCTTTTTCCTTGGCAAACGAGGTCGTCACGATGAAGAAAATCAACATAATGAATACGATGTCAAGCATCGGTGTCATATCGATTTGTGCTTCGTCGTCACTGGAGGTATGTTTTTTCTTTTTCATACAACTATTGATCTTATTTATAATGAAGTTAGCGCTAGTATAATGAAAATTGAGCAAAAAAAACAGCGAAAATGTAAACAGAATGTAGGTTTTTTTGCTTGATTATGAAGGGCTATCCTGCTTGTATGCTATAGCCTGCCCGAGCTGAGTAAAATAGGTTAAGAATAACTGATTTATGGCCAAACGCTGATTTCCCATCGGATATAACCCTTTTTTAGCCCATTGCGATTGCTTGGTGCCTGAAACTAAAAAATGATTCTTTATTGGTTGGTCTTGAACCATGGCTTCAAATGCCCTGGCGCATACTTCTTGGGGGAGTGCAAAATAGATACTTTTACAGGCTTTGTCGCAGGCAACAGAACGTGCCATCAATGGATTTAACTCTCCCTCAATGGGACTTAATAAGATAGTGTGAAGGGTATCTAAGAGGCGTTGATTGAGTGGGTGTTGTTGGAGTTTATTTGCAGTTAAACTTAATGCTGAAGCAAATGTACCAGCCTGCTCGACAGCAAATATCTTGGGTGCGATATAATGGTCAAAAGCATGAAACCATTCGTGAGCAAGTGACCCAGCGCCGGCATTTTTGGCCAATGCGAGTTCGCGTTTGACTGGCGTGTAATGTGCGCTGACACCTTTGCGTCCACCACTGCCAAAAGCCAGCGCAAGGCTTTGATTCAGACCAAGAGTGATGTAGGGAACATGTAATATTTCAGCCAAATCACACAACGCATCAAAGAAGAGATTCGCAGCGAGTTTTTGCTCCTCTACGGTGACCCATTTGCCAATCGTAATACCCCGAAACCCAAAGAATTTATGAATATCCGCAAAACTCACATCCGCTCCATCACGATGCGAAGGACCATCGCGATAAAACCCCCGTTGCAAACGATTCAAAGGCTTATCCACTAATTGGCTAACTCAGCTAATACGCCTTCTACCCAGGTGGCGATTCTGGCATCGGTTTGCTCAAATTGATTTTCATCGTCCAGTGCTAAGCCAACAAAAAACTCTCTATCCTCAGTCAAAGCTTTAGATTGAGTAAATTCGTAATCAGGCGTGTTCGGCCAATATCCGCATATTTGAGCACCTGCAGCAACAACCACATCATGCAACATCCCCAGAGCATCTTGAAACCAGTCGGCGTAGCCATACATATCACCTAAACCATATAGGGCAACCGTTTTACCTGACCAATTAATGTCAGCTGCTTCATCCCAATGACTTTCCCAATCTTCTTGCAGTTCACCAAAATCCCAAGTAGATATGCCTAAGATTACGTTGTCATATTGCTCAACATCCGCAAGCGCAACCTCTTTGATATTGTGCATATCGACATTAAAATCACCCGCAGCTTCGATGACCGCTTTGATTTTTTCACCAGCCATTTCGGTATAACAAGTGGTGGATCCATAAAATAAACCGATTCGTTGCAAAAGTATTACCTTGATACGTTGATAAGTGATAGTGGCGCGTAGAATACCAAAAATCACTCATCCTCAAAAGCTATCTTATGCTTATCGGCACTGAGTAATGTACATTTTACCTCACTCAAATCAAAGTTTGGGGTGTCGGGGAGGTGTAGGACTCCCAAGGCACAAGGATTGATATGTTCTGCACCACCATATCCTACAGGCTTGCGTTCGGTGATTTTCATAAAGCGGCGTTTAGTCAAAAAGTTCAATGGCGAGCGTGATGAGTAAAACACTCTGTTGAGGCGATCGAAGACACTTAATAATCGCTCTGGAAATTGATTTTTGATCCCACTGCACGTGAACTGTAGTACTTGAGGTGAATTGCGGCGAAAACGCATTTTTACGTCATACACAAAAGAATAATGCACATCGCCGCTTAAGATCATAAAACGCGGTGGGGTTTTGACATGGCGAAAAATATTGAGCATCACATTGGCCGTCCCTTTATGGGCCATCCAGTTCTCGGCATCTACCGTTAGCGCTTGTCCAAACCAAGTGAACACGCGCTGGATCATCTCAATAAATTTCATACCATAAATAGGCGCAGCGGATACCACAATCACATTATCTTGCCCAACAATGGATTGTTGAAAATCGACCAATGCTTCCCAATCCATCAGTCCTGACGGTTTTTTGGGATTTGACTCTGATCGCCAGCGCCTTGTACGTGTGTCTAAGACTCGAACGGGAGGCTCAGTATTGAGTGAGTAATGCCATTTTTCCCACTCCAATATGCCCTCTAATAGCTCATCATGGGCTTTAATTTTGGTTTTAAGAAGGTGTTTTTTGAGTAATTGGCGCAGTGGTTTTAAGCGTTCAGGTTGATTGCCAATACCTTGGAACAAAGCGTAACCTAACAAAGCATTACCAATGATGCGCTTTGAAAAAGCGTGTCCGCATACAGCCTCTTCCCATGCTCGATTGAGATTCCAATCGTCCGTGACGTCATGATCATCAAAAATCATATAAGTTGGAATCGCAGCCAATACGGTTTGCACCTGGTCTAGTCCTTCAACAAAGGCTGCAACGATACGTTGTTCGTTGCGGTATTTGTCGCGAAATTCCTCTGGAACTACCTGTTCGTCGAATTCTATAAACGCCCATAATACCGGTGAGAAACTCAATAAATAGAGGGCGCATATTTCAGCAAAGCTCATTAAGTGATTTTGCGCATTGACAGAGGTAAATAGTGGCTTGCGTTTGGCGCCAAAAAACACCCTATCAAGCGCTTCATTCGCTTCGATATTAGGCAGCAATGACTCTCGAAGATAATAGCCGTAGGTGTGCTCAGCGAGCTCATTGGAACATTGTATCAACCCATCGGTGAACGTTTCTTGGTGAAGTCCAAGCAGGGAAATAACTTGATTAATAGCATGTAAAGTCGGGCCTGCAACATCATCTACATATACTTGATCGCCAGTCAAAAACAGTATGTCGGGTCGCTCATCACCATCCAGTAAATCAGCAACAGAGGGCAATGCATCACTGCCTTCACTGTGAATTTTGCGACAAGAACCGTGCATAACTTTTGTCAATTGAGTGGGAACGTAACACTGTGGATGATTAGACTGAGTAAATAAGGTTTCATCGTTTACTTTGATGTCATAAGTAAATGCAGAATCTGCTGAAAACAAGTTTGGTTTTTGTACATGCAAAATATGTAAAAAAGCTTTTTTACCCATTGGCAAACAGTCGTGTTGAACGTGTTTAGAGGTGAAGGAAGTATTTCGATCGTTTTGCACGAGGGTAATTTCTGGCTCACAAAATGAACTTGTCACAAGCGTGACACAAACTTCATCTAGGCTTGTATGCCTTAGAAACGGGCCAGCAATCAGTAAAGGGATCTTGTTTGCCATGTTTTGAGTAATGAATGTACAATAAAAAACAACATAATAAGACTAACAAAAATAAGTAGATAAATATGTGGCAAAAATGTTTCAAGCTATGTCTTGTGTCAGTGTTACTTTCCGGTTGCTCAGCATACTCAACGGCGCCACCAGAAAGGCCAAATCAAGCCCCATTAGTTTTGCCTGCACAATGGTTAAATGACAGCCGAATCGAACAAGCTTATTTTCCCGATCCGCAACCTTCAGGATTAACCTTCTGGAATGGTCAACTGGTCTCCATCAGCGACGCCAGTGCGGCCGAGCAAAACCGTCGACGTTTGCATTTTATCGCACCAACAACCGCAAGGGTGACATTTTCTGAGACTTACTCAATCAGTCCTGATCTGGCAACTAGCTGTTTTACGGAATATTTAACCGTGCGACCCGATTTGGAGGCATTGGCCAAAGATCCTTTGCAAGACAATACCTTCATTACAGTAACCGAAGACGCGTCACGTTTTGCCAATTATTCTCCAGAATGTGCACAACAATACCAAGCCTCAGGCTCCACAGCCTTTCCCACGGTATTGGTGCGATTGCAATATGATAACTTGACTAATAGCTTGATGGTTATCGGAGTGAGGGCCGTCCAGTTTGATCCTAAAGATAACATCGGGAACTCGCCCAACGATGGTATTGAAGGGCTTGTGGCAACCGCATCAACACTGTATTTGGGTTTAGAGAAAGATAACAATAATCAAGCGCAGCTTTTTACGATTGATTATTCATCTGGTTTTTGGGAGCGCGATGAGTTTGCTAAGGCCAAAAATAAACACGTAAATTTTCCAAATTATGATCTTAATCGCCCCAATCCGATAAACGCTATTGAGTTGTTCCAATGGCGTGGTAAAACTTGGCTAATTGCTGCTGCGCGCAATGATAATGAATTATGGTGGGTTGATTTGACCGATTTTAGTCTACCGATTTATCGCACTGAGATACGTTATCGATTGGCGAATCCTGGAGGGTGTGCCGAGTATGAATTTTTAGACAATGCGTCTATAGAAGGCATAGCTGTATCGGAAGACCAGCTCTATTTGGTCAATGATCCATGGAAACGAAATTACGCCAAAAACATTCAGTGTGATGCATGGGGCGAAGCGTATGAAGCGTTTGCTCCTCAGCTGTATCAAATAGATTTGACTACAGCGTGGGAGCATACTCAGCCGATTATTCCTTCTCGCGTCGAATAATCGCGCCTAATTTGGCTAATTTGGCTTCGATGGCCTCATAACCTCGGTCGAGATGATAGATGCGGTTAACGTGCGTTTCGCCACTTGCCATGAGTCCTGCAATGACTAGACTCGCTGATGCGCGAAGGTCCGTCGCCATAACTGGAGCGCCGCGTAACTGAGATATGCCTTGGCATACAGCACTATTGCCTTCTAAGCTTATTTTAGCGCCCATGCGCTGTAATTCGGGTACGTGCATAAACCGGTTTTCAAAAATGGTTTCAGTCACCACGCCAGTGCCTTCAGCCAAGCAGTTTAATGCTACAAATTGGGCTTGCATATCGGTTGGAAAAGCAGGATGAGGCGCAGTTTTGATGTTCACTGCAGTAGGGCGTTTACCCTCCATATCCAGATGAATTGTATCTTCGGTAATGGTAATGGTTGCGCCTGCTTGTCGCAATTTTGCTAAGACGGCATCTAGGGCTGACGGATCCGCATTGCGGCAGGTCACAGACCCTCCTGTCGCAGCTGCTGCTACCAAGAATGTGCCGGTTTCAATACGATCTGGCAAAACAGAATAATGACAACCTGATAAAGATTTTACACCTTCAATCACGATTTCAGACGTACCTGCGCCCGAAACTTTACCACCCATAGCGTTTAGGCAATTAGCCAAATCGACAATCTCAGGCTCACGAGCTGCGTTTTCGAGAATCGTGGTCCCTTGGGCAAGCGCAGCAGCCATCATGAGGTTTTCAGTTGCACCAACACTGACGATATCCATAACAATTTTGCAACCTTGCAAGCGGCCATCAACTGTAGCTTTGATGTAGCCGTCTTCAACATCTATCTTGGCGCCCATTTGTTCAAGACCAGTCAGATGAATATCAACAGGTCTTGCACCGATTGCACACCCACCTGGTAAAGACACATCCGCTTTACCATAGCGTGCTAACAATGGCCCTAGCACCAAAATTGAAGCGCGCATAGTCCGCACCAAATCATAAGACGCAACCGTGCTATTGAGCTCAGTTGGGTCAATTTGCAACATGTGCGGGTCAATATAATCAACCTTTACGCCCATTCCTTCAAGTAACTTAACACTGGTGTTGATGTCTCTTAACACCGGTACATTAGCAAAGGTAATTGGGGAGTCGCACAATAGTGATGCCATTAAAAGAGGCAATGCCGCGTTTTTGGCGCCAGAAATGACGACCTCTCCACGCAAAGGTGGGCTTTGTTGAATGACGAGTTTATCCACGATTCTACCTTACTGGGGCATATTGAATAGCTTTTCCCTTTGCCATTGCGCTTTATTAAATGTTTTTATTGATACCGCATGCATTGAGCCATCGGCAATTTTGTCATTCAGAGGTCCGTAGACGAACTGCTGGCGTTTGACCCGTGACATTTCGTCAAAGAGGTCGCTGACGGCGATGATGTGGAAGTGCGAGCCATCGCTTGTAACGTGGACTTCTTCTAACTCTAAAGTTTCTTTAAGATGCTGTTCGATTTCTTCGTTGGTCATGGGCAACCTTTTTCTATTTACTAGCTGTTGAGCAATGCGTCGGCATTCGATAGCGCTGCAAGATGACGTAATTTATCAGGAACACGTTCAAAACGCACTGTTATATTGCGTTGTTTGCAGTCGCGTAATAAATTGATTAGTACAGCAAGGCCGGCACTATCAATCAGCTCAATCCCGGATAAATCAACTTGCAGATTCTTTTCATTAAGAATTTGCGGAAGCTGACTTGTAATATTGCTGGTTATCTGAGCGTTTGAGCACTTTCCAGATATACACAGCCGCTCTTTGCTGTAGCTGAGTTCCATTATTCTGCCGGGTTAGTATTTTGTAAGACAATCGGTTCGTTGATTTTTTCTTGCATCAAAGTAATCACTTTTTCAACGCCTTCTTGGCGGATAATGGTTTCAAATTCACTGCGTTTTGAAGACAACAGGCTAATCCCTTCAGCAACCATATCATAACCTTTCCAGGAGTTAGTGCGACTGTCATAACGAACTTTAAAAGCTACCTTGATATCTGGACGCCCATCGTCTTGAATTATAGCGCGTACCGTAATGGTTTTTTGACCCAGATAATCACCGCCAGGTTCAAATGAAACGGTTTGATCATCATAATACCCCATTGCATTGGCGTAAGTGGTAACGAGATATTCTTTGAAGACATTAACAAATTCTGCAAGTTGAGGTTTAGGCACGTTACGGGCATTTTTGCCTAAGACCATAAAAGCAGAAAAACGATAATCGATGTACGGTAGCAGGTTTTCACGCATGATCGTGCGAAGATGTTCTGGATCTTGAGCGATCAGATCCTTTTCATTTTTCATTCTACCGAATGTTGCCGATGCGGCATCTTGAATCATGACGTATGGATTGATAACTTCAGGTTGAGCAAATACTTTAGCGCTACTGAAAACAAGACTTAAGATAAAAAGTCCGCCTAGCACGGGTGACGAAAACATACGTGAGAAAAAAGGCTTCATTAACAATTCCTTAGATATTCTTAGTTACTGTCACGACTGAACAAAAATTGTCCAATCAAATCTTCCAGAACTAATGCTGATTTGGTATCTGAAATAAAATCGCCATCGGTCAATACTACTGGGTCATCAAAGGCAAATCCAGGCTGAAAGCCAATATACTGCTCACCTAATAAACCCGAGGTCAAAATGGCAACAGAACTCGTGTCTGGAAAATTGTTGTATTGTTCAGAGATGCTCAATACCACCACCGGTGTAAAATCATCTTGGTCGAGATAAATCGATTCCACTCGACCAACCGTAACGCCGCCCACTTTGACCGCTGAACGAGGCTTTAAACCACCAATATTGTCAAACTTAGCATAAAGTGTATAACTTTGATCTGAACCGGACATCCCTTGATTGGCAACGTTTAATGCTAATAACAACCCAGCTGCAAGCGTTAAAACGACAAAAATTCCAACCAATAGTTCAGTTTTACGTGTGGTCATAGTTGCTCCTAGTTTATGCCAAACATGAGTGCAGTAAGCACAAAATCCAAGCCGAGGACGGCGAGGGACGAATATACAACAGTTTGAGTGGTGGCTTGAGAAATACCTTCCGATGTGGGAATAGCATCGTACCCTTTAAAAATCGCAATCCAAGTGACGACGACTGCAAAAACAAAACTCTTAATTATGCCGTTGACGACATCTTTATCCCACTCAACGGTCGCTTGCATTATAGACCAGTATGAACCCGCATCTACCCCTAACCAATCGACGCCAACAAGGTGTCCGCCTAATATACCAATTGCGGAAAAAATCAGGGCCAACATTGGCATGGCAATGACGCCAGCCCAAAAACGGGGGGCAATAATGCGCCGCAATGGGTCAACCGCCATCATCTCGAGACTACTGAGTTGTTCAGTAGCCTTCATCAAACCAATCTCTGCGGTTAACGCCGAGCCTGCCCGACCAGCAAACAGCAAAGCCGTGACGACAGGACCCAGTTCACGAAGCAGAGACAAAGCAACCATTGGCCCAAGTGAGCCTTCTGCGCCGTAATTCACCAGGATAGTGTAGCCTTGCAAGGCCATGACCATACCGATAAATAACCCAGATACCATGATGATCAACAAAGACTGCACACCCACAACGTATATTTGGTGAACGGTGAGGCGAATGTTTTTGCGTTGAGGGACGGCAATAATAGCCCCCACTAGCATCAATAAAGCACGTCCAAATCCCGTTAGGGCATTCAGCGTATTGTACCCAATAGATTGTAAATAATTCATTTTTTCACTCCCTGCTGAGCTGTGCCTAACAAGGTGTTAAATAAATCATCTGCAGGGAAATGAAACGGCACGGGGCCATCTGCTTCACCCAATAAAAATTGCTGAACTAGCTCCGAGTCAGAAGCCTTAATTTGTGAGGGTGTTCCTTCGCCGATGATTTTTTGATTCGCTAAAATATACACATAATCTGCAATGTCGAGTACTTCAGAGACATCATGGGTGACAACAATACTTGTCAAATCTAAAGCACTGCTAAGTGCCTTGATAAGCTTAACCAATACGCCCATAGATATCGGATCTTGTCCGGCAAATGGCTCGTCATACATGATGAGCTCAGGATCGAGCGCAATGGCTCGAGCTAGAGCTGCACGCCGTGCCATGCCACCTGAAAGTTCACTAGGCATTAAATCAGCTGCTCCACGCAGGCCAACGGCTTCAAGTTTCAGATAAACCAAAGTGCGAATGATGTCCTCATCGAGTTTGGTGTGCTCGCGCAATGCAAATGCCACATTATCGAACACCGAAATATCGGTAAATAACGCGCCAGATTGGAACAGCATGCTCATTTTTTTGCGGGTTTTGTAAAGTTCCCTTCGTGACATCTGGGGAATAGAATCTCCGGCATAACGAATATCACCACTGTCAGGTTTGAGTTGCCCACCAATTAATTTCATTAAGGTGGTTTTACCTATTCCGCTGGGACCCATTATCGCGGTAATTTTCCCCTTTTCAATAGTGAGGTTAATATCATCGTAAATGACGCGATTACCACGTAAAAAACGCAAGTTTTCAACGGACACTAGTGTAGATGAGTTACTCATGAATACAGGTGGTTCCTTAACCTTAATTGGAGGTGTGCATTGCTGTTATGTCTGTCTATATTATGCGACAAGACAGGTATATGGGGCAAATCTTAAAAGTTACAAGGTTTGTCTAAGATAAATCGCCAACCTCATGTATTTTACGTTATTATATCATTATATGGTTCATAGACCGTTGATTTAGACGAAATGTTCACCACTAATACATTTTATTCAAGGATTTTGCTCGCGTGTTAATACAAATTGGGATTTTTATCGCCGGTCTACTAGCGCTTAGTTGGAGTGCTGATCGCTTTGTGCACGGCGCCTCAGCGCTCGCCAAAAATCTGGGTGTTTCACCTATGATGATTGGGTTAACTATTGTGGCCATGGGGTCTTCCGCACCCGAGATTGTCGTATCCGCAACCGCTTCAGTAGGCGGTTCCCCGAATACCGCGATTGGTAATGCGATAGGGTCAAATATCACCAATATAGCCTTAGTTTTGGGGATCACGGCTTTAATCAAGCCTTTAATTGTTTCTTCTGGCACCTTAAAACGTGAATTTCCTGTGTTATTTTTTGTTTGTTTGGTGGCGGCCTGGTTTTTACACGATGGTGTGTTTGCCTTTTACGAAGGTGTTATTTTGTTAGTCATGTTTGGCTTAGTACTTATTGGTATGGGCGTGTTGTCAATGAAGGTAGACAAAAACGATCCACTCGTGAGCGAAAATGAAACCGAAATACCCTCTGACGTCAATACGTCTGTAGCCGTCATGTGGGTGATTGTCGGTTTAGTTATGTTACCTTTATCCGCTCATTTTTTGGTCGAATCTGCCGTCTTCATCGCCAAATACTTTGGTATTAGTGATTTGGTTATCGGTTTAACGATCATCGCGATTGGTACCAGCTTGCCAGAACTCGCTGCATGTGTGGCTGGTGTTCTCAAAGGCGAGGATGACCTAGCCATGGGCAATATCATTGGTTCCAATATATTTAACATACTGGCGGTTCTCGGCATGCCTGCGGTCTTTGCGCCTGGTATGTTTGACCCAAATGCAGCAGGTAGAGATTTGTTGGTCATGTTGAGTTTGACCGTTGTTTTACTTATTTTTAGTTTTAATTTTGTCGGTACTAGACGCATCAATCGCTTTGAAGGAGCGATTTTGTTAGCTTGTTTTATTGCGTATCAAGTCCTGTTGTTCGCATAATATAAGCAGCATAAGCCGAATTAGGCACAAGGGAAAATTATGTCTGAGCATCACTTTATTCAATCTGCCAAGCAAGTCATCGCAACCGAAGCGAAAGGGCTTGCTGAGTTACCTAAGGTCTTAGACGAAACCTTTGTTGCGGCTTGTCAGTTACTAAAAGATTGTCAGGGCAAAGTCGTTGTCTCGGGCATGGGTAAGTCTGGACACATCGGTTCGAAGATCGCAGCAACGCTTGCCAGTACTGGTACTCCAGCGTTTTTTGTTCACCCTGGTGAAGCGAATCATGGTGATTTGGGAATGCTAAGCGCCAACGATGTGGTGATCGCCATATCTAATTCGGGCGAAACACAAGAGTTACTCGGATTATTACCTGTGCTCAAAAGACTCAATATTCCCTACATTGCTATAACTCAGCAAGCTGAATCAACACTTGCTCAACACGCTAAGTTAGTACTCACTATTCCGGTGCCGGCTGAAGCGTGTTCACTTGGCCTGGCACCAACGACTTCAACAACCGTTACCTTGGTACTTGGGGATGCATTGGCCATTGCGTTGCTAGATGCCAAAGGATTTACCTCTGAAGATTTTGCATTGTCACATCCTGGAGGTTCTCTTGGTCGAAAATTATTGCTACGCTGCAGTGATATCATGTTGCGTGGAGAAGAAATACCAAGTGTAAACACGGATACTTTGATTACTGAGGCGTTACTAGAAATTAGTAGAAAAGGCTTAGGAATGACTGGCGTGGTTGCTGATGAACGCTTAAAGGGAATTTTTACAGACGGTGATTTGCGCCGTGTCTTGGACCAAAAAATCGACATACATCACAGCGTAGTCGAAAACGTAATGACAGCTAATCCAATTACAGTTTCACCAGAAATGCTTGCCGTAGATGCCTTAAATATCATGCAACAAAAGCAAATAACAGCCTTATTAGTTGTCGATCAGGATCACAACATTGTCGGTGCATTTAATATGCACATGCTACTCAAGGCAGGGGTCGTTTAACGTGCAAACTCTATACACCAACTTGTCTCATGACGTCGCGACTAAGTTAAATCAGATCAAGCTGATTGCTTTTGACGTCGATGGGGTCTTTTCTGACGGTCGAATTTATTTAGGTAATCAGGGGGAAGAGCTCAAAGCTTTTCATACCCGTGATGGCTACGGAGTGAAATCTCTACAAAGCATAGGGGTAGAGGTTGCCATCATCACTGGTCGCGCTTCCTCTTTAGTGCATAACAGAATGAGTGCTCTAGGTGTAAAACATATTATTCAAGGGTGCGAAGACAAAGCGCAAGCACTTGCCGCGTTGAAAGACACCCTAGGTTTTACAAGCGCAAACGTAGCAAGTATGGGTGACGATATGCCAGATATTGGTATGTTTACTGAGTCGAATTTATGCATAAGTGTTGCCGATGGGCACCCTTTGGTAAAACAACAAGCTCAATGGATAACCATAGCTGAGGGTGGTAAAGGCGCAGTGCGCGAGGTTACTGATACTCTATTACAAGCTCACGGGCAATTGAATCATATTCACAGTGCGAGTGTTTGATGAATCGAGTTGGTTATTCAATTTTTGTCCTGTTCATTCTGGTTATTATTGTATATAACTTGCCCATTTCTGTGAATTCAATCAAGCAACAGACCAATAATAATGAACCTTCTTTATTGACCCCGACCTACTTAGCTGAAGAATTATTTTCGCAACGCTTCAATGAAGCAGGCCTTATCAGTCACGAAATCAATGCTAAGAGAATGGAACATTACGCCGAATTGGGCTTTATGGTCTTCACCCAACCGCGATATACGATCTTTTTAGCAGATGGCAGCGAATACATTATCAGTGCGCAAGAGGGCACCTTGTACGATGATAATCGTATGCTACTCGAAAATAATATTGTCATTCAAAGTCAAAATGAGACAGACTTTATTCAGCAAATTAGTGCAGAATATATAGAAATGAATTTAGATACCAAAGCGTTGAGTTCAAGCTCGGCGATAGTGTTGCGTGGTAAAGAATTTTCCATGCACAGCAATGGCTTAGATGCGAACTTGGCACAAAAACGCTTTGCACTACTTGAACATACTCGTACTGAGTTTAAACCAACCCAATAAGTCAACGAGAAGATCATGCGTTTAATACTAATTTTTGCCGTTTTTATGAGTTGCGTTTTGTACGCGGAACAAAACGATTTTGCTCAACCTATCACAATCAAATCGGTCACGCAGTTTGTGGATGGATTAAATGATGTGGCGGTCTACAAAGAGAACGTCGTGATTACGCAAGGTTCATTGAAAATTACTGCAGATGAAGTCCGGATCGATGCCAGTGCGGGAGATGGTAACGAAGTGTTTATCGCAACAGGAACCCCAGCCTCATTTGAGCAACGCTCTCAGGATGGCAGTCTCGTTAAAGCATCGGGAAATGAAATTAGATATACTCGAAAAGATAAAAAAATCAACTTGTCCGGAAGTGCTCAGTTAGCTCAGGATTCCAGTACGGTTTCGGGAGAAAACATTATTTTTGACATGCTCAATGAGCAATTAATCGCCTCTGGAACGGATGGCGATTCAGGTCGAGTCCAAGCGATATTTCAAGCTGAAAAAACACCACAAAAAGAAGAGCAATAAACACTATGGCAATTCTCAAGGCAACTCATCTCGCAAAGTCTTACAAGTCTCGACAAGTGGTGCGAGATGTTTCTTTAGAGGTTGAGTCAGGACAAATAGTCGGTCTCCTAGGGCCTAATGGTGCAGGTAAGACTACGACCTTTTATATGATTGTCGGTATTGTGCCATTGGATAAAGGCGAAATTACTTTAGATCAGACAGATTTAACTTATCATCCCATGCATGAACGCGCTAGGCAGGGTATTGGTTATTTACCTCAAGAAGCCTCGGTATTCCGTAAATTAAGCGTTTATGACAACATCATGGCGATTTTGCAAACCCGCAAAGAACTCTCGCAAGAGCAGCGTGAAGCGGAAGCTGACGCACTCATTGACGAATTTAATATTAATCACATTCGCAATTCAGTGGGTATGGCCTTATCTGGTGGAGAGCGACGCCGGGTTGAAATTGCTCGAGCATTGGCGGCCAATCCACAGTTTATTTTGCTGGATGAACCTTTTGCTGGTGTTGATCCAATTTCTGTTGGGGATATCAAACACATTATTCAGCAGCTTAAAAACAAAGGCTTAGGTGTACTGATTACGGATCACAATGTACGTGAAACACTCGATGTGTGTGAAAAAGCCTACATTGTTAGCCAAGGGGAATTGATTGCTTCGGGAACAGCTTCGCAAGTACTTGATAATCAAAAAGTTAAGGAAGTATACCTTGGGGAACAATTTAGGCTATAATCAATTTATGCAGATATTTTGGATGTTATCTGCTAGGTAAGATTAAGGATATAAATGAGACCCTCACTGCAACTAAAATTCAGTCAACAACTTACCATGACGCCGCAACTGCAGCAGGCGATTAAGTTGCTACAGCTTTCAACACTGGATTTACAACAAGAAATACAAGAAGCTTTAGATGCAAATCCACTATTAGAAGTGGAAGACGACTTTTCTAGCAATACCGAATCACTCGACGAATCTCAAGATAAAGAATCCGCTAGTTCTGATTCTATTTCATCCCATGAGGCGCTGGAATCCGAAAATGTATCGGATGATTTGCCATTGGACAGTACCTGGGATGACTACTACAGCGCATCTTCAGCTCCCGCACCGATGACAAACACGGTCGGTGGTGAGGATGATACCGTTTACCAAGGTGAAACTACTGAGAATATTCAAGACCATTTGCTTTGGCAGGTAGATTTAACCCCTTTTTCAGACACCGATCGTGCCATAGCGTTCGCGATCATAGATAGTATCGATGACAGCGGTTATCTGACGACTACAACTGAAGAAATTCTAGAAGCCGTTGATATTGAGGATGTCGAACTCGATGAAGTAGAGTGTGTCCTTAAGCGGATCCAGATGTTTGATCCAGTGGGTTCCGGTTCTCGCAATGTACAAGAATGCTTATTGATCCAGCTTCGTCAGTTTGACCAAGACACACCATATCTAGCAGAAGCAAAAGACATTATTACCGAATACAGCGATTTGCTTGCTGCAAAAGATTATCGAACTTTAATGCGCAAAACGCGTCTAAAAGAACAAGAGCTACGCGAAGTAATGCTGTTATTACAGACACTTAACCCAAGACCGGGAAGTGTAATACAAACTGAAGCCCCATCTTACATCATTCCCGATGTAAGCGTGGTCAAAAAGAACGGACGTTGGTTAGTCGAACTTAACCCTGATAGCTTACCTAAGTTAAATATTAACCAACAATACGCAGCATTGAGTAAAAACTCACGCAATAGCGCAGATAGCCAGTTTGTCAAATCGCACATGCAAGAGGCCAAATGGTTTATTAAGAGCCTAGAATCTCGCAATGACACATTACTTAAGGTCGCAAACTGTATTGTGCAACAGCAAATAGGCTTTTTTGAGCACGGTCCAGAGATGATGAAGCCAATGGTACTCAATGATGTAGCTGAAATGGTAGATATGCACGAATCCACTATCTCTCGTGTCACTACACAAAAGTATATGCATACCCCACGTGGTATTTTTGAATTGAAATATTTCTTTTCTAGCCATGTGGCAACAGAATCAGGTGGTGAATGCTCATCAACAGCGATTCGCGCATTAATTAAAAAGCTCGTAGCGGCAGAAAACACAGTGAAGCCGCTCAGCGATAACAAGATTGCAGAAGTGTTAGCCGATCAAGGTATCAAAGTAGCGCGGCGAACCATTGCAAAGTACCGGGAGTCTTTGAACATCCCATCTTCGAGCCAACGCAAAAGCTTGGTTTAAAAATAATGAAACAAAAAGGAAGTCAATTATGCAAATAAACCTGACTGGTCACCACGTTGAAATTACTGATTCACTACGGGATTATGTTGATACGAAATTCGAGAAACTCGAGCGTCATTTTGATCATATCAACAATGTACAAGTGATTTTGAATGTCGAAAAAATTCGACAGAAAGCCGAAGCTAAATTGAACCTCAATGGTGGTGAGGTCTTTGCAACCTCTGAACACGAAGATATGTATGCGGCGATTGATAGTTTAATTGACAAACTGGATCGTCAAGTGATTAAGCACAAGGAAAAGCTTCAGCGTCATTAATCATGAGCATTCAACATTTACTCGATATAGACCGCACTTTATGTGCGGTCTCTTGTCAAAGCAAGAAACGTATTTTAGAAACTATTTCTCAAGTCGTTGCAAGTCAGCTTGAAGATATTCCTCAAGCTGAAGTTCTTGCAAGTCTTGTCGGTCGCGAGAAGATGGGGTCAACTGGTATTGGTAAAGGGATTGCCATACCGCATGGTCGTCTAGCCAATATTGAAGAAGTGATTGCGGTCGTTCTAACGACACAACCGGGTGTGGATTTTGATGCGGTAGATAATGAACCCGTCGATATTTTTTTCGCACTCCTGGTACCCGAAGAGCAAATAGAAGGACACTTGCAAACGCTCGCGGCCATTGCTGCAAAACTCAATGATGAGCGCATAGTCAGTCAGATCCGCGCAGCAACCATTCCACAGCAAATCATCGACGCATTGCAATAACCCGAGCTTTAGGAGCCTATATGAAACTCATTATTATCAGTGGACGTTCAGGCTCGGGCAAATCGATTGCACTGCGCGCCCTAGAGGATCTGGGGTATTATTGTGTCGATAATATTCCGGTAAACTTATTACCAGCACTGACACAAACCTTGACGAACGAGTACCATGAGGTCGCGGTGAGTGTTGACGTTCGTAACTTACCCAAAGAATCTAACGAGCTTGCTGAAATACTAGACTATCTGCCGAATGCATGGGATGTGTCAATTGTTTACCTTGATTCTTCTAAAGACGTCCTATTGAAAAGGTATAGCGAAACCAGACGCCTGCATCCGTTATCACGCCATAACCGTTCTTTAGAAGAAGCAATTAAATCTGAAAAATTATTATTAGAGCCGATACAAGAACGGGCCGATCTGGTGATCCACACTGACAAACTCACAGTGCATGAGTTAGCTGAAATAGTCAAAGAGCGGATTTTGGGCAAAAAAAGCACTCGCTTAGTGTTGGTTTTTGAATCATTTGGGTTCAAGTATGGCATACCCAAAGATGCAGACTACGTGTTTGATGCCAGGTTTCTGCCCAACCCTCACTGGGAGCCGGAATTAAAGCACTTTACTGGCTTGGATAAGCCCATTCAGTATTTTCTTGGCGGACAACCCGTTGTGAGCAAGTTTATCTGGCAGATCCAAAATTTAATCACCACATGGCTACCCCATCTTGAGCGCAATAATCGGAGTTATGTAACGGTTGCTATTGGTTGTACAGGTGGGCAGCACCGTTCTGTGTATGTTGCTGAACAACTCAAACAGAACATAATGGATATGTACCCAGATGTGCAAATTCGTCATCGTGAATTGCAGCGTAGTGAGAAAAACTAACCATGCCAAAAGTTTGTGAAGCACTCACTATTGTAAATCGCTTAGGGTTGCATGCTAGACCTGCGACTCAGTTAGCCAAAATCTCTGGCGAATTCAACTCATCTATTACATTGCAAATTGGTAATAAAACCGCAGACGCTTCAAGTGTGTTAGGACTAATGTTACTCGCGGGGTCACAAGGCAAAGTAGTTATGGTGACAGTAGAAGGCGACGATGCTGAAGAAGCATTTGAGGCGGTTAAAACCCTGTTTTGTACAAAGTTTTTAGAAGAGGATAACTAACTTCTCAATTTCTTTTTGTCCATCTTTCGTTTATCATTGACATATTCCAAACGCGCACAGTGTGGAACTTAAGTTATGGCAGAACTCTTAGCCACGCCAACTCCAGTCAACCAGGTTAGCATGATTATCGACGCTCTCAACGCCGGTAAGTTTGTATCTGTGCGTAAGATCTTGCATGAAACTCCCGCGTGTGATGTTGCTCTGATTCTCGAATCCAGTCCAAGTAAAACCCGTGATGAGCTTTGGGAATTACTCGATGCGGATTATCACGGTGACGTCTTAGAAGAACTTTCTGAAGACGTGCGTAACGGTATCATCAGCAAAATGATGCCGGACAATGTCGTTGAAGCACTCGAGGACATGGACACGGATGACTTGGCTGAGACGCTCAGTACGTTGCCGATGGATGTAGTACAAGATATTCTTGATTCGATGGATGCGCAAGACCGCCATCGTGCTGAGCAAGCCTTGAGTTATGGTGAAGAAACCGCCGGTTTCATTATGAATACCGACACCATCACCTTACGTCCGGATGTTTCGATTGATGTGATATTACGTTATCTCAGATTGCGCGGAGAACTTCCTGAAAATACTGATACCTTTTATGTAGTCAATCGTTCAGATGTGTTAATCGGCAGTGTTCCTGTCACTCGCTTACTGACTTCTCCTTCTGAGATGACGGTAGCTGAGATCATGGATGAAGAGCCAGAAGTGATCACTGTGAGTACCCCTGATGATCAAGTAGCGATGTTGTTTGAGCGCTATAACTGGTTATCGGCGCCAGTTGTCGATGAGAATCACCTTCTGGTTGGTCGGGTTACAATTGATGACGTGGTTGATATCATTCGCGAAGACGCTGAGCATTCAATGATGAGTATGGCCGGTCTTGATGACGAAGAAGATACGTTTGCACCCGTCATGCAGTCGACCAAACGCCGCTCTGTCTGGTTAGGAGTGAATCTGATTACCGCTTTACTCGCGGCAATGGTGTCTGATTTGTTTGAGCAAACATTGGCACAATTAGCGGTGCTTGCCATCCTCAATACCATAGTGCCGAGCATGGGTGGGGTGGCCGGTAATCAGACATTGACTCTTGTAATACGGGGTATGGCATTAGGGCACGTCAATGAATCCAACCAAAAGTTTTTGATCAGCAAGGAGCTTGCGATTGGTTTTCTGAATGGGATGATTTGGGCGGTGTTGATTGCTACGGTTGTCGCATTGTGGAAACAAGATTTTCAGCTCGGTGTGATCATCGCTTTTGCGATGATGATGAACATGGTCGCGGCCGGTTTGTCAGGCGCGACATTACCACTGATCATGAAGAAACTCAAAATAGATCCGGCACTTGCAGGGAGTGTTATCCTCACTACAATCACCGATGTAGTCGGGATTTTTGCCTTTCTTGGCACGGCAACGCTATTTTTGATTTAGTCCGAACAGCGTTGCTACTGCGCTTTAATCTTTGAGCATCTGCGCAAAGGTTTGTTTGAACTTGGTTAACTTCGGACCAACGACAAAGTTACAATAGGTGTTTCCAGGATTGTTATTAAAATAATCCTGATGATAATCTTCTGCGTCATAATAATTTTCTAGCGGCAATACTTCTGTGACAATTTCACCGTCATAGATTTTATCAGCTCTCAGCTTGGCTATGAAAGCAATCGCGGCTTGATGCTGAGCTCCGTTGTGATAATAAATCCCGCCTCGATATTGTGAGCCAATATCATTGCCTTGGCGGTTAAGTTGCGTCGGGTCGTGTAGGGCAAAGAATATTTCGAAGATTTGCTCTAACGTTATTTGCTCTGGGGAAAATGTCAGTTGTACGACTTCTGCGTGTCCGGTGTCACCAGCACATACTTGCTCGTAAGTAGGTTCAATGACGGCTCCGTTACTGTATCCTGATACGGCTTGTTGTATACCTTTGACTCGGTTGAAGGCAGACTCAATGCACCAGAAGCATCCGCCGGCCAATGTGATTTGCTCTAATTTCGACATTTTATTCTCTAACACATTTTATTATCTATTGTTATGGTGTTTGGTAGCACATTGATCAAGTATTGCAAAAAAATATTTGCACTAAATGTCATTCTGTCCGTATTCATCTTGTTATATGGAGAAAGTATATGACCTTAACGTTATTTTATGATGGCCAATGTCCACTTTGCCAAAAAGAAATGTCTCACCTGCGCAAGCTGAATCGAGATGGTCATTTGCGCTTCGAGGACATTATGGCGCCAGACTTTGTACAGCGTTTTCCAAACATGGATTGGCATGCATTAAATAATCGTATTCACGGTATGACTGACACCGGTGAGTTGATTACTGGGCTTGATGTGACACATTTAGCTTGGTCATTGGTCGGTAAGGGCTGGTTGTATGCTCCATTGCGTTGGCCGGTCATTAGGTGGTTTGCGGACCACGCTTATAATATATTTGCCAAACATCGTTATACCATCTCATATTGGTTAACTGGTCAAAAACGATGTTCCATATGTGGCCCAAAACCCGAAGGAAAATTATGACTGAAAGCAACAGTGAACGTGCTTTAGTGATAGGTGCTAGCAGTGGTATTGCACAAGCGCTGATAGAACAACTTCTGCAAAGTGCTTCAGTCACTTGCATTGATGCGGTATCTCGAAGCCTTCCAAAGAAAGACTTTGGAGACAGTGTTCAGCATTTTGAGGTTGACTCGTCGCATGAATCACAGATCAAAGCGTTTATTTCTGCCCGCAAAGCAGAAGGTATAACCTATCGCTACGTGGTGTGTACGATTGGCTTTTTGCACAATGCAGAGTTGGCCATAAAGCCGGAAAAACGCCTTGAAGATATTAATGCAGATGCGATGCAACACTATTTTGCAGTGAATACCATTATGCCAACACTGTGGTTAAAAAATCTTCCAGCCGTTGTGGCAAAAAACGCACCGACAACCATGGCGTTTTTCTCCGCACGTGTTGGTAGCATAAGCGATAATCGCTTAGGGGGTTGGTATGGTTATCGCGCATCAAAATCCGCTTTGAATATGGTGATCAAAAATGCGGCGATAGAGTACGCAAGACGCCATAAGCAGGTTACATTGATGGCGTATCATCCCGGTACAGTAGACACTGGATTATCCAAGCCGTTTCAAGCGAATGTACCCCAAAAAAAGCTCTTCACACCTGCATTTACCGCACAATGTCTGGTTAAACAGTTACAATTCGCGCAGGCCGAACATTCACCTTATTATGTCGACTGGGATGCGCAAAATATTCCGTGGTAAATGACATTCTGGCGCAACACTGATACTATTATTGCCAATATAAAAACAATAATTAGGATAGTGTTATGGGCGCATCTCGCGAGCAGTTTGGTTCTCGCTTAGGCTTTATTTTGGCAGCCGCAGGTTCCGCTGTGGGCATCGGCAATTTGGTGGGTTTTCCTGTTGGCGCGGCCAAAAATGGGGGCGGTGCATTTTTATTGATGTATGCGGTATTTGTCTTTTTCATCTGCTTGCCAGTGATGATGGCAGAAATGTCTGTTGGTCGTCATACTCAGCGTGATCCTCTCGGTGCATATAAGAAGCTCGCGCTCAATTCAAAATGGTCTATTGCGGGCTGGTTGTCAATTATCACCCCATTTATGATTGCCGTATTTTATTCCGTTATTACAGTATGGATATTGGGTTACTTGGTTGAATCGGTAACCGGTAATTTGTCGCAGTTAGCCAATCCGGATAATTTTGGTCAGTTTATCAATTCGGGCAAAGTGTTTGGTTATTTGGTCGCCGTGTTAGCGATTATGTATTTAATCTTGCAAGGCGGGGTCAAAGAAGGGATCGAGCGTGGCGCAAAAATATTGATGCCGGCTCTGTTCTTTATGCTCATTGGTATGGTGATATTTGTCTTGTTACAAGACAATGCGATGTTAGGGGTGCAGTTTTATCTTATTCCAGATATCAGTAAAATAGATTCAGGCGTCGTCAATGGCGCACTATCTCAAGCGTTTTTCTCATTGTCTTTGGGTATGGGGATCATGATCACATATGGCAGCTACGTCGATCGACGCGCAGATGTACCAAATTCTTCCAAATTAGTCGCATTAACCGATACGGCAGTTGCGTTTACTGCGGGGCTGATGATTCTACCAGCAATCTTTACCTTCAACCCTGAGATCAGAGCTGAAGATTTGAGTGAGTCATCAGTGGGTTTGATTTTTACCTTTTTGCCTAAGATCTTCCTAGCACTACAAGCCACCATAGGTTATGTGGGGGCGTCAGTTGTTGCCAGTGTCTTTTTCTTACTTGTGTTCTTTGCAGCGATTACATCCTTGGTATCGATATTTGAAGTACCGGTCTCATCTTTGATGAGTGAAAAGGGAGTTTCCCGACCAAAAGCACTCGGTATGGCTGGCGCTTTGCTAGTATTACTGTCTTTAATGTGCGCAGTATCCTTTGGTATGGTACCGTTTTTGACTGATTTTGTGAGTTATGCTGGCGCGAATAAATCGTTCTTTGATGTAGTGATTGATGTGTTTTATGAGACGATCTTACCTCTTAATGGTTTGTTGATTTGTTTGTTTGTGAGTTATCGCTGGCGCAAACAGAACTTTAATGCCGCCCTAGAAGAAGGCTCAACCGCTTATCAGGGCTCATGGTTTGAACGTTATGTAAACTTCTCAATTGGGACATTTATCCCGCTCGTTTTGGCGTTTATCTTTCTCAATACTGTGCTGACTAAGTATTTTGGTTTAGCTCTATTGGGCTAGACCATATCAAATGGACTCTTGTATTGATATTCAAAGCCCAGCAGTTGCTGGGTTTTTTGTGCCAGAACCACTTTGCCATGAGGTGTGGAGTTGGGATCGGGAATAATAGCAGGAAACGTCAATAAGCGTTGTTGTGCTGCGTATTGATAATAGTCTTCTCGAGTAGGGTGTTCCGGTGCGCAAAGATGCATGGTTGTGCCTACGAGTTGTCGTTCAATGATTATTTGCAAAGCGCTCACTACATCGTCCTGGTGAACTAGATTCACTACTTGTTGTCCGTTACTAAAGGTCTCGCGTTTGACAATACTGGTAATCGGGTGGCGTACATCGTCAATCAGACCGGCTAAGCGCACCACCGAGCCTTTAGATTGGTTGAGAATGAATTGCTCCAGTTCAACATGCGCATGACCTGAGGGGGTGTTTGGACGAGTCGGGCTATTTTCATTCACCGCTTGTGTCGTATTACCAAACACGGACGTTGTGGATACAAAAATCATAGAGGCATTCGGGGAAAGGGATAACAGTGTGTCCACAAATTCTTTGACTTGAGACACAAATAGCGGCGCATTTAGATCTCTGCGTTTTGGGGGAATGTTGACCAAGATAACATCAAGTTGACGAAGCGTTGGATAGTTATTGGTCGCTAAAGGATGCTGTCGAAGGTCAAGTATAATTGGCCTGACGCCGAGAGCGGATAGAACGGCTAGCTGTGATGCACGAGTAGTACTGCCTATTAACTCATGTCCAGATTGAATAAGTCTCTTAGCCAGTGGTTGACCAAGCCAACCACAGCCAAAAATGCCCACGCGTAATGCCTTATTGGGCATTGTGGTGAGTGCCTTTACGATATTGAATCACATCAAACGAGTTAAGTACTTCGATACTGTTTGCCAAGTCTGTCTCAGCTTGGTCAGCCGCTTCAACGATTGCACAAAAGGTCACCATCGCCTCACTGATTTGCGTACCATGATGCGCCATTTTGTCGCCAACACGTTGGGCTAATGCATCTGGATCAAACGCCTCTAAGCCAAAATCTCCTTCACCAAATAATAACTCAGCACCAATCGCAATCATCAACCGCCCCATATTTTGCTCTATGGTGTCGGTTAATACGCGTTCAAAGTCTTTTTCCCACTGGGGTGAAAACCAATTGCCACCACTCATATTGGGTGCAATAGAAAGGTTGCCTTGCGCATCATAAATATCGTTTTGCAATCCTTGTGCAACGCCTGTGAGTAACTCATTGAGTTTGATAATCATTTCATCATCTTCACCAAGTAAAGGAGACAGAATGTCGTTCACGGCCACATTGCTAAGTTCTAAGCCTTGCGCAGCGATTTCAATGCCCATTGGAATCGCTGCGTTGATGTTGTAATAATACTGCTCAGCCAAGCTCTGTTGTGATGGAGTAAGTAGCATTTCTTTGCCATCAACCGAGAGCTGTTGTTCGGCATCTAAGGTAAGTGTTTGACCTGTTGTCGTGGTCACTGTCATGACACCATTCTCGATGCCGAGAGTGCCATGCATATTGACTTCGCACTGTGACATGTCAATTTGTATGTTGTTTGCTAGAGTCGAAGTGCTAAAGAGTGCAAACAAACCGACACAGGACGCAGTGATAAACGGAGCCTTGATTCTGCTATATGATGAGTTGGATGGGTTCATAAAGATTCCTAATTGATAGTACAATACCTTAATTGATAACCAATATTCATGCCAACAAAAAATACGACGAATCGCCTATTAAAAGGCGCTGTTCAGGTACGATATACTTTATAAGTAGCAAAAAGTTAGGCAAAACAAATAATATGTGTAAGTTTTGACTAACATCAAAGTATCATGTCTTTTTGCCTCTGATAACTAGGGTTTTTTTGGGAAGCTTGATATAATTTACGCAGTTGTTTTTTTGGAGTCAGTAATGATTGAATGGATCAATGCACTTGCGTTTGGCGGTGCTTTATTAGCCTTGGTATTAGGGGTTACTTGTGTGATTATGGCTTTTTTGTCTAGCGAGACAGGTGAAGCAGGCATGAAAGAGAAAGTCGAATATGGCTTTTTTGGCGTGTCTGGTATTATTTTTACCGCTCTACTTGCTTACGCGTTAGCCTAATTTAGCCGTTTATATTGCTAAAAACGGTTGTCAGGAAACTGGCAACCGTTTTTTTATGCCTTTACCCTTTGTCACTCACGCGCTGATAACACCTCAAGCCAAACAACGGCATGATGGCCAGCAGGTGGTCAAAAATATCCGCTTGAATGCTCTCATACTCAACCCAAATAGTAGTATTGGTAAAACAATATAGTTCAATTGGCAGTCCCGTTTCTGTTGGTTTTAACTGACGGACCATTAGGGTCATCTGCTGAGCGATGTTTGGGTGGGATTTAAGATAAGCTTCGATATATGCTCTAAATGTACCGATATTGGTTAAACGTCGGGCATTTTTGGTGTCTTTTGCATCGATGGCATTATTGATATTATCGGTATTTATCTCTCCAAGCTTATCTGCCAAATACTGTGCGATGCGTTTAAACTGTTTCAGATCGTCAAGTTGATCATCACTTAAAAAACCGATGCTTGATTGGTCTATCAGTAACGCGCGTTTTATGCGTCGGCCGCCTGAGCGCTGCATACCTTGCCAGTTTCTAACCGATTCGTTAGTTAATGAGTAAGTCGGAATAGTTGCAATGGTTTTATCCCAATTTTGCACTTTGACCACGTTTAACCCGATTTGTTGGATTTCGCCATCGATGCCAAATTTTGGGATTTCGATCCAGTCACCACTGTTGAACATGCGATTAGCGGCAATTTGAATACCCGCGACAAACCCCAATATCGTGTCGCGGAAAATCAATAACAATACCGCTGTGATGGCAGTTAAGCCTGAAAGTAATAAATAGGGACTTTTTTCTAAGATAAGGGAGATGGATAGCACAATGGCAATAATAGCAAACAGCAATTTGAAGACTTGAATAAAGCCGGTAATGGGTGCTTTGCTGGCAAGCTTGGAGGCGTTATACAAATCCTCAATGGTATTGAGTAGGGCATAGACGGCAAAAATACCCGCAAAAACAATGTAAACCAAAGCAGCTTTGTTGGTAAAGCTTGAGATAAGCGTATTTTGTTCAAGCAACACGGGCGTTGTGAGGAGAATAAATACCGCAGGCATTACATGACCAACACGATTAAAGAATCCATGCTCTAATAAGGCATCATCCCAACGATATTCGTTTTCAAATAAACGCAATAACATCTTAGATTGCAACATGGCGCGCATAATATAAAACACCACAAACGCACCGAATAATATACTCAAAATAGCGGACAGCTTGTAAATAGGGTGCTGATTAGTAATGTCATCTTGCTGGGTTATTTGGCTGATGATATGGATGAACATATCCATAAATTGTGTACTTTCCATATTCACCTTAGGGAGCAGTGCTGTCTTGAACGTTTAGATAGGAGGTTATGCACCTATCCTTGTTAGCCCAAAGCCTATTCAACCATTGCTGGAAATAAGCTTTGAAATCTTCATCTATATCATAATTTCCACGTAAATCGTTAGAAATAGGTACGCTTGTCACATCAATGATAATCCGCTTCATACGTCCACATAGCATATCCATCATCGGATGGCCTTCATTTTCGGGGTATATAAGCGTAATGTCGAGTAATTCAGTAAACTGTTCCCCCATGGTGTTTAGCGTAAAAGCCAATCCCGCAGCTTTTGGCCTCAGCAGGTGGGTATACGGAGATTGCTTTTCTTGATGTTTGGCCAAGGTAAACCGAGTACCCTCTGCAAAATTGACCACGGTAGTAGGTGTGGATTTGTATTTTTTGCACTTTTTTCGAGTGGTTTCGATGTCTTTACCAGCAAGATTTGGATTTTTAGTGATTTGCGCTTTGCTAAAACGCTGCATGAAAGGCATATCCAAAGCCCATGCACCTAAACCAATAACCGGTAACCAAATCAGTTCTTTTTTGAGGAAAAATTTGGGCGCCGGGATCCTTTGATACGCAAAATCCATGACTAAGATGACATCTAAGTAGGAGCGGTGATTAACCGTGACGAGATACCATTGGTCTTTTGACAGCTCAGAGGTGACTTGATAATCAATATTAATGCGGTTGAAGAACTTAAGTAAACTGATACTGCATACACCAAAAGCTATTTCAAAGTTGGCAATGACCGGATTAATGGTTTGGCGTAAAAAAGTAAGTGGGATGAGTTTGACGATGCCCAAGACAATGATTAGACCGCCCCAAAAGCACAGATTAAAAATCTGCAATGCGAAGTGCAATGGGAACACAAAGAGGGCTTTCATAAAGCGCATCATCGATGATTGTCAAAAGTTGTTAGTAAAATCAATGCTATGCAAAAGTGCGGGTGAAGTCAATTACGCTCAATAAAAAAAGCCTGCGATCTTTTGATTGAGATTGCAGGCTTTGCATAGAAGATATTGTAATGGTTACTGATCACCAAACTCACGAATGATATTGTTGATGGTGTCTTTGGCATCGCCCAGCACCATGCGAGTGTTGTATTTAAAGAACAGGGGGTTATCTACACCGGCAAACCCCGCGTTGGCCGAGCGTTTCAAGACAAATACGGTCTTGGCGCGATACACTTCGATAACCGGCATACCGTAGATAGGGCTGCCTTCCATTTCTTTCGCAGCTGGATTGACGACATCATTGGCCCCGATGACGATGACTACATCGTAGTTTTCCATACGCGGATTCACATCATCCATTTCATATAACTGCTCATATGGTACGTCCGCTTCTGCCAATAACACGTTCATGTGCCCTGGCATTCGACCGGCAACCGGGTGAATCGCGTAATCGACGGTACAGTTGTTTTCTTCAAGCAAGTTTTGCAGTTCACGTACTGCGTGTTGCGCTTGCGCTACAGCCATACCATAACCTGGTACAACTAAGACCGCTTGTGCTGCTTCGAGTACATAAAAGGCATCTTGCGCCGACATCACCTTGACTTCCCCTGTGATGACCTCACCCATTTCAACCGGCTTAGCAAAGCCCGAAAGCAATACGTTAAGCAATGAACGGTTCATCGCTTTACACATGATGTTGGTCAGAATGAGACCTGATGCACCCACCAAAAGACCCGTTACAATCAGAATCGTGTTATCAATCGCCAGACCTGCAGCACACGCCGCAATACCTGAATAACTGTTTAATAAAGCAATGACTACGGGCATGTCGGCACCACCGATTGAAATGGTCGCCAAAATACCAAAGCTCAAGGCCAGCAAAATTGCTAAGCCTAATAAAAAGGCACTGTCTGGGTTATATACAAACGCAATACCGACAATGACAAAGGCCACAAGGTGCGCAATGCTTAGCTCACGAAGCCCTTTGAAGATCACGGCTTTGGAGCCTAATTTACCAGACAGCTTACCCCATGCAACCAAACTACCTGAGAACGTAATACCACCAATCAATATAGTAATAATGACCGTGCTAAACACAAATCCACTGGTAAAACGCAGTGCCATATCAGACATGGCGACAATGGTTGCCCAACCTACTAGTAATGACGCTGCCCCACCAAAACCGTTGAATAACGAGACCATTTCAGGCATGGCCGTCATTTCAACGGATTTTGCTTTCCATGCGCCGTATGCCCCGCCGATAATAAAGCCCAAGACAATATACTGGTATTGCAAGACCTCTTGATCAATGAGTGTAATGACGACGGCAAATAGCATACCAATCGCTGAGACAAGATTACCGCGCCTTGCGGTATCTGGATGTGAGAGAAGTTTTAAACCACCAATAAACAAGGCGGCGGCTAATACATAGACCAAATTAATGGTTAAATCGACTGCGTTCATGCCTAATCCTTACTTACTGTCTTTTTTCTTAAACATGCCGAGCATCCTATCTGTAACTAGATAGCCACCCACTACGTTGATGCTTGCTAGTGCTACCGCACCCGTGCCTAATAAAATGGTCAGCCACTCATGATCGCCACCTGCTGAGGCAATTGCGCCAACTAACGTAATGCCAGAGATGGCATTTGAACCAGACATCAGTGGCGTGTGCAAAGTGGCTGGTACTTTACGAATGAGTTCAAAGCCTAATAACGCGGCCAGTAAGACGATAAAAATCAGATAAATCATTTCCATTATTTTGCTCCTTTGAACGCATTGATTAACATGTCATTGATGACGGCACCATCATGCGTAATCACACTTTGTGCTAAGATTTCATCGTCTAAATCCAAATTAAACGAGTGCGTTTCAGAATCTGTGAACTCATCAATTAAATTGGCGAGGTTATTGGCGTACATCTCGGTGGCATCACGCGCAACGGCTTGACTCCAGTTGCCAGTACCGATGACGGTGACACCGCCAATCGTTTTGGTCTTGCCCGCGACAGAGCCTTCGACATTGCCGCCTGATTGCGCCGCCATATCGACCACAACCGACCCTGGACGCATTAAAGATAACGTTTCTTTGCTAATTAGAACGGGGGGTTTGCGACCAAATAACTGCGCAGTGGTGATGACGATGTCAGAATCGGCAATGGCATCGCGCTGGGCATCTTGTTGAATTTGTTTTTGTTCCGCAGTGAGCTCTTTCGCATAACCGTCTTTGGTTTGACCTGTCTCACCGATGTCAATGTGCAAGAATTTGCCACCCAAAGATTGGACTTGCTCAGCCACTACGGGACGGGTGTCGTATGCTAACACATTTGCACCCAAGCGTTTCGCAGTAGCAATGGCCTGTAAACCCGCCACACCCGCACCGATGATAAAGACCTTGGCGGGTTTAATGGTGCCAGATGGCGTCATCATCATGGGTAAAATAGAAGGTAGTGTATTGGCGGCTTGCAGCATCATGACATAACCTGCAAGGCTAGCTTGTGAACTTAACGCATCCATTTTTTGCGCACGTGTAGAACGAGGGATCATTTCAATTGATAGGGTGTTGAGTTTGGCTTTAGCCATATCTTCAACTAGCGCCTGGTTAAAGAAAGGATCGCAGTGACCTATCACAATCGCACCAGCTTTGATTTGCTTGACCTCTTCTGGCATGGGGCGATTGACGTAAAGGATGATATCCGCCTTTTGCAACGCTGTCTCACTTTCTTCGGCTATCGTAACGTCCACGTCAGCAAAATCGCTGTCGCTATAGCCAGAAGCTTTACCAGCATTCGTTTCTAGCGTGATGGTATAACCTAATCGAATAAGTTTTTTGGCACTAGTGGGCGTTAAGGCACAGCGCTTTTCAGTGCTGAATTCACGACCCTTTTGTGCTTCGTTGACCACAAATATGTTCAAAGCGAGCTCCTTATATTCATCGTTCTAATTTTGTAGGGTATTGAACGGAATATTTATAATAGTCTAATTGTGCAAAAATGCGCTGACCTTAGCCTATATGCATGAGAGAGAACTCGGTATGCTACTTTTGGATAGGCAGTATAGTACTTTCGGACTATCCTGGTTAAGATGTTGATGGAATTATTAATGTGATGTGAATGTCGAGAAGACTTTGTTAATAAATAAATATCAATGTTAAGAGTTAGCAAACGTTTTCATTGCATCATGATCGAGTCGATAACCGATCCATTCCGATTGTGGTTTGGCGCCAATCGATTCGTAAAATTCGATAGATGGCGTATTCCAATCTAAAACATTCCATTCAAAGCGGCCACATCCTTTATCTAAAGCGATTTGATTTAAGTGTTTCAGTAAGGCTTTACCGGCACCAATGCCGCGGGACTCCGGAGTAACATACAAATCTTCTAAAAAGAGTCCATTTTTACCGAGCCAAGTTGAGTAATTATAAAAGTACACGGCAAAGCCAATCGGCTTTTTACCCTGTTCGCAGATCACGGCGTCCACCGTTGAGTTGGCACCAAATATACTATGCTCAATATCTGCTTGCGTGGCTAAGACCTCATGCTCGGCTTTTTCGTAAACTGCGAGTTCAACAATGAACTGCATGATAGTCTCGGCATCTTCAATTGTGGCGGGGCGGATAGTAATGGACATGTTGGAGCCTTTTTAATTGAGATCGTTTAAATCTGGGTAATGTTAGCATATTTACGAATTTTATAGCCTATGTAAAGTTCGTTAAAGCTTACTTTTGCGAACTTAGTTTTTTTGATAACATAGACACATTAATTCCTCGTATTTTCTACCCATTTTATCAATGGATACAGCTTCATGAGCACTAACCATTTTCATCGTCGATTTAGTGTCGCCCCAATGCTGGATTGGACCGACCGTCACTGTCGTTACTTTTATCGACAAATGACCCAGTATGCGCTCTTATACACTGAAATGGTCACCACTGGCGCGATCATTCACGGCAAGGGAGATTTTTTAGGATTTAATGACGCTGAGCATCCGGTCGCTTTACAATTGGGAGGCTCAGATCCTGGTGCGATGGCAGAATGCGCCGCCCAAGCTCAAGAACAGGGCTATGATGAGGTCAACATCAATGTCGGCTGTCCCTCTGATCGAGTGCAAAATGGGGCGTTTGGCGCCTGTCTGATGGCAATGCCTGAGACCGTTGCTCAGTGTATCCAAGCGATGCAAGCGCAAGTTGACATTCCCGTGACGGTTAAGTCGCGGATTGGTATCGATGATATGGATGAATATGAAGATCTGACTCGTTTTATCCAAATCGTCGCTGACGCAGGGTGTAACACGTTTATTGTGCATGCGCGCAAAGCTTGGCTCAAGGGTCTAAGCCCCAAAGAAAATCGAGACATTCCACCCTTGATGTACGATAGAGTCTATCAGCTCAAACAACAATTCCCTGAACTGCACATTGGTATTAATGGTGGAATCAACAATCACGTGGATGGTCTTGCCCACTTAGAGCACGTTGACGAAGTCATGCTGGGCCGTGAAGTGTATGCTAATCCTTATTGTTTGGCTGAGGTTGATGCTCTATATTACGGCGATAATCATAGTGCGCCAAGTCGAGCTGATGTGGTTGAGAGTATGTATCGTTATACCAAAGAGTATCTCAGCGATGGTGGACGAGTATGGCATATTGCAAGGCACATGCTAGGCCTGTTTCAAGGTCAACCTGGTGGTAAAGTCTGGCGTCGTTATTTGAGCCAAAATGCGATAAAAGGTGAAGTATCAGCGGATGTACTGTTGGACGCTCATGCCGAAATGGAAGCGACTAAAGCGCGTGCCTTGGTATTTCAGGCCGAAAAAATAAGATCGTCTTAGTCTTTTTGAACCGGCAAAGAATGACAGTTGTCACTTATTTCCTTTCCCCCTTTCCTTAATTAATGAAACTTAACCAAAATGTGGTGTTTTTTACTAACTAGCATGGTCAAAAAAGCTAATCCAGGCTTTATGTGCGGATGTTTAAAATAAAAAGACTAAGTAAAATATAGGTTTACGATTTTTTTCAGAATTGGCACAACCTTAGCAATAGTTAATACGACTTAAACAATATGATGTAAATATTGTGATTAACTTGCTAAAAAGGTATGACCATGACTGTTACCACAAAACTTGCCAAATCCATTATCGCTTCAGTTTTTTTAATGACTGCATCGGCTGCAGCGAACGCTCAAACCGAGCAAACCGTTCCATTAAACACATATGTGAATATAATGACGCAACATACAACAGCATTGAATTCACAGGACGTACATTTTGGCGCGATGCAATCTGTCGCCAATACAGCACACCAATTTTTGTTAGACGACCAACCACAGTTTGCGCCGACCATCAATGTGATTGACATTGTACAAAACACTATTGCCTCGGACGTTAAAGCGCTTAAAGATACTGCAGACGAGGCTGAATAATAATGTTTTTCATAGACTTAGTGTGGTTGTTTAGTGCGCCAATCCTTGCCTTTGTTGCTGCAGTAGGTTTATGGATGAGCAGTTTAAAAATTCCACATCATATTTGTACATTGAAACGTCGCTGGTGGTAATCACCGCGATAAAGTACTTCTCTCACACTCCCTTTGGCCACCATCTCGGTGGCTTTTTTATGTCTAAAATCTAGTTTTAAATATTTAACTAACTATTGGTCAAAAACGCTAACTTGCAAACCCTCTGTATTACTTGGTTTTCATCCTTTCAAATAAAAGTATTTAAGATCAATGGTTTAAATACTTGGCATGAGGATTGAATTACTTAAACAGAAAAGTAGTTTCAACAACTCACGTAAGACTCGATAAAGGAGACTAAAATGAATGTACATAAATGCGATACTCGATTGTACCGTGATGCTAGCAACCCTCTAATTAGTGGGGTTTGTAGTGGCATTGCAAAACGCTTTAATCTTGATGCTATCTGGGTCAGAGTGGCAGCCATCGCACTCTTCCTGTTTGCTCCGACAGCCATAGCATTGGGTTATATACTAGGGATCTTGTTTTTGCGCAAGCGCTATGCATAATGTCAAAATAGATAAAAACTATGAAGTAAATCAGAAATTTGTCACATAAAAACGCGCAAAATGATGCTATGCTATCAGCATCATTTTTGTGCTAGGGAATGCCATGCCAGAATCCTTTAATTTCAAGAACATCGGTTTTGCGACACTCGCTATTATTCTTATTTTAACTATCATTGGTTGGGTTTGGAGTTGGTCGCCAGCAACCTTTTCGGTAAAAGACGTTGTTGCAGAACAAGCAAATGCGCTACAAGTAGAACCGGTTGTTGGTTTTGCCACAACTACCGCCGTTATCGAAGTGGGTGATATTTTGCTTCATAAAACCGGTGGCTATCTGAGTAACGATATTGCTCCTCCGGGGGTACTGATGGACAATATGCCAGCATGGGAATTTGGCGTGCTAGAGATGTTACGCGATGTCACTTTGGCGTTGCGTAAAGATTTTTCTCGATCGCAATCACAGTCGGTTGAAAATGAATTTTTGGTCAAAGCACAGCCTAATCTCAATATCGATAGCACCAAATGGATTTTGCCTTCTGCTGAATCTCAATATGGTGAGGCGATTGATCTGATCAAAGCTTATCGTCTAGCGCTAACTCAACAACAGGCGAGCAGTCAATTTTTTGCTAGAGCAGACAATCTACGCGATTATCTTAAAGAAGTCGAAAAGCGATTGGGCTCCATGTCACAAAAGCTCAGTGCTAGCGTTGGGGCAGATGTTATCAACACAGATTTAGCTGGAGATGCTAAAGCATCTCAGTCGACGCCAACCCCCATGCAACTGACCAACAAAACAAGTTGGTTCAAAATTGACGATAATTTTTATCAAGCTCGCGGAATGGCTTGGGCGTTATTACACATTTTACGCGGCATCGAAATGGACTTTCGCGATATTTTAGTCAACAAAAATGCCTTGGTTAGCCTGCGACAAATTATTCGCGAACTCGAAGCGACCCAAGATACGGTGTGGAGTCCTATGATTTTGAACGGCAGCGGTTTTGGTATGCTCGCAAATCATTCATTGGTCATGGCTAACTATATATCTAGAGCCAATGCAGGCATCATTGAACTGGCAGAATTACTCAATCGAGGCTAAAACAATTTAATATTAAACACATGGAATGAAAATGAAAACACATATCGCAGTTGTATTATCAGGTCTCTTGTTGAGTACTACTTCTCATGCTGACACTTTGTTGGGTCTTTACGGTGGTGCTCAAATGTGGGCAATGGAAAGCGAAGGCGCGTTTTCCTCAGACGCGAATTTGGCGAGCTTTACTTTTGATGATGAACGCCAAGGTTCTTATTACTTAGCGTTTGAGCATTTTATTCCGCTGGTGCCAAATGCCAAATTAATTCAAACCAGTTTTGATACTAATGGGTTCACGGATCTATCTAGTAGCTTTACTTTTGGTGGCCAAACGTTTGCATCCGATACGCGACTAAATACCGATGTCGAAATGAGTATGACTGATCATATTTTGTACTACGAAATTCTCGATAATGATTTGGTCAGCATTGATTTGGGGATCAACGCCAAGAAGATAGATGCGACAATCAGTGTGGACGACACGGTAAATGACATCTCAGGTTCTCAAGACGTTACTGGCTATATTCCAATGGTCTATTCCAAAATTGAGTTTGGGATCCCTGCGACCGATTGGTCGATTTTTGCTGAAGGCAGTTATTTATCGATTGATGGCCACAGCGTGAGCGATCTCAATGCAGCCTTTGAATACCGGATTATAGATAGCCTAGCCGTGAATGTTGCCCTGCAAATTGGCGGGCGAGCAGTCACTATCGAATTGGACGATCTTGATAACACCTACACTGATTTAGAATTCAGCGGAGTGTATGCCGGAATTGAAGTCCATTTCTAATATCATTTTTATTTCTTTAGTCTAAAAAGTAATAAAAAATCGTTAATTATTCTTTTCTATTATACATGAAGTCGTTTAGATTGAAGGCATAGATAACAAGGGTTAACGATTTTTTTATGACAAATCCAAATGTACCAGGTGTACTTGCTTCCGCACAACTTAGTGCCATTACGCAAGCAATTCAAGGTCTTGATAACCAACAGTTAAGTTGGGTGAGTGGCTATATTGCTGGCCTAGCATCAGCTCAAGGCGGTGGTATTGCAACCACTGAAGCACCGGCTAATCAAGCACAACTTACCGTTTTATACGGTTCACAAACTGGCAATGCCAAAGGTGTTGCACACGCGTTTGCCGAAAAAGCCAACGCTTCTGGCATAAACGCCAAAGTCGTTTCGATGGCTGATTATAAACCAAGAGCTCTAAAAGCTGAGACGCATGTTGCAGTTATCGTATCAACTCATGGCGAAGGCGACGCACCGGATGATGCGGTTGAATTGCACGAATTTGTCGCCAGCAAAAAAGCGCCTAAGCTCGTTAATACCAAATACGCAGTGCTTGGGTTAGGTGATACAAGTTATGAATTTTTCTGCCAAACGGCGAAAGATTTTGACTCAAGACTTGCCGCGCTTGGTGCGACAGCTGTTGCTGAACGAGTTGATTGTGACGTGGATTATGCCCAAGCTTCAGCTGCCTGGATGGACAGTGTTATCGCAGCAATAAAAGACGATTTTAATCAGTCAGTCGCAACGGTAGCTACCACTCTCTCAGCAGCTAATGCACCAGTTGCCACGTCTCAATACAACAAGCAAAACCCGTTCACAGCGTCCCTGATAGAGAGTCTAAAAATCACCGGTCGGGATTCAATCAAAGACATTCGCCATATTGAAATTAGTTTAGAAGACTCAGGCATTCAATACCAAGTAGGCGACGCCCTTGGTGTGTATTTTAGCAACTCTGATGATGTGGTGAATCGCATATTAGCGGCATTGACCTTAGATGGATCAGCCGAGGTTGAGGTCGCAGGGGAAACTTTGCCACTGAATATTGCTTTGGCTGACAAACTAGAATTGACGCTATCGTACCCAACGTTTATTAGTAAGTTGGCAGAAAGCACAGGTGCAGAATCGTTAAAAGTGCTTTTAGAAGATAAAGCCGCACTGCGCGAATACATCGCAGACCGTCAAATTGTTGATATTATTATTGATCATCCAGTCTCGTGTTCTGCGCAACAACTCGTGGATGCATTGCGTCCAATCACCCCGCGTCTGTATTCAATTGCTTCTTCGCAAAGTGAAGTGGAAGATGAAGTACATTTGACGGTTGCTTTAGTCGAATACGATGAGTTTGGCTTCACCCATCAAGGTGGAGCATCAGGATATCTTGGCAAACGTTTGGCAGAAGGCGATACGGTTAAAGTCTATGTTGAACCAAATAATAATTTCCGATTACCTGACGATCCTAATGCTCCAATCATTATGATTGGCCCAGGTACCGGCATAGCGCCATTCAGAGCATTCATGCAAGAGCGTGATGCACAAGGTGCTGGAGGTGATAATTGGTTATTCTTTGGCAATCCACATTTTACTCAAGATTTTCTGTATCAAACAGAATGGCAAGGATACAAAAAGTCGGGCTTGTTAAGTCGTGTGTCTCTTGCATGGTCACGTGATCAAGAAGAAAAGATCTATGTACAACACCGCCTGCTTGAACAGGGCGCAGAAGTCTATGCATGGCTTGAGCGCGGGGCACATGTTTATGTTTGTGGTGATGCAACGCATATGGCAAAAGACGTAGAAAATGCGCTACTCACTATTTATCAAACCCATGGCAAGCTGTCTGAAGCGGATGCCAAACAAGCGCTACTAGCTCTGCGCAAAGCCAAACGTTATCAGAAGGATGTTTACTAATGAGTGATTCAAAGAACCTAATCGTTGAGGGTAAACTCGCTGATAACGAGCGCATCAAAGGCGAGAGTAATTTCTTGCGCGGGACCATTGCGAACGATTTGCAAGATGATATGACAGGTGGTTTCACCTCGGATAACTTTCAATTAATTCGTTTTCACGGCATGTATCAGCAAGATGACCGTGATATTCGCCCAGAGCGCATCAAGCAAAAACTAGAGCCATTACACAATGTCATGCTTCGTGCGCGTTTGCCTGGTGGTGTTATTACACCTAAGCAATGGTTGGCGATTGATGAATTTGCTGACTCTCATACCATCTATGGCAGTATTCGACTGACGACACGTCAAACATTTCAGTTCCATGGTGTCCTGAAGCCACATATTAAATTGATGCATCAAACTCTGAACAAAATCGGGATTGATTCGATTGCAACAGCCGGTGATGTGAACCGAAACGTGTTGTGTACCTCAAATCCGGAAACCTCAAAAGTCCATCAAGAGGCATACGCATGGGCGGTAAAAATCAGTGAACATTTGTTGCCGCGCACTAAGGCATATGCTGAGGTATGGCTTGATGAAGAAAAAGTGGAAACCACTGAAGAACCGATTTTAGGTAATAACTACTTACCCCGTAAGTTCAAAACGACAGTGGTCATTCCGCCGCAGAACGATGTGGACGTGCATGCGAACGATTTGAGCTTTGTTGCGATTGCACAAGGTGATGAGTTAGTGGGTTTTAATGTGCTCGTCGGGGGGGGCTTAGCCATGACCCACGGTGATCATAGTACGTTTCCACGCAAAGCTGATGACTTTGGCTTTATCCCATTAGAACATACGTTGGCGGTTGCTGAGGCCGTTGTCACGACGCAGCGCGATTGGGGTAATCGGGTGAATCGCAAAAATGCCAAAACCAAATATACCCTTGAGCGAGTCGGTGTTGAAACTTTTAAGAGCGAAGTCGAAAAACGTGCTGGAGTGACTTTTGCACCCTCTGCAGAGTATACATTCACAGGGCGCGGTGATCGCTTTGGTTGGGTCGAAGGCGTTGACGGCAATTACCACTTAACATGTTTTATCGAAAATGGCCGGATTCTTGATTATCCAGAAAAAACCTTAAAAACCGGTTGTCGCGAGATCGCCAAAATCCATACGGGTGAGTTCCGTATGACAGCGAACCAAAATTTGGTGATTGCTCAGGTTGCACCAGAGCATAAAACCCAGATTGAAGCGCTGGCCAAACAGCACGGATTAATGCCTGACGTCTCAAAACAACGCACAGATTCTATGGCGTGTGTTTCTTTACCAACATGTCCATTAGCGATGGCGGAAGCGGAGCGTTACTTACCCGATGCAGTGACACAAATTGAAAGCATGTTGGCAAAACACAATTTGGCCGATGAATCGATTATTTATCGTATAACCGGATGTCCCAATGGCTGTGGCCGCGCGATGCTCTCAGAGGTAGGTCTAGTCGGCAAAGGTCCTGGTAAATACAACTTGCATCTTGGTGGTAACCGTGAAGGTACGCGAATTCCCAAAATGTATCGAGAAAATATTACTGATACTGAAATTATGAGTATCCTCGACGATTTAATTGCTCGTTGGGCAAAAGAACGAACTGAAGACGAAGCGTTTGGTGATTTTGTGGTCCGTGTTGAGATCGTTGCCCCAGTGGTGGATTCAGCGAGGGATTTTTATGCCTAGTCTTGCTACTCAGCAATTTTCGGAGTTTGAACGCTCCGATATCGCTCGCCATAATGAAGTACTCGAGAATATGTCGCCGCTGGCTCGCGTTGAGTGGGCATTTGCGAATTTGCCCGAACAAGCCATCGTTTCGTCAAGCTTTGGTGCACAATCAGCCGTCATGTTGCATTTGATTAATACGGTTGCACCTGGTACACCAGTTGTGTTGACGGATACAGGTTATTTGTTTCCTGAAACGTATCAATTTATTGATGAGCTCAGTGAGCGTCTTACTTTAAACCTTAAGGTTTATCGTGCGCCTTGGACAGCTGCATGGCAAGAGGCTCGCTATGGAAAGCTATGGGAAAAAGGGCTTGAGGGCATCGAACAATACAACCAAATCAACAAGGTTGAGCCAATGCAGCGAGCTTTGCAAGAACTTGGTGTCGGGACTTGGTTTGCAGGATTGCGTCGTTCACAATCTCAAGGGCGCAGTCAGTTATCTGTGTTGCAAAATATTGGACAGCAAATCAAAGTTTACCCAATTATTGATCAGTCCAATAAACAACTTCACGAATATCTTAAAGCGCATAACTTGCCCTATCATCCATTATGGGAACAAGGCTACGTGTCCATTGGTGATTGGCATACTACCCGAGCTTTAACGGATGGCATGAGCGAAGAGGATACGCGATTTAACGGTCTCAAGCGAGAATGTGGTCTGCATGAATTCGGAGATGGGATTTAATAGAGCTCACATTGTTTTTTGAGCACTTGCTTCCTCTCCGAAAAATACTGTTCTTGCTCACCACGCTTAAGCACCTTCGTTAGTTTGGAACCACAGTTTGTCATATCATTGTCATATAAGTGTAACAAACTTGTCATAAAACTTGATTTTTATAACCATATGTTCTATATTTATTTCGTTGTCAGAATAAACTGGCAGCGAAGGAGTATAAATATGCGTAAATTCATTACTTTAGTAGCCCTTGTGTTAGGCTCAGGTCTTGCGCATGCTGAAACGAATAATCAATTACTAGATTGTGTGGATAAGACTAGCTTAACGTTTGATGCAAAATGTGTGGCTCAGCACATTGAGCAAAGCAGTCAGTTCCAACACGCGCAGCAAAACATCATCAATATAGCGGATGCTAATTCTGATTTTGCTGTTGCCACAATAAGTCTTGATCCCAAGACGCTAAACATTGAGATTGTCGCTCATCATGATGCTGGACAAACTGCGCTTTTGACTAAGCCGGCTCAATAAGATTTATATCTTAAACACATAAAACCCGCACAATGTGCGGGTTTTGTTGTTTTAGAATAGCCGATTGCGTCCTATCATACTTCGTATGGCACACTCGCTTGAATGACACCGCTTTGTCTATTTACGCAGGTTGTGCCAATTGTAAACGCAAACACTGCCAGCGTTGTTTTTGTTCCATAAACGCCTGCTTGAGTTCTTCGCAGGTTTGCTGTAAATCTATTTTATCGACTGTCTTTTGTAATTGGCGTTGTTGTATGCGCATAAGACGTTTACGTGAGGCATAATACGCATTACATTTCTCAACTAGCTCGTGATATTCAGACTCGAGTTTTTGCATGATCACTTCCGCATTAGGCACGTGAGCAATTTTGTGCTTTGCCTTGAGCAACTGCATTGAGAATTTGGCTTGCTGAATTCGATCTTCCGGAACCGTACGCAGGTTTTTCGTTAAGCCAATCCACGACAAAGCTTTAATGAGCCATTTGGTAGGATCATACTGCCACCAGCGAATACCATTGCGATAGTCGTATTCAAAGATGTGGTGATAGTTGTGATACCCTTCACCAAAAGTAAATAGAGCAAGTATGCCATTATCGCGAGCAGTGTTCTCATCTGTATAAGTCTGCTTGCCCCAAATATGTGCCAGAGAGTTGATAAAGAAAGTGACGTGATGCACTAAAACTAGACGACAGACCCCTGCAATCAAAATCATTTCAAAAATGTTGCCGTTGAGCCAACCAATTAATCCAGTGATCCCGAAATTGGCAATTAAGACAATCACAATGTAGTGGTTGTGTTGCCACATAACGATTTTGTCTTTAAGCAAATCTTTGCAGTTTGAATAATCACTGTAACGAACCGGTTGATACTCTCTTAACATCCAGCCAATGTGTGAGTACCAGAACCCTTTTTTGGCTGAGTAAGGATCTTTATCATTATCGTCAACGTGACGATGATGTACTCGGTGATCGGAAGACCAGTGTAAAATACTGTTTTGCAATGCCATGGCACCGCCGACTGCGAGTACAAATTTTACGATAGGATGAGCATCATAGGTCTTATGCGACCACAAACGATGGTAACCCGCAGTAATCGACATCCCAGTATAAAAAAACAACACTATCGTCACAATGGCGGTGTTGGTCTCGATTCCATGAGTAATAGTCCACCAAGGAACTCCGATTAGAGTAATCAGGGTTAAAACAGAAAAAATGGTAATATTTAACCATATAAATGGTGGTTTGGATGGTGTCTGAGGCATGTCGAACTACTTTTTTATATATCTGGCTGTTAAATTTCAGCGTACACGTGTAAGCTAAACATAAATTAAATCTCCTTGTAACGCAAGTAGTCATAAGTCTGATGTCGCAAAAAGTCACCCGTGAACAACAAAAACAGCAAACTAGACAAAATATTATTAACGCTGCTTTTGCCAGCTTAGATGCAACCAAAAGTTTATCTGCAGTGAGTTTGCGAGAGGTGGCACGAGTAGCGGGTATTGCTCCAACATCTTTTTATCGACATTTTAAAGATATTGATGAACTTGGTTTGACTTTGGTAGATGAAGCCGGATTGACTTTGCGTCAATTGATGCGCAGCGCAAGGCGACGGATCTCATCTGAACGGGGGGCGATCAAAATCTCAGTGGACACATTTGTAGAATTTGTATTGGCTCACAATAATGTGTTTCGTTTGCTCTTGCGTGAACATACCGGCACTTCTGCTGATTTTAGAGCAGCAGTGTTGAGGGAAATTCAGCACTTTACCGATGAATTAACAGATTATATTGTTTTTCAGGAAAAAAAGCAGGTAGCGGTGGCCCAAATGCAGGCTGACGCAATGGTCAAAATTGTATTCAGTGCAGGCGGTGAGTTATTAGATGCTAGTAATGTGCAAATAGAGGAGATCACGGAGCGCACCAAACGCCAATTGTATATGGTACATTTTGGTGCGACTGCATTAATGAGTAAAAGAACTTAAGCCTTGCGTTGTAAGAATACTCCGGCCTCAATATGGTGAGTGAATGGAAACTGATCAAACAACGCGGTTTGTACGACATTATGGGTCTTTGTCAAATGTACAAGGTTGTCAGCTAATGTATCAGGGTTACAAGATATATAAATGATATTGTCGTACTGACTGATCATTTTACATGTTTCCTCATCCAATCCTGATCTTGGTGGGTCGACAAGTACCGTTTGCAAATCATAATCGGACAGTTCAACCCCCTCCATACGGCGAAAGCTTCGTATGCCACGTTGGGCTTCAACAAATTCTTCACTCGACATCCGTAAAATAGTGCAGTTATCAGCTTTGTTTTGTTCTATGTTGTACTGAGCTGCATTAACTGATGTTTTGGATATTTCAGTCGCTAGCACTCTATTGAAGTAATTAGATAGTGGAATACTAAAGTTTCCAGCACCACAATACAGTTCTAGCAGATCACCATTGAGTTGCTTTCCTATATCCGCAGCCCATTCAATCATCTTACAATTCACCAGTGCGTTGGGTTGAGTGAAACTGTTTTCTATATGTTTAAATGTATAGTTATTATCGTGCACCGGTAAGGTTTCGATGACGTAATCCCGCTCAACAATGCGTTTTTGTTTTTTGGCGCGACCAATAAAATCAATTTGGTATTTTTGATTAAGTTGCTCCTTTAATGCGCGAATGTGCGTTTCCCATTCATCATCTAATGGTCGATGATAAAGTAAAGAAACGAGCACTTGGTCATTGAGGCAACTTAAGTAGTCAATCTGAAATAATTTTTGACGTAAAAGCGGATTGGTTTTTAAACCTTGTATGACATCAACCATTGCTTGGTTAATTAATTTATTAGCCGCTGGTAGTTGGTCAACCCGATATTTTTGCTTGGTACCTTGGTCGAACATGATGTGATATAAATCATCCCCGTCATGCCATACACGAAATTCTGCCCGCATCCGATAATGCTGTGATGATGACTGGACTATATGTGTGTTAGATAAAACCGATGCTGGAACGATTGGTGACAATAAAGAGCGAAGACGAGATATCTTCGCATCTAGTTGAGAGATGTATTCAGTCATTACCTTTTTCTTTTGCTAAACGAACTTTTAATGTTCTTTCGGAAAACTCAGTATCATTTAAATTATCAATCATGCGTTGCGCATCGTTTGCGCCAACTTCGACAAAGCCAAACCCTTTGCGTTTACCACTGCGACGATCTTTCATTAAGCGCACAGAATCAACGTATCCATATTGTTCAAAATGTGTTTTGATTGCTTTTTCAGGGACCTTATATGCAAGATTTCCTATATATAATGTAGTGAGCTCATGACCGTCTGTGATTGTTTTGTTTTGCGGTTTCTTTGTTACACCTCGGTTGCTAGGTAGGGACGACTGATGTGAGGTGGTAAGTGTGACAATTATCCAAGTACCAACAGTACCGAAAATAAAAGCGTATAGTTGCCCAAGTGTAAGGATAGGCGTTGTAAAATGTATTAAAACTCCGAGCAGCAAAAAGAGGATGATTAAGATAATAGGTGAAACTTTCATAATAATACCTGTAGTGATAATGATAGGTGAGATCGTTATGTTACTCCGATTGTGTGAATAATCAAATTAGAGGAAACTTGCATTAAAGTATCAATATGAATGCGCGATAAATGCCATCAATTGTGTGCTTTTTAGACGTTTTGAGTAAAATTTGAGTGAAAGACAAAAAAGTAGATGTTTTTTGATAAAAAGTGTTGACGTTCGAAATGAAGTCTGTAGAATGCGCATCTCGCTTGAGGGGCTAACCCATTAAAAGCACTGAAGCTTCGGCTTCAACGTTCTTTAACAATCAGATAACAAGACAATTTGTGTGGGCACTCATTAAGAGTGTCACAACGACAATTCATATTTCGATATATTTTAATTGAAGAGTTTGATCATGGCTC
>JALRKK010000043.1 GCA_023268935.1 Glaciecola sp.
CCCAACAAGTCTTTAAAAACCCATTCGCAGGGCAACCATTCATACAAGAACTCCATAGACCACCAATACGTCACATCCCAATGAAACATCTGTATTAGTCGCTCTAATATCTGTAGAACAAAACCGGTAAGGATGGCACTCAGAAGGACACGCCAGAGCAAAACGGGTGTAATGTGCCCCACGTAACTGAGTAAAATAGCAACCGATAACAAGTACAAACTGGCTAAACACAAAGCGTAGATAAGCTGCCATAGGGTATGAGACATCGCGTCATTAATTTGCGTTGACAGATACATCCCCAGCTCAAAACTTGGCAATACAATAGCCACACTTAAGGCGCCGAGGTACAGTGCTTTTTTGGGATAGACCATCCATGCGCCTTGCAACACCAAAAAGGCACTCATCATCACCACATAAAACCATGATAGGTACTGTAACATTCCTTGGGTGTAAGGACTGAGTACCGACCAGGTGCTCGCACCAGTCAATAACACTAGAGCGACACCTAGGTAAGCCCATGTGAGCATGGAAATACTTTCTGCGCGACTCATCAATGCGCAGTATCCAATCCATGACAAAAAAATACTCAATAGTTGGGCAAAACTCACCGTCAACATTAGGGGGTTCCCTCCTGCACAGCAAGTACTTTTCCTTGCGCGAAATAAGGGTGATATTCACCGCTAAAGGAATATTCCCCGGGCGGCATTGGTGCAAGGTAAATTGTGGTTGAAGCGTGTGGCAACAATAGTTTTTCACGATTTAATGTAAAACTAGAAAAGGTCTCAAGGGTATCATCGCGATTGATGATCACTAAGGTGACTTTGGTATAAGCTGGTATTTTAATAATGCTGGGTTCAAAGATGTGCTGGTGCAGCACAATTTGGTGTGTTACCGGTGCCGCATTTGCCGCTACAACTAACAAACTGACCAATAACATCACACAGCGCATGGCGGGGTTCCATTTGGAAAAATACACGTAATATTGAGACCACCAAGTTTTGAGTCAATGCTGACGGTCATGGTACCGTGATGAATGTCCATGATTTGTTGCACAATGGATAGACCTAAGCCTGAACCACTAATATGTGTTTGTGAACCTCTGACAAATCGCTCAGATAAATGGTTAATGGTTTCTTCAGTCACCGTTTGACCGTCGTCGCGCACAGTCAATGACATTTGTGCCGCTTGCTGGGTCAACTCAACAATGATTTGAGCGCCTTCATGACAGTACTTGTGTGCGTTAAGGACGAGGTTATCAATGACAATCGATATCAATGTGGGGGAGGTATCCAAACAATAAGACTGTTGCGCATAATCAAAACTCAAGGACTGTTGCTTGTTATTTAATTTGGGGAAAAGTGCACTTAATGTCTCTTGGATTATTGGTAGAATATTCATTCGGGTCAATGATTTACGATAAAAATGTGGGTGCGTTTTGGCCATCAACAACAAACTCTCTACGACTGAATTGACCCGTAGTAGATGCGCTTGCATGTTTTCCAAAGACTGTTTTCTTTTCTCGCAAGCGTTCTGTTCATGACTCGCAGCGTCGGCAATGAGGTTATCGATGGTTAATGATAATGTGGTCAAGGGAGTTTTTAGCTCATGAGCCACGTTGGCACTAAACGATTGCTCCCGCTCATAGCTAGCTTTGAGGCGACTCATTAATTTATTGATCGTAAGAATGACCGGCTGCAATTCAAGAAAAGCATTTTCAATATGCAGAGGCGTAAATTGAAAGTCTTCCTGCTTGGTTAATGTTTTATCTAACTGTTTAAGCGGACGGAGTTGAAACCTAACAACGACAAAAATCACCACACCCAACACGGGTAATGCCACTAAAAACGGTGTGATGGTCGGCAAAATAAGTGCTTCAAGTTCATTAAAAACAACTTCCTTAGGAAAGCCGACGACCACGGTTGTCACATCTTGCTGGAGTCTTAACACTCGCCATAGCGTACCGTTCAGCATAATTTCATGATAGCCCGAGTGTTCAGGAAGGATGTGAGGCGCATCGGGGGACTCATACCAGGTATCATGAATTTTTTGGCGCACAAATAACGGTGCTTTGATTTTTACATGGTGCTGTTGTGGCTGTGTTTGCAAAAGTAGTGAGGCAATGTGTGCGAGTTCAACATCGTGCGCGTGTTGACGTTCAAGCAAGGTGATTCGATATGCTTGTAACGTAGCCACAGTGATGATCAGGACGATTAAAGAGGTCAAGATCAAAATTAACGTACGCGATAATGATGAAAAAAGCATTGTCTTCACTTGATGGTATACCCTAAACCTCTAAGCGTTGTAATGAATCGGTCAGGGAGCTTTTTGCGCAGGTTGCTGATATGCACTTCAATGGCATTGCTGCAGGCTTCTTCGCCGTATTCATAAATGCTATTAGTAATTTTTTCTTTGCTGATCACGCGTCCTTGCGACTCCAGTAAAATCCGTAAAATCATCAGTTCTTTTCGCGATAACTCTACTTCACAGCCGGCCACTGTCAGTGTCATTGCACTAATATCCAGTGACACATCTTGGTAAGTCAGCATTGATGATTGAGCAGTGCGATAACGACGAGTGATCACGCGCAGACGAGCGAGCAGTTCAGCTTCTGCAAACGGCTTGGCCAGATAATCCTCCGCGCCTCTGTCTAGGCCCAAAACACGATCATCAAGACTGTTTCGGGCGGTTAATATGAGCGTAGGAATATCGATATTAGCTTGTTGCAGTTGCTTTAATAGTTGCAGTCCATCGATATCTGGTAAGCCAAGGTCTAAGATAATGGCATCAATATCCCCAGAGCGGGCTGTTAACATGGCAGCATGTCCCGTCGTGACGTGTGTCACTGCATAATTTGAACGACGCAACATAGTGATGATCTGCTCTGCAAGCGCTAATTCGTCTTCCACAAGAAGTAAATGCATATACTGAATCATTGGATAATTGGTATGCATAGTGTACTAAACAAAGCTTAAGAAAACGTTAAGTTTTTTATCTTAAATT
>JALRKK010000048.1 GCA_023268935.1 Glaciecola sp.
TACCGTCGGCGTACGTTAACTCCAATATGATTGGCATAACCAAACCACCAAGATTAGAAAACGCAAACACATAATAATGTTTATCCTCTTCCAACGCACGAGCCAGCGCGACTCGCTCCCAGTCTTTAAGCCCATCTAAAAATTCACGATATGCATTGCGCTCTTTATTGGTCACAGTGAAACGGTCGTTATCATCGTAAAAATCACGAATATCTTTGAAGCGTTCGACCCATAATGTGCGACCTTCTGCACGATTGCGCTCGTCGGTCAATGACAACGGTTTATCTGCTTCAGCTTGACGCTCTCGAGCAAAGTCAATGTCTGGGTCAAGCGTGTCTAAACGCAGTTGATAAACGCTATCTAGACTGATATCTACGTGGTCAGTGGTATAAAACCAACCATACCAAAACCAATCTAGATCCACACCCGACGCTTCTTCCATCGTCCGGAAAAAATCCGCAGGTGTTGGGCGCTTAAACTTCCAGCGCTGGGCAAATTCTTTGAACGCAAAATCAAACAGCTCACGTCCCATAATGGTTTCACGTAAGATATTTAAGGCTGCGGCTGGTTTGGTGTAGGCATTTGGACCCAAACGCAGTACTGAATCAGATTGTGTCATGATCGGCACCTGAACCTCCGACTTCATATAATCGACAATATCACGAGGTTCAACTCCCCAAGGAATATTCGGGTCCCACTCACGTCCGGCAACGCCATCCAAGAAGCTATTAAGACCTTCGTCCATCCAAGTCCATTGACGCTCGTCTGAATTCACGATCATTGGAAAGTAAATATGCCCAATTTCGTGGATCACCACGCCAATCAAAAAGCGCTTTTCTGCTTGAGAGTAGGTGCGAGTACCATCGTCCTGCAGGGTCGTACGAGGACCGTTAAAGGTGATCATTGGGTACTCCATACCTCCCACTGGGCCATTCACTGATTGCGCAGTCGGGTATGGGTAAGCAAAAGAAAAACGCTCATACACAGCCATGGTGTGAATGATCGATTCGGTGGAGTATTTTTGCCACAACTCCCCCCCTTCTTTAGGATAAAACGACATCGCCATGACCAATGGCATGTCCGGATCATTTTGACGATAGCCTCTGGCATCCCAAGCAAATTTACGTGAGGATGCCCAGGCAAAATCTCTCACATTGTCGGCTTTAAAACGCCATGTTTTTTGTTTGGTCGTAGCGGTTTTTTCTGCTTCCATTGCTTCTTCAGGTGTGACCACAAACACAATGCGTTCAGCGGTTTCGGCTTGCTTCAGGCGACGTTGTTGTTCATCAGTTAAGACATCATCAGGGTTTTGTAAAACCCCGGTTGCAGACACTATGTGATCAGCAGGAACCGTTAACGACACATCGTAGTCGCCAAACTCTAAGGTAAATTCACCTCGGCCGATGAATTCTTTGTTGGTCCATGCTTCATAATCGGTATAAGCCACCATACGAGGGAACCACTGTGCAAGGAGGAAAATATCATTTCCGCCTTCACGTGGATCATCTGGAAAGTGCTCATAACCAGAACGAGCAGAAACGGCATCTTCTTCCACTATATTAAAAGCAAAATCGAGGCTAAAGCGTATTTTTTCGCCAGATTTTAGGGGTTGGGGTAAATCCACGCGCATCAACGTGCCGACAATGGTGTACCGCAGCGGATTACCGAAACCATCGACGACGCGAGAAATATCATAACCCACTTCGACATCAGCCAAAAACTGCTCACGACGCAACATGTCCAAAGATATTTTGGCGGGTGCTGAATCGGTGGCGGCTTGCGTAGCGGGACCTCGTGTGCCAATGCCTCCAAAGGTTGTGGTCAGGTTGGCCATTGAGTCGGGTTTAAAGCGGTTCTGATCCAGTTGCACCCACAAATACTTCAATGTATCTGGAGAGTTGTTGTGATAGACAATATCTTGAGTCGCTTCGATGCGGCGCTTGTCTTCGAGCAAACGAGCAGCGATGGCATAGTCGACCTGTTGTTGCCAATATTCATGCCCCGGTTCACCTGCAGCATTACGATAGACATTAGGAGTGGGTAAAATCTCATCAAGTTGACGGAATTTGTCTTCAAAATCCCCTTTGGTTTGTTTGACTACAGTTGCGTGCGCGACTACCGAACAACACAGTAATACGCTCAAAATCAGTCTTTGCATAGTTATTTCTCTTAAAAATAGTGGAAATATTTTAACGAAATTCTTGCTCTCTCACAAACCCCGTCATTTTCTGTTCAATTCAGGTGGTTCGTTACCTATTAAATAAGGCGCATAAGTGTTGGTTTGCCAGGCAAAATACAGTATTCTGTATACACAGCAAAACACGTATTTTCATTATTTATGCAAGCATTTTCATGGCAACGTGCAGTGGTCAAAGTCGGCAGTTCGTTAATTGCCCCAGATGGGCCCGAGCATGGTTGTTCAGCGCAGTATTTATTAGCCATAGCCGGGTTTATTTCTAACGCTCGGGCACAAGGCAAAGAAGTCATCATTGTTTCCTCTGGCAGTGTCGCGGCCGGTCGTGCCAGTATTCCGGTGAATCACACTCCGAGTATTGCAGAAAAGCAAGCCATGGCCGCCATTGGTCAAACCCAAATGATGAGTAATTGGGCGCGTTTTTTTGATGCGCCTTGTGCACAAATTTTGCTGACGATGGACGATTTGTATGATCGTGAGCGGTACGTCAATATTCAAAATACCTTACGGGAGTTGCTTAAACACGGTGCAATTCCCATTGTCAACGAGAATGACTCGGTAGCGATCAATGAGCTTAAAGTTGGCGACAATGATAACCTAGCCGCCTACACAGCCTTGGTTGCGGGCGCGGATACCTGTATTATTTGCACAGATATCGATGGGTTATACACCGCCAATCCTCGAACGGATGCAAACGCTAGATTACTCACTGTGATTCCAGAGATTACCCCTCAGATTGAAAAAATGGCTTCTGGCGCTGGCACAAGTGTTGGGACAGGGGGCATGCAAACCAAGTTACAGGCGGCGAAGCGATGTGCGCAAGCGGGTATTCAAACTCTTATCGTCAATGGCCGTAAAAGTGAAGTCTTTACTGCACTGGCTGAAAATAATAATCCAGGCACCCTATTTATCCCTCAAGCAAGTTTGCAAAATGCGCGAAGTCATTGGCTTAAGCATACTTTGCGTAGCAAAGGCGAATTGCATATTGATAAAGGTGCCGCTTCGGCATTACTGGAACGAGGTGCGTCATTACTGCCTATTGGGGTAACGAAAGTACAAGGTGCTTTTGTCGCCGGTGATGCAGTCACGGTTTATTATAATGGAGTCCCGGTTGCCAAAGGGTTGAGTCAGTATGCGCATACCGAAATGAGTCTTTGTTTAGGACTCAATAGCGAGCAAACCAAAGAAAAATTAGGTTATCGAATTAGCGAAGAGGTCATCCATCGTGATAACCTAGTAAGAATAGATAAGGAAGGGTAAGATGTCATTTTCGATTGAACAGGCTGCAAAAAAGGCAAAACACGCGGCGAGACAAGTTGCCCAACTGAGTTCAGAACACAAAACGAACGTCCTATTAACGGTTGCAGAGACGTTACTGAATAATACCAAAGCAATTATCACTGCCAATCGCGAAGACTTGGCGCAGGCATTGGCTAGTGGTATGGACAAGGCAATGCAGGATCGTCTGATGCTCGATGAACAGCGTATTAAGACGATAGCTCAAGCGGTAGTGGATATTGCCCACCAACCTGAAGTGGTTGGTCAAATGAGTGACCCGCAAACCATGCCAAGTGGAATACGTGTGCAAAAAATGAAAATTCCCTTGGGTGTCATCGGCATGATTTACGAATCGCGCCCAAATGTTACTATCGACGCGGCGGCACTGTGTTTTAAAGCTGGTAATGCCGTCATCTTGCGTGGCGGCAAAGAAGCGTTACATTCCAATATGGCCTTGGCAAGGTGTTTACACGATGCGTTCGAGTTACACCAAATAGATACTGCAGCCGTCACTGTGATCCCCAATCCAGATCGCGAAATTCTCAATAGAATGCTGACCTTATCGGACGATATTGACTTAATTATTCCACGGGGCGGTGAAGGGCTTATTCGTTTTGTTTCTCAACACAGCCAAATTCCAGTCATTCAGCATTTTAAAGGCGTTTGTCATCTGTATATTGATGAGTTTGCCGATGCCGACAAAGCCCTTCGCTTACTCGAAAATGGTAAAACGCAAAGAACCAGCGTCTGTAATGCCTTAGAAACCGTATTGATTCACTCGGCACAAGCTGAGTCCTTGTTACCGAAAGTGGCTGATATGTTCGCTAAACACGCTGTAAAAGTGCATGCTTGTGCAAAAAGCTTGCCTCATTTTGCCAACGTGGAACTGGATGTCGTTCCGGCATCCGATGCTGACTGGGAAGCTGAATACCTCGCTATGGAAATAGCCGTGCGTGTGGTAGATGATTTTGCGCAAGGCATTGAGCATATCCAAAGATACAATTCAGGTCATACAGAAGTCATTGTCAGCGAAAATAGTGAGCGTCAGCAGGCGTTTTTACAACAAATACATTCTGCAGTGGTCATGGTCAATGCGTCTTCGCGTTTTTCTGACGGCGGTGAGTTAGGCTTAGGAGCAGAAATCGGAATTTCGACCTCCAAACTTCATGCGTATGGACCAATGGGCGCAGCGTCCCTGACGACGGAAAAATTTGTCGTGACAGGGGATGGGCATATACGGGGTTAAATGTCGTCATCTTTTTATTTTATCGTCTGTGCCCTGATTTGGGGCTCAACTTGGCATGCGATTAATTTCCAAATTGACTACGGCAACCCATCTTATGCGGTTGCCTTTCGCTTTTTATTAGCCTCATTACTGTTAGCTCTATTTATTTGGTGGCGTCGGCTACCCATGCGCTTTCGCATTACACAACATCTGACGATGTGTCTTGCCGGATTGTTTTTATACACCCTGGATTACTCATTTTTGTATGTTGCACAACAACATATTATGGGTGCCTTTTTGGCGGTGTTAAGCACGTCCGTCATTTATTTTAATGTGATCTTAAGACGCGTATTTTTGCGTAAACCGATTCGACGCGAAGTGGTCATAGGCGCAACGTTGGGATCCGTTGGGATCTGCTCGATTTTTTATCCTGAATTACGTCAGTTAAATTCGAGCGAAAGTTTGATGTTAGGGCTGATATGGGCGTTGTGTTCATTTTCTTCGGCGAGTATTGGCAATATCATTTCAGAACATTTACTCGATGATGTCTCGGTGGTGGCGTTTAACTGTTACTCCATGTTTTATGGGAGTGTGGTGATTTTGCTTGGCTTGCAATTATTCGGCATACCTTGGCAGTGGCCAGAAGAGGTCGAATTTTATGCAGCGCTAGCATATCTCTCTATCTTCGGCTCTGTTATTGCCTTTGGCTGTTATATGCTGTTAGTGCAACGCCTGGGTTCTGATAAAGCGGCCTATGTTGTCTTAGTGTATCCTGTCATAGCTCTCTTCATCGCAACAGTGATGGAAGGATATCAGTGGTCATTGCTGGCCATATTTGGCGTTGCTTGTATTGGCTTGGGTAATTATTTAGCCTTGAGCAAAATAAATACGCAGGAGATATCTGTTGAGGTAAATGTATGAGCCAGCCACATAACGATAAAACGGCTCATGCACAAGCCACCCTTAGCCTACCTGAATTTGTCACCTTAATGGCCTTGTTGACCTCATTGGTGGCGCTGAGCATTGATACCATGTTGCCAGCCTTGAGCATGATTGGCGATGATCTAAACAGTCCGAGTATGCAGCATACCCATATGATCATCACGTTATTCTTCTTTGGTATGGCTTTTGGTCAGCTCGTGTTTGGGCCAATCTGTGACAGTTTTGGAAGGCGCTTTGGGGTCTATTTAGGATCTTTGATTTTTTGTCTTGGCACCTTGATTTGTATGGCGGCAACGACCATGGAAGTGATGTTGCTTGGCCGGTTGATTCAAGCCTTTGGCGTCAGTGGTCCAAGAATCGCGACGATGGCAATGATCCGCGATATTTATGTTGGCGATCGCATGGCGCGGGTGATGAGTTTTATCATGGTGGTGTTCATTATGGTGCCAATGATGGCACCCATTATTGGACAGGCTATTTTGCGCTATTTTACCTGGCATTATATTTTTGCGTTTTTCTTTGTCATGGTGATTCTATCAGTACTGTGGTTGGTTCTACGTCAACCGGAAACCCTGGCCAAAGCAGATCGTCGCAAATTCACTTGGTCTGAGTTCTTCATCGCCAGTCGATTTATCCTCACACATCGTGAAGTCTGGCCTTATATGCTGGGAATTGGCTTAGTTTTTGGTGGCTTCTTGGGGTATTTAGGTGCGACCCAGACGATTTTTGTTGGTTTTTATGATGTAGGTGATTGGTTTGCGTATATTTTTGCAGCATTGGCATTCTCAATCGGGTGTGCATCTTTGGTGAATGCCCATTTGGTTGAACGATTGGGTATGGTGCGTTTATGCCAGTTAGCTTTGAGGGGACACTTATTACTGAGTGTAATGTTTGTCATTGCACAAATACTTTATCAAGGTCTAGCACCTTTGGTCGTCACGATTGGTTTGCTATTTGTAAACTTCTTCTTTGTCGGGATCTTATTTGGGAATATCAATTCTTTGGCGATGGAGCCTTTGGGCGAAGTAGCTGGCCTTGGCGCAGCTTTGTTGGGTGCTGTAAGTAGTGTAGTAGCCGTGTTAATTGCTTTGGTAGTGGATGCGTTCCTGGTAGATACATTGATCCCTATTGGGATAGGCTTTGTGAGTTGTTGTATTTTGACTATGACCTTGTTCAAATATGCTCGAAATTAACTTAGCTGAAGGCTGTACCACATATCATAAGAAATCATGTGGCAAACAACAAAGAAAAATGTAGTTGAGAATACGAGATTTGCAAGGTGATACACATAAAAAACCCGGCCAAATTGGCCGGGCAAAGAGGGCTTTATAAAAAAGCACCTAACGACAGAACTGTTACCTTCTTAGATGATTGCTTTCATGTCACTCATGTAACCACGAAGTTCTTCACCAATGAATTCAACACCCGTTTCACGGATGGCGCGATTCACTTCCACTAAACGCATGTTATCCACTGCGTTAGATGTATCACTTAGGCCTGAACCAAGTAGTTCAGCGCTCAAGGTCGGCATGACTTTCTCTGCCAATAATGGGATGGCAGCGTTAGCAAATAAATAGTTACCGTATTCAGCCGTATCCGAGATAACAACGTTCATCTCATACAAGCGCTTACGTGCGATGGTGTTAGAGATAAGTGGCGTTTCATGAAGCGACTCATAGTAAGCTGATTCAGGTAAAATGCCTGCTTCAACCATTACGTCAAAGGCCAACTCAACACCTGCTTTGATGCAAGCGACAATGAAAATACCTTTGTCGAAAAATTCTTGATCATCGATTTTGCCGGTGAACTCTGGTGCATTTTCAAATGCAGTTTCACCTGTTTCAGCACGCCACTTAAGTAAGTTAGCATCGCCGTTGGCCCAATCTTCCATCATGGTTTTTGAGAATTCACCACTGATGATATCGTCTTGGTGTTTTTCAAATAATGGACGTAGAATAACTTTCAATTCTTCAGATAGATCATACGCTTTGATCTTGGCCGGGTTAGACAAACGGTCCATCATGTTGGTCACACCACCGATCTTCAATGCTTCAGTGATGGCTTCCAGGCCGTATTGCAATAACGCACCGGCATAGGCTGGGTCTACACCATCTGCAACCATTTTTTCGTAGCCTAATACGGCAACGGCTTGCTGCATACCACAAAGAATGGTTTGTTCGCCCATCAGATCAGATTTGACTTCTGCGACAAATGAAGACTCTAGGACACCTGCGCGGTCACCACCAGTTGCCGAGGCGAGTGCTTTAGCAATGGCCCAGCCTTTATTTTCTGGGTCGTTTTCTGGGTGAACAGCGATAAGAGTTGGTACACCAAAACCACGCTTATATTCTTCGCGTACTTCGGTACCAGGACACTTCGGTGCACACATGACCACTGTGATATCAGAACGAATTTGCTGGCCTTCTTCGACGATATTGAAACCGTGCGAGTAGCCTAAG
>JALRKK010000075.1 GCA_023268935.1 Glaciecola sp.
AGCCGATCACTTCAGCGCGAATAAAGCCTTTTTCAAAGTCTGTGTGAATCTTACCTGCAGCTTGTGGCGCAGTCGAACCGATTGGATAGGTCCATGCACGAACCTCTTTGACCCCTGCAGTAAAATAAGTTTCTAATGTCAGTAAATTATAGCCACCGCGGATCACTCGATTTAAACCCGGCTCATCCAACCCCATTTCCGATAAAAATTCGGTTTTATCTTCATCTTCTAACTCAGAAATTTCTGCTTCGATTGCAGCACAGACCACTACGACGACAGCGTTTTCACCTGCAGCGATCTCACGTACCTTATCTAAATATGGATTGTTGTCAAAACCGTCTTCGTTGACATTAGCGATATACATGGTTGGTTTCAACGTAAGTAGGTTCATGTAAGCAATGGCGGCGTGTTCTTCTTTCTCTAATGAAACGCTGCGTAAAAGTTGACCTTCATCAAGATGAGGCTTGATCTTTTCTAAGACCTTTAATTCGAACTTTGCATCATTGTCACCGCCTTTTGCGCGTTTACCCACACGGATAATGGCACGGTCTACACTGTCAAGGTCAGCCAGAGCAAGTTCAGTGTTGATGACATCAATGTCTTCAGCAGGATCGACTTTACCAGCAACGTGAACGATGTTTTCATCATCAAAACAACGCACTACATGACCAATAGCATCCGTTTCACGGATATTTGCCAAAAACTTATTGCCTAAGCCTTCGCCTTTAGAAGCGCCTTCGACTAATCCCGCAATGTCGACAAACTCCATCGTGGTTGGAATGACCTTTTGTGGATTGACGATGTCTGCTAATGCGTCTAAGCGAGGGTCAGGTACAGGAACAACACCGGTATTTGGTTCAATGGTACAAAACGGAAAGTTAGCTGCTTCGATACCTGCTTTAGTCAGTGCATTAAATAGGGTGGATTTACCAACATTGGGTAAACCAACAATGCCACATTTAAAACCCATAAGTCATTCCTCAAATTACGTCATACAACAAAAAACGTCTATTCAGCACTAAAGCTGTGCAGACGTTGCTGTGCTGTGACTAAATCTTCTTTTAATAATAGTTCAGTACAGCGAATTGCTTCATCAATACTGGAGTCAATTTTGGTCTGTTCGGTGTGTGGTGCTTTGCCTAGAACATGTCCTGTCACTTTACTTTTGTGGCCGGGATGACCAATACCTATACGTAAACGGTAAAAATTTTTCTGATTGCCAAGCGCACTGACAATATCACGAATGCCGTTTTGCGTAGAGCTACCACCTACTTTGAATCGCGCCACTCCTGGAGGAAGGTCTAATTCATCAAACGCGACTAAAATGTTTGCCACATCTATCTTGTAAAAGTTAGCGATGGCAGATACTGCTTTACCACTGCGATTCATAAACGTCGTAGGGTAAAGTAAACGCACATCTTGACCAGCGATACGAGTGCGACCGATGAGTCCAAAAAACTTTGCTTCAGGAGATAAGGTGCAGCCAAAGGTTTTGGCTAAAGATGAGACAAACATTTCACCCGCATTGTGCCGAGTGTTTTGATATTCGGGGCCTGGATTGCCCAGGCCCACGATAAGTTGGATCTTAGTCAACGGTCTTACTCGCCGTCAGCTTCACCTTCTGCTTCAGCAGCAGCGCCCTTAGCAGCTTTCACAGTAACCACTGCAAGGTCGTGTGATTCACCTTTTGCTAGCTCAACTGACTCTACACCTTTAGGAAGTTTGATGTCTGATAAGTGCAATGTTTGACCTAGTGCAACTTCTGTTAAGTCAACTTCGATGAACTCAGGTAAATCAGCAGGTAAACACAATACTTCGATTTCTGCTACGTGGTGCTCAGCATGACCGCCTTGTGTTTTGATTGCAGGTGCTGTGGCTTCATTGATAAAGTGAACAGGCACTTGAGTATGAACTTTCTTAGATGCATCAACGCGTAAGAAATCAACATGCAAGATTTTGGGCTTGTACGGGTGACGTTGCATATCTTTAACTAGTGCTTCTACGCTTTCGCCACCGATGTTTAGGGTTAATACGTGAGAGTAGAATGCTTCGAATTCTGATGCTTGGATCAGTTTGTTATGAGCAAGAGTTAAAGATACAGGCTCTTTATCAGCGCCGTATAAGATGGCTGGAACTTTGTCTTCACGACGTAGGCGGCGGCTCGCACCTTTCCCTAGATCGTTACGGACTTCAGCATCTAAGTTAAAAATAGCTTCAGACATGATAGTCTCCAAATAAATAATAAATGTTGTTAATCTTTGCGACCAAGATTAACCCTTGTGAGTGACGCAATCAAAGTTAAGTCACAATCACCTCAAATTGAGGGCGACGAAGTCTACCATTTGTGAGCGCTTGCGACAAGTTAATTACCAAGGTACAAACAAAAAAGGCAGCTTTCGCTGCCTTTGATATGAATCATTCAGATTTTAGTACTCAAACATCGCACTGATTGATTCTTCATTTGAGATACGACGAATGGTTTCAGCGAGCATGTCCGATAAGGTCAACTGCTTCACTTTTGAAACTTTTTGCATTTTGTCACACAAAGGAATCGAATCGGTCACGATGATCTCGTCAATAACAGATGCCTCAAGATTTTCTGGTGCACGACCAGAAAATACAGCATGCGTCGCATAAGCATAGACGTTTCGCGCTCCGTGGTCTTTTAATGCTTCAGCAGCTTTTGCAAGCGTGCCACCAGTATCAATCATGTCATCCACAATAATACAGTCACGGCCTTTGACATCACCGATGATGTTCATGACTTTGGCGACGTTTGCTTTTGGGCGACGTTTATCTATGATAGCCAAATCAATATCATCGAGTAATTTAGCTGTAGCACGAGCACGGACGACACCACCAATATCAGGAGACACCACGACTGGATCATGAAAATCACGTTCACGCATGTCAGCCAATAAAATAGGTGTACCAAAGGCATTGTCCACTGGTACATCAAAAAAACCTTGAATTTGCTCAGCGTGCAAATCGATAGTTAATACGCGATCAACACCTACATTCGATAAGAAATCTGCAACCACTTTTGCGGTAATAGGAACCCGTGCAGAACGAACACGGCGGTCTTGACGTGCATAACCAAAGTAAGGGATTACGGCAGTAATACGGCCAGCTGATGCACGACGTAGTGCATCGATCATTACGATCAATTCCATTAGGTTGTCATTAGTAGGGGCGCAAGTAGATTGGATAATGAAGACGTCGGCACCACGAACGTTGTCGTGGATTTCGACCGAAATTTCACCATCACTGAAACGACTGACGGTGGCGTTTCCTAGTTTGGTATAAAGTCTCTCAGCAACTTTACAGGCGAGTTCAGGAACGGCATTACCGGCAAATATTTTCATGTCTGGCACAGGTGTTTCCTCAGTGCGGTCAATTAGTCAAATTGTCAAAAAGATGGCTGGGGTAGCAGGACTCGAACCTACGAATGGCGGGATCAAAACCCGCTGCCTTACCAACTTGGCTATACCCCAATATTGGTGCGGAAGGAGAGACTTGAACTCTCACGCCGTGAAGCACTGGAACCTAAATCCAGCTCAAGGGCTATTCCAGCAGGAGCCTCCTGTGCTGCAACTTTCTCTCCAAACACTAAATACGCTAGCGTCAAAGTAGCGGCTAATATGCCCAGCTTTCCAATCTTCTCTAACTTTAATCTTGGTATAAAGTATTGCTCACTTTCGTCAAGGAAAACAATTTTATCCTCTGGA
>JALRKK010000001.1 GCA_023268935.1 Glaciecola sp.
CGCATGTCGCCTTGCAGTTGAGACTGCAGAGCACTGCTTTCAAGTCCATAAAAAGTCGCTTCAACGCCAAACTGATCTGTCTCTTTGGCACTGAAGCGTTGCCAATAATCAGCGGCAAATGCGCTATAACTGAGTAGCCAAGTGCCAAGTGCGAGGGCAATTTTTTGTCTTTTCATTAGGTTAACCTTTTATTATTTTAAGTTACTTTTGTAGGCATTCCATGCGGGGATACTGGTGCTGATGAGTACACTGAGAAATACCCATCCCACATTAAATAACATCGCATTACTGAAAAGCGACGTTGAAACGGATACTCCTAGTGCCAATGACAATGATGTACTAGCAAATAATATTAACAAAGTAAGCGTAACATAGCTGGACAAAATTGCCAAACTGACCAAAGCAATCGCTTCGAGTTGGATCAGCAAGAATAATTGTCCAGGACGCGCCCCGAGTGCTCTAAAAACCGCAAATTCCGCTTCGCGTTCACGCATACTTGCCAGCAACATAGTTACTAAACCCAATAATGTGGCAAGGACAATCAGCCAAGTGATCACTTGCAAGGTTGTTTCGACAAAGCGAAGAATTTGCCATAACTGATTTAATGTTACGCCGGGAATAATCGCACTCAATGGGCGAGCATTATCGAGATTAATCATCCGTTGCATACTTAATACGGAAACTGGGTTTGCTAAGCCCAAAAATGCCGACGTTATATCCGTACTGCTGGCCATTGGCTTAAGTGGCTTGGTTGGATCGGGTGAGGACACATCGACTCGTTCAGGAGCGTAATCATGCTCATGCCCGTGATGATGCGTATCAGGCGCTTTTTGTATGGAGGGCTTAAGGCTTTTAGGCTGGCTATCATGTGCTTGGGCAAGCGCCTGTAAAGAGGTGTATAACGCGTGATCTACGGGGGTGCCAGTTGGAGCTAAGATACCAACAACGAATAATGTATGATCGTCGTGGTGATGAAAACTCACATCTCCAAGGCCGTGAGCAAGAACGATAGACTGGCCGATTTGATAGTGCAATGCGTGGGCCACTTGCGCCCCGATCACCACTTCATTACTCGCAGCAAAGGGACGCCCTTGTTCAAAGGAAAGCGATACTTGATCACCCGTTTGAAAATATTCAAAAAAATCTGTGTTTGTCCCCACAACCGTGAAGCCAGCATGTGTATCACCGAGACTGATTGGTACTGACCAAGTGACTTGAGGATACGCAGTGATGGCATTGAGATCGTCAAGGGTCATAGCCGAGGAGGGCACACCCCGATGAAAAACACTCGACAACAACAACGTTAAATCTCCCGTACGTGGCCCGACAATCAGATCCACACCAGAGACACTTCGAGTAAAGCTCTGTTTGACTTGTGCGCGAATATGTTCCACTGCAAATAATACGATTAAGCTCAAAAAAATCGCGAAAAAAGTCAACAATACGGATTGTTTGCGAAATGAAAGACTGCGCACAGCAAGACGTAATAACATAACTTAATATGCTCCTGTCGCAGTGTTGAGTTCGGATAATTGGATGTGCGTCGCACAGTGTTGTGCGAGGTTGTGATCATGACTAACAAAAATCATAGCGCATTGATTGGCCTCTTGTTCGCGCTTGAGTAACCGCATAAAACTGTCTGTTGCATCCGCATCAAGCGCAGAAGTCGGTTCATCGACTAATAAGAGTTTTGGCCGATTGAGCAACGCTCTAGCGATGGCGACCCGCTGTTGTTGACCGATACTTAAATATCTAGCTTCACGAGTAAGTAAGTCATTACTTATAGAGAGGTTGTCACACAATTCAATGGCCCTTTTTCGCATGTCAATCGCTGTATTATTAGCAAAGTAGCCCGCAATTAGAACATTATCTAAAACACTCAAATAGGGTACCAAATTAAACTGCTGAAAGACGATTCCCAGATGCTGTGCGCGGAACAAATCCCGCTGAGAGTTGGAGAATTGAGTGATATCTGTATCAGCAATCTTAATACTGCCATGTTGAGGAGAGAGCGTACCTGCGATTAAATTTAATAGGGTACTTTTGCCAGCCCCGGATTGGCCTTGCAAAAAAACAGACTCACCATGACCTACACGCCATTGCTTGATGTGTAGTGTGAGCGCTTGATGCTGAGAGTTTGTATAACCAAACTGAACATCACATAAATTCAACACATCCTGTGTACGCGTGACCATTAAAGCTCCAGCTCCATATGTTGCACGTAATGCCTAGCCTTGTTGAATTCTCGCAGGCGTGCAAACACATCTAAACCGAGTTGGTCATAGACCGACAGCAAATCGATTAGAACCCAGTTTTCACGGATTTTTTCACCTTCGACCCGCCAAAAATCCAAACTGCGCATGCTAATACGTTTGCCATTTGGGACAATCCCCAGCCACCCATCATCACTGACCGTCATAAACATACCCGGCCATGCGGTATAGCCAACATAATTGTTGTCAGCAAACATGTGACCGTGTTCAGGGTTGCCATCACGGTCAGGCAGGGCATTTAAAAACGGGATTTGGTGCCAGTGCCGAAATCCATGTAAACCTCTAGCCGTACCAATGCCACTGGGGCCGTACCAGCTACAACGCTCATGCCAGTATTTAGGAAGTTGCATTGCTTTGGGGCCGCCTGTAGCGTGATTGCCCAAATCGGTACACATATCGGTGACGATGCGCGCTGCTTTTGCGCTGAGCTCTGGATTAAGTGGCTGAGTTGATATGCCATCTTGAGTAGCTGGACCTGGCACATGCCATTCACGACCTAAACTCGGAGCTAAAGGCCAAGCGTTGGCTTGCAACATGAGTTCAGGGATATCCCAAATGGCTTGCATTTCGACTATGTGACCATCAACAAAGCGATAAAACTCATGAAAGCGCATCGAGACCATACGCCCTGTAGCTGGAATGTCCAACCAATCTCTAACCATAACGCCCGTGTAATAGCCACAACAGCCAACCCATTCATGGCCTCTATCGGTAGCATTGGACATCACGATAGTATCTCTTCGCTCCAAATCGGGAATGGCGTTTAGTAGGGTATCGTAAATTCCGAATAGGTGGGCAATATCATCCAATGTTTCAAATGGAAAACACAGTTGCAAGGTACTGTCTTGCGCAAATAAATCATCTGCCATGAGTTGAGCTTGCGCAAAATTCCCCATGTACATTGAGCGGGTGTAATTCAAAATCGCTTGCTTGTTATTTTGCTGTGTCATAGGAGAAAGCCTATTAAATATCGTTGTTATTATTGTATTTTGAAAATCTAAGGATACGGATTTATATGGTAATGTCTAGCCATTGTGCGGAACAAAGATGAGAAAGATCAGCCGGTCTCAAAGCGACTTCTAGTCCTCTTTTACCGGCACTAATATACATCTGGTCAAGCGCTCTAGCACTCTGGTCAATGACGGTTTTTAAGCGTGTTTTTTGTCCCAATGGACTAACGCCTCCTAATACGTATCCTGTTTTACTTTGTACCATTTGAGGAGAGGCCATACAGGCTTTTTTAGTTCCGATTGCTTTGGCTAGTGCTTTTAAGTTGAGAGAGTGTGTAACGGGGATTAGAGCAACAACCAGTGTGCCTGAACAGTCTGTGACAAGTGTTTTGAATACTTGAGCCGGGCTCAGGCAGAGCTTGTCTGCAGCTTCCAAACCATAAGACGTTGCACTGGGAGAATGCTCATAAGATAGAACTTCATGAGCGATATTCTGTTGTTGTAACAAAGCAATGGCTGGGGTCATACTTATACGTGATTACCATTCACCCGTATTTGGCATGCTTGCCCAAGGTTCTTGCGGGGTAAGGTGATCACCCTCCTGTAACAACTCAATGCTAATCCCATCGGGAGAACGCACGAACGCCATGTGTCCATCACGTGGTGGCCGGTTAATGGTCACGCCACCGTCCTGTAGGCGTTGGCAAGTCGCATAGATATTCTCTACGCGATAAGCAAGATGGCCAAAGTTACGTCCGCCGGTGTATTCTTCATCGTCCCAGTTATAGGTGAGCTCAACACAAGGTGCTTTGTCTTGTTTGGCACGTTCGACATCTGCAGGGGCGGCCAAGAAAACGAGCGTAAAACGCCCTTGTTCATGGTCGAAGCGATTGACTTCAACCAACCCTAATAACTCACAATAAAAGTGTAATGATACCTCTAGGTCACGCACTCTGACCATAGTATGAAGATAACGCATGTGTTAGTTTCCTTTTGCCCTGTCGTCAGGCTGAAATTGATAATATTGTGGCACAAATGTACCATCTTTCTGAGCAGCTTTAAATTGGGAAATACTGGGATTAGATGTGAATGCATTGGGTGGTATGTCGAGTTCTGTTTGGTATTTTTCGAGCATAATTTTGGCCATGAGTTCATATTCACCGTGTTGCGGATTGAGATTATCACGGGCTTTGCCGTTGATTTTTTCCCATGTCCTAAAGCCACCAATGCCTAATACACCAAAGATAATGGGCAAAAATAATTCCGTGTTCATCCCGGGTAATGCATAAAAATCCAATATCGCTTGCACTTGCTGTGGTGTCGCACTTTGTAGAGCTTGTGGCCCCATAATGGTATTGATATCCAATGTTTGTAATATCAACCAAGTCCCTAAAGGGCGAACGATGGCTTCATACGCTAACCCAGTAGCACCAATCCAAATAATGGCGGGTCTGGCACCGGCAACAAATAAACTTGGGTGCTTAGTTTGTTGTAGATTGATTTGCAGTTGAGTGTGTTGAGCTTTGAGTTGAGTGACCAGCTGTTTTAAGGCAATTTTTTGTTGTTGGGTGGCAATATCACCACGTTCTTCATCGGACGTGAACAAGTCATCTATGCGTTTGCCCAACGTATCGAGTAATGTGGTGACCACAGGAATGTGTTTGAATAGACTCATGTGTAGTTTCCTTTGCGCTTAAATGCGTTAGCTCTCCTGAGCCAGCCATGCAAGAATATCTGTTGCGTTGCATCCTTGGCGCAGATCGCTTGATAAAACAAAACTCTCTCGTCACAGATGGCATTCACCAGCAGACTGCCCATGGCTTGATAGACGCGATCGACGCTGCGGATCGTTATGGGTCCTATGATGCCATCTTTTTGAATAGCGACTATCCCAGACAAATTACACACACGTTGTAGGATCTTGATGGCTTTTTGCGGGCCATGGTTGACAGCCATATCGAACACAACACCTTGTACTGCTGGATGCAAAAGATGAATATTAGGTGCCTCGTAATAGAAGCGTTGGTAGATCAGGTGTGCTTGCTTTTGGGTTAATTTACTCACTTGCGCTGGAAGTGATAGATCAGGTGCTAATTGGGCAATGGTCCGCAAAGTATTGGAAGTAATACCATGCATGGTGGCGCCACCACGGTCATCACTGTGACCACTGAAACCACCTTCAAAATCTAGAGTGAGAGCTAAAATATCGTTGAATGTCATGCTTGTTACCAGTCCTATACTCGTTTAAGCATGGTTTAGATTTGTGGTTTATCGTATTTTTGGTGGTTATTTCTATAATCACCAAAAATTATGCATACAAATATAGTAGTTCCTTCTAAAAAATGATGTATTTTTTTGCAGTATTGCGAACAAGTATTGGTTGATGGTGAAGCATTGGATATACGCTCTCAAATGAGAGCATTAGGTATGATCAATCATACATTGTGCCGTATCACACCAAATCATCCGGTCTGCTTTTAGCTAGCGCTCTCGTCAATGGCTATCACATCAGCGCTTTCTGCTTCGAGCATCGTACTCGCCTCTGACCCTTTAAAAATTTTCTGAATCGAATCTTTGTGTTTCGCTAATAGGATACTGAGATCCTCTAACTCTTGATCGGCCAGCTTGACACCTTTGGCTTCGATATACTCTGCTAAGTTATCCGCTACATTGAGCATCTTGTCATATTGATCGGCGGCTTTCTTGTCGGTTGTAACCAATTTGTCCACCCCTTTGTGTTGCACTACGTATTGTGTAATGACGGCCATTGGCTGACTCCAGTGATAAATAATAAACAAAAGTATACGCAAACCACTGGATAAATCAACAGTAAATATTTACAAAATTTCACCGATGATATACTGTATATATAAACAGTATTTGTGAGGTGAGCTATGCTACAAGTTATACCACTTGCCGCGCAAGCAGGTATTGCCGGTTTTGAATCGCCCGCGGCTGAATACAAACAGCTTGGACTCGATTTAGATGAGCTTTTGATTGAACACCCTTCTGCAACCTTTATTGGTCAAGCAAAAGGCGATTCTATGGTGGGCTATGGGATTTATGATAATGACCTGTTAATTGTCGATCGTGCCGCAGGCAAAGGTTCATTAGATATCATTGTGGCCAATCTCAATGGTGCCTTTGTATGTAAGCTCTTTGATCGTAAGGCCATGGTACTGTTGTCCGCTGCGGAGTTTCACGAACCATATGTCATTGGCCCCGGTGATACCTTTGAAGAAGAAGGTATTGTCGTGCGCTCGGTGCGCATGCATCGAGCCTCACGCAAAGTCAGTATGAATTTGGGACAAGATTGATGTATGCGCTGGTTGATGCCAATAGCTTCTATGCGTCTGCTGAGAAAGTATTCGATCCGAGTATTCGGCAAAAGCCCGTTGTGGTGTTGACCAACAATGACGGGTGTATCTGTGCGATGTGCGAATATGCCAAACAAACTGGCGTCAAGAAGTTTGGGCCATATCATCAGGTCAAAGATATTCTGGCAAGACATGGCTGTGTCATTCGTTCTTCCAATTACGAATTATATGATGACTTGTCGCGTAAGATGATGGGCGTGATTGCTGAGTTTGCGCCACAACAATACGTGTATTCGATTGACGAATGCTTTTTGCATTTTGCCGACATGTTGCCCGAGCATGGTTGGGACTACCACGCGCAACTGATCCGCTGGACAGTATGGCGCAATTTGCGTTTGCCGGTGGGGGTTGGTATTGGACCAACACCTACATTGGCTAAGGCTGCCAGTCACGCCGGAAAGAAGATAGATAAGTTCAAAGGTAATTTTATCGCTGTCATTAGCAACCCTGTTGAGCGAGAGTATATTTTGCGTCGTATGGCGGTGGGTGATGTGTGGGGGATAGGCCGTCGCATCAGTGCTAAGTTAGAGCTGATGGGGATCAAGACTGCTTGGGATCTTGCTTGTGCTTCGCCCAAAGCGATGCGCAAACAGTTTTCAGTTGAGGTTGAGCGCACAGTGCGGGAACTCAATGGTGAAGTGTGCATGCATTGGGATGCGATCAAAGCCGTCAAGCAGCAGATATTTTCAACCCGAGCGTTTGGTGAGAAGGTAACGGATTTGAGCAGTTTACGCCAATCTTTGTGTTTACATGCCGAGCATGTAGGGGGCAAGGTCAGGGCTCAAGGCTCTGCGGTCAAAGCGTTAAAGATCTTCGCACATTCCAACCCATTTAGTCGTGACGAATATTATAAAAAAGCGATTGTGCACAGGTTTGCGGTGCCTACGTCTGACACCTTGCAATTGGTTGGGGTGGCTAGTGCGGCGGCGGAGCAGATTTTTCGCCCAGGGATCATTTTTCACAAGTCCGGCTTGGGAGCAACAGAATTGATTCAGCAGGAATTTGTCCAAGAAGATCTATTCAATGAAGTAGAAGACAGCCCACAGTTGATGACGTGTTTAGATCGAGTTAATCAACGTTATGGTAAGTATACTTTGGGGATGGCGGCCAAAGGAATTGTGCCCAAATGGCGTATGCGCAGACAATATTTATCCCCACAATATACGACCAACTGGGCCGATATTCCTAAGATTTTATGTCAGTAATTTTATATTTGCTCTAAAAACTATTTTGTTGCTGGTGCGTAATTAAATATATTACTTACCAAAATAGAAGAAGATATTGTTTCCACAAGGGTTTATTTTTGATTTAGATGACACGTTGGTGCACTCGGCCTTAGATTTTGCGCGCATGCGCCAAGACATACATTGCCCTGAAGGCGAAGATATCCTTGGCTACGTCGAGCGCTTACGCCAAAGTGACAGCGAGATGGCAGAGATAGCCGATGCCATCATTATGCAACACGAAATTGTCGAAGCGCAGACTTCCCACTGGATCAATGGTGCTCAAGCGTTTGTTGAGGCGTTGCATGAGCAAGACATTCCAACCGCTATTGTGACGCGTAATTGCCGTGAAGCAACAGAGGTCAAACTACAACGTAATCAGATTCCAATCAAAACGGTAATCACGCGAGAAGATGCTCCTGCCAAACCTGATCCCACCGCACTTCTTAATATCGCTAAGCAGTGGAAGATTGCACCTAATCAGATTGCGTATGTTGGAGATTATTTATATGACATCCAAGTGGCACACAATGCCGGTATGCAAGCTTGGTCTTTTGGCTATCAAACTGAAGATTATCCAATCGCACGATATTTTGAGTGTTATCATACTATTTATAAAGAGTTATTTACCTTTTAAATTCAATCAAGTCCTCCTAACACTTGCACTTGCTTGGTATCGGTATCGCCTTTGAGCAATTTTCGCAAAGCATCTTGAATGAGAGTGCGCATACCATCAGTTCTAGCTTGTTCAGCTAATTCGTGTGCGGATACTTTGCGGTAGACCATCGCTCGTAGAGCAGGCGTCATACTCAAAAGCTCATGCACGCCGGTGCGACCTTTGTAGCCGGTATTACCGCAAGCATCACAGCCTTTGGCTCGATAAAGAGTGACGTCATCCTGCAAATCTAATTCTTGCAGATACTCATCCCCGTATTGACGCACGATGAACTCACGTTCAGTTTCCGAGGCCGTATAAAGCTCTTTGCATTTTGGACATAAGGTACGGATCAAACGCTGCGCTAAAATACCAACACATGCATCGGAAAAGTTAACCGGGTCTAAACCGAGATCGAGTAAACGAGTGATGGTTTCTGGGGCTGAATTGGTGTGCAAAGTCGATAAAACTAAATGCCCCGTTAATGACGCTTCAATACCTGCATGAGCGGTCTCTTTGTCACGCATCTCACCAATCAAAATAATATCGGGATCGGCGCGCAAAAACGCTCGGAGTGCTGTGGCAAAAGTAAAATTAATTTTTGGCGCAATTTGTACCTGTTGTAAACCTGATTGGGTAATTTCGACAGGATCTTCTGCGGTCCATATTTTTTTATCAGGAGTATTAAGGTGTCCCAAAATAGCATGCAAGGTAGTGGTTTTACCTGAGCCTGTCGGTCCCACAACTAACAAAATACCATGAGGTTTTAAAATCATCTGATGTAGCTTTTGCATATTGCTAGGGGCAATGTTCATTTTGGATAAAAGCATTACGCCAGCAGTCGCAAGGACCCTCATAACCACTCCTTCACCAGCTACTGTCGGTATTGTTGCAACACGCACCTCAACAAGACGCCCCGATAATTTGAACGCTAATTTACCGTCTTGAGGAATGCGTTTTTCGGCAATATTGAGATTAGCCATGATTTTGATGCGCGCAATGACGGCATTATGATGCGAGGCAGGGATGTTATTCAAATCACGACAAACCCCATCAACGCGCATTCTAACTCTAGTAGGGCCGTTTTTTTCTGGATCAATGTGGATATCTGAGGCATTCAACCGTTTCGCATCATGCAAAATACGACTGACCAAACGTACAATTGCCGGAGCATCATCCGAAAGCTCATCAACATGCTCGTCGTCTATATCAGTACTCGTGGATATTTCATCTAAAATTTCATCCATATCACCAGGGGCAGTTGTGGTATTACTTTCACCTAAATATTGCAAGATATGTTGGGTTAAGCCGACGGCAATTTCGGGCTGAGTCAAATTCAATGCTTGACCTACTTCCATGATCAGATTGGCATTACTGGGATCAGCCATCAAGATAGTAGGTTTATCATGAGCATCAGCCAAAATAACGACTAAATTGTGTTTAAGATAAGATACATTGAGTATGTGCTCGTTGTGGTAGATATGATATTGGTCAGGGTTATAGCTTATAAAAGGCACCTGATAATGTAATGATAGAGCGGAACCCAAGTCTGATTCCTTTATTCGATGCTCATTAATCAGTTTCTGGCACGCTAGCAATGAATTATTTTTGTAGCGAGGTTCAGAATACAGCGCTTCCAATGCTTTACGAGAAATGAGTTTTCGATGCAGTAAATCATCCCATGGACGCAAAGTGCCCCCAAGTTCATAGCAGAAATGCTGACCCAGAAGCTCAGCTAACATTTGTCCTAAGCACAAGTCTGATTCGCCAAACATGGTGTCACGTTTGTTGATCAATTGTAATACACCGAGTAAAACATCCGTATGAACAATGGGAATACAAAGCATATTGTGAGTAACAAACTGGTTTTGCTGATCGTATTGTTCAGCAAAAGAAAGCCTGGGATGGATCTGTTTTAGGGCGTCTGAATCTCTTAGATCCGGTACCAACAATGATTGCTTGGAAAGAGCAACATACCCAGCGATAGATTGTGGAGTGATCGGTACTTCAATCTTAACGGTCTGACTACCATTTTTAAATTTAGCAACCAGATCTTGTTGTTGCCGCCGGCGCTGATAAATGGTCACACGGTCACAGGCAAACAGATCCAAAATAACAGGTTGCAAATGTGAGAATCCATCCACAAGCGACGCATGTTGCTTTAATATTGTATGAATGCTAGAAAAATCTGATGTTCCCGCAACGCTAGTCATGTACACCTAATGAAAGAAATAACGTAAAACATAATCTAAACATAGTGCATAACGACAAAAACATATAAAAACCACCATAAATCAGACCGAACGGTCAGTTTTTTGCACAAAGACTTGCATTTATAATAAACACGAGTATAATTCGCGCCCACATGTCAGTTGACTGTAAGGTTAATAGGCAGCTAAACAGGTCTAATTATTTGGTTAGTTGCGCGGTTCAGTAGGGCTCTATTAACAACAAACAAAGGTTTCAATTGGAAACCCATAGTTTATTCGCACATCGTTTCTCCCAATAGATAATGGGACGAAATGATGATTTTTTTTGTTCTTTCGATTGGAGCTAAATCGATGCCAAATCAAAGAATTCGCATTCGTTTAAAAGCGTTCGACCACAAGTTGATTGATCAATCAACTTCAGAGATCGTTGAAACGGCGAAACGTACAGGTGCTCAGGTAAGCGGTCCTATCCCTTTACCAACACGCAAAGAGCGTTATACGGTTCTTATCTCTCCGCACGTTAATAAAGACGCGCGTGATCAATATGAAATCCGTACGCACAAGCGTTTAGTGGACATCATCGAGCCAACTGACAAAACAGTTGATGCGTTGATGAGATTGGACTTGGCTGCCGGTGTTGATGTTCAAATCAGCCTGGGCTAAATAGAAGAGGGTTATAACAATGGCGATTGGTCTAGTCGGTCGTAAAGTCGGTATGACACGCATCTTTACTGAAGATGGCGTATCCATTCCGGTGACCGTTATCGAAGCGACCCCAAACCGCATCACTCAGTTACGTACTGATGAGACTGACGGTTATCGTGCACTACAAGTAACGGCTGGCGATAAAAAAGCCAACCGCGTCAACAAAGCTGAAGCAGGTCACTTTGCTAAAGCTGGCGTGGAAGCAGGTCGTGGCTTGTGGGAATTCCGCCTTGCAGAAGGTGAAGGCGAAGGTCTTGAAGTCGGCAGTGAAATCACTGTTGAACTATTTAACGAGACGAGCAAAGTAGATATTGCGGGTACCTCTAAAGGTAAAGGTTTTGCCGGTGCT
>JALRKK010000021.1 GCA_023268935.1 Glaciecola sp.
GAACTTCTCTGGTAATGGACGCAAAGATTTGGTCAAGAGTTGATATTCTGTCATGTTGACATACAAATCGCCTTTACCCGACTTGTGTAAATCGCCTTTCACACCGATGATATCACCAATATCAAGCTGTCCGTATTGGGCTTTAATGGCTTTTTGTGTGTCTTTGTCCGCATAGGCTTGGATTTGCCCAGTCATATCCTGTAACAACAAAAACGGGCCGCGTTTTGCCATGATGCGACCCGCAATACTGATTTGATTCGCTTCTTGCTCTAACGTTTCTTTGTCTTTCTCGCTGTGCGCGGCTTGCACATCAGCGGCATAAAATTCACGGCGGAAGTCATTGGGAAAACCATTCGCAGAACAATTCTCGCGGATCTGCGCAAGCTTAGCGCGACGTTCGGCAATGAGTTTATTTTCATCTTGAGTGGGTGCAGTCATGTTGCTTCCTACGTTTACAGGCCTGATTTGAGGCTAGCTTCAATAAATTTATCGAGATCACCATCCAACACTGCTTGAGTGTTGCGATTCTCTACTCCAGTGCGCAAATCTTTGATGCGCGAATCATCCAGCACATAAGAACGAATTTGACTGCCCCAGCCAATATCCGATTTACTGTCTTCTAGTGCTTGTTTTTCTGCGTTTTGTTTTTGTAATTCAAACTCATAAAGCTTCGCTTTAAGCTGTTTGAACGCTTGATCTTTGTTTTTGTGTTGTGAGCGATCATTTTGGCATTGTACCACGATATTGGTTGGTAAGTGTGTGATCCGAACGGCGGAATCCGTTCGGTTGACGTGCTGACCACCCGCACCCGATGCCCGATAGGTATCGATGCGCAAATCTGCAGGGTTGATTTCAATATCAATGTCATCATCGATCTCGGGATAAACAAAAGCAGAAGCAAAAGACGTATGACGACGATTACCACTGTCAAACGGTGATTTTCGGACCAAGCGATGTACCCCAGTTTCGGTGCGTAACCAGCCAAAGGCATATTCACCGCCAAACCGAATGGTCGCGGATTTGATGCCCGCTACATCCCCATCAGATACTTCGATGAGCTCGGTTTTAAAGCCGTGCTCTTCCCCCCAACGCAAGTACATGCGCAAGAGCATATTTGCCCAATCCTGCGCCTCCGTCCCGCCCGAACCAGATTGAATATCCACATAACAGTCATTGCTGTCATTGGGACCGGAAAACATTCGACGAAACTCAAGTGTTTCAAGTTGTGATAGCAAGTCAGCTAACTCAGACTGTGCTTCAGCAAAGGTATCCTCATCCTCAGCTTCAACAGCTAACTCCAATAGACCCTCAACATCTTCTGTGCCTTGTGTCAGATTGGCAATGGTTTTAACGACCTGCTCTAGGGCATTTTTTTCTTTTCCTAGTGCTTGCGCTTTTTCTGGCTCATTCCAAATCGCCGGGTCTTCTAACTCGCGGGAAACCTCTTCAAGTCGTTCGGTTTTGTTATCGAGGTCAAAGATACCCCCTAAGCGCGTCAGTGCGCTCGCGAATATCCGCTATTGCTTGAGTAATTGGATTGGTTTCAAACATGGTGAGTCAACATAAAAGACCGAAAATATTGGTCGCGGATAGTAGCGGATTTTCGGTCAAATTCCTAGTGCAGATAAGGATTTTTGTCCAGATTTAGCCTTTTATCGCAGAGGTGAAATGAACTAGCTGTGCGCCTAAATCATGGCATTTTATTCGTGCTTTCTCATCACTGACCAGACCTTGTTCATCAATCAGTGTGTGAACCTTATTGAACGCGTGTTGTGTTGGATGTACATGCACCCCTAAATTCCCAAGTAACATACGTAAATTAACAAGACCACGTAAACCACCTAAAGCACCTGGAGATGCCCCCATTAGCAAAGCGGTTTTACCGCGAAAGGCTGCTAATGGTGCTTCACCTTCAGCGCCTCGAGAGGCCCAATCTATGGCATTTTTCAAGGCTGCACTGTAACTTGAGTTGTATTCAGGAGACGCGATCAAAAACCCATCGTGAGTAAGTAATAAATCCTTGAAGGCTTGCGCCGTAGCCGGCATGCCTTGCTCTACTTCTAAGTCTTCATTGAACAAAGGCGCTAGGAAGTCTTTTAGATGCACCACTGTCACTTTGGCACCGGCGTGAGTTGCCCCATCTGCGGCTGCTGCAACTATAGATTGGTTATACGAAGATTTGCGGAGACTGCCACTAAACGCGAGAATTTTAGTCATTTGAATATCCTTTTTAAGATTTTTTAATTGTACTACGCCGAATATCGTACAAACGATTAAAAAAGCGACTCAGAAGAGTCGCTTTTTGTCTTTTACATTCTGTCGAGCGTTTGAATCCCAAGACAACCCAACCCGTGTCCGAGTGTTTTTTGCGTCAACGCACTGAGTTGTAAACGAGAGGCTCTCACATCTTCAGCCACCCCATCTTTGAGAATAGGACAGGCTTCATAAAACTTCATATAAAGCGAAGCCAGCTCGTACAAATAGGTACATAACACATGAGGGGTTGCTTCAACTACAACCACATCTAGTGCATCTTGATATTGTAGTAATTTGACTGCGAGGGCTTTTTCGGTTTCGTCATTGATGTCGATTGAGGCTTGCTTATCCAGCTCTCCGGCTTTGTTAAAAATGCTTTGAATACGGGTAAAAGCATATTGCAGATAAGGAGCAGTATTGCCTTCAAAGCTCAGCATCGTATCCCAATCAAATACATAATCGGTGGTTCTTGCTTTGGCTAAATCGGCATATTTTACTGCACCGATACCAATTTTGTGCGCCATTTCATCTAAATTGTCAACCTCTGGCGTTCGTGTCTTAATCAACGTCGCCGCACGCTCTACCGCTTCGTCTAATAAATCCACCAACTTAACCGTATCGCCAGATCGTGTTTTGAATGGTTTGCCGTCTTTGCCCAGCATCATGCCAAAAGGACAGTGCTGATAGGTTTGTGCCGATTCGATAAAACCGGCTTTGCGCGCGACGATTTCGGTTTGCTTAAAATGCAAAGCTTGACGCGCATCAGTAAAAATCAAGGTTCTATCGGCGTGTAATTGCGTATTACGATAGCGAATGGCCGCTAAATCAGTGGTTGCATACAAATATCCGCCACCCGATTTTTGTACGATGTACACCGCAGGTTTGCCGTTTTTATCCGCGAGCTCTTCAAGGAAGACTACCTTCGCCCCTGCATCCTCAACGGCAACACCTTGTTGTGTCAATGCGTCAATCACATTAGCAAGGTCATCGTTGTAGGCGCTCTCGCCCATGACATCTGCACGGGTTAAGCTAACGGATAACTTATCGTAAACTTCTTGTGAGTGAGCAATGCTGATATCAATAAAATTCTGCCATAATTGCAAACACTGAGCATCACCCCCTTGTAGCTTCACCACATAGTCACGAGCGCGATCAGCAAAGCCATCTTCATTGTCAAAGCGCACTTTGGCGGCACGGTAAAAATCTTCTAAATCAGACAGTGCCGTTTCTGCTACTTTATCTGCGGCGAGCTCGTCGCTGAGATGAGCAAGCAGCATACCAAACTGAGTGCCCCAATCGCCCATGTGATTTTGACGAATGACCTTGTGCCCCATGAACTCTAATACGCGAACCACCGCATCACCAATAATAGTGGAGCGCAAATGCCCAACGTGCATTTCTTTGGCTAAATTTGGAGAAGAGTAATCCACTACGATGGTTTGCGCGACAGGCTTTGCAATGCCAAGATACTCATCATTGAGAGCATTGCTGGCAGCTTGTGCTAACCACTGGGAATGTAAGTGAATATTGATGAATCCAGGCCCTGCGATTTCTAACTGACTGGCCATATCGTCTAACTCAACCGTTTCGAGAATAAGTTGTGCGATTTCTCTAGGGTTTTTCTGCATGGATTTGGCAAGAGCCATTGCCCCGTTGAATTGGTATTCACCGAATTCGGGACGAGTAGACTTGCCAACTGGCACAGGAGCCTCTGGGTGCCCAAGCTGAATCAATGCGTCTTGAAAACGCTGTGCAATGAGTTGTTGTATGTTCATAAAAATTGTTCTCTAAATTCTTACTGTTCGCGCGTTGCGGCAAAGGTAATGTCGGGATAACGCTCTTGTGCGAGGGATAAATTGACCATAGTCGGCGCTATATAGGTTAAATTATCACCACCATCGAGGGCGACATTGGCCTCAGCCTTGCGCTTAATATTATCAACGTCTTTATCCGAACCATAGATCCACCGCGCGGTGGCGACATTCACATGTTCGTAAATTGCATCGACGTTATACTCAGCTTTGAGACGCGCTACGACCACATCAAACTGGAGTACCCCAACTGCGCCAACAATTAAATCGTTGTTTGCCAGTGGACGGAATACTTGTACGGCCCCCTCTTCAGATAACTGAATGAGACCTTTTTGTAATTGCTTCATTTTGAGTGGATCTTTGAGACGTATACGCTTAAAAAGCTCCGGGGCAAAATTTGGAATGCCGGTAAAACGAAAATCCTCACCAGAGGTAAACGTATCGCCAATTCGGATCGACCCATGATTATGCAAGCCGATAATATCGCCTGCATACGCTTCTTCTAAAAGTGCTCTATCGCCAGCTAAAAATGTCAATGCATCGGATACTCTAACGTCTTTATTGATTCGGGTATGGCGCATTTTCATGCCTTTTTCATATTTGCCTGAAACAATTCGGCAAAATGCAATGCGGTCACGATGTTTGGGGTCCATGTTGGCTTGAATTTTAAACACAAACCCACTGAATTTGGCATTATCTGCACCAATTTTGGTATCTTTGTCCGTCTCACGAGGCTGTGGCTCAGGCGCCCACGCAGTGAGGCCGTCCAACATGTGATCCACCCCAAAATTACCCAAAGCGGTGCCAAAGAATACTGGGGTAAGCTGACCATCTAAAAACAGTTCTTGATCAAATTCGTTGGATGCCCCCATCACCAACTCCAGTTCTTCGCGCAATTGCGTTGCCAGGTCGTTGGTTACTGCCTCATCCAATTCAGGGTTATCCAATCCTTTGATGATGCGCACATCTTGTATGGTATGGCCTTGACCTGTGGCATACAAAATCGTTTCGTCGCGTTGTAAGTGGTAGACCCCTTTAAACAACTTACCGCAGCCGATAGGCCAAGTAATTGGCGCACAGGCAATATTTAACTCATTCTCGACTTCATCAAGTAACTCCATCGGGTCACGGATATCACGGTCGAGCTTATTCATAAACGTGATGATAGGCGTGTCGCGCAGACGAGTGACTTCCATCAGCTTACGGGTGCGATCCTCAACCCCTTTCGCGGCATCAATTACCATTAAACATGAATCTACTGCGGTCAGAGTCCGGTACGTATCTTCTGAGAAATCCTCGTGCCCAGGTGTATCGAGCAGATTAACCAAATGTTCACCATACGGAAATTGCATCACCGAGGTTGAAACGGAGATCCCACGCTCTTTTTCCATTTCCATCCAGTCAGACTTGGCGTGCTGGCCAGATTTCTTACCCTTTACGGTGCCAGCTTTTTGTAAGGCGTTGCCGAATAATAAGACTTTCTCAGTGATGGTGGTTTTACCCGCATCCGGGTGAGAAATAATTGCGAACGTTTTTCGCTTGTTTATTTCGTTTAAAAAATCGGCATTTGCCATGTATTTTTGTTCCTATCTAGCGCAAGTTATAACGCATCATTCATTCGCAATATCTTACCAAAAATACTCTATGCAGTGAATGATTCTTCTCTCTCACTATGCCTTCTTCACAAACTTCGCCGTCACCATCATTTCGCCTACTCCATCGACACGGCAGTCTAATTCGTGGTCTTTGGCGTCTTTAATGCGACGAATCACAAGCTTTGTCCCGACTTTAATTACCTGTGAACTGCCTTTGATTTTGAGATCTTTGACCACTGTGGCTTTATCCCCTTCCTGCAACACAGTGCCATTTGCGTCCGTTGCTGTGATGTTGTCTTCATCAGCAAGTGACTGCGGGTCCCATTCAAAACCACACATAGAACACACAACGAGATTGCGGTCGGTGTAGGTATATTCAGAGTGACATTGTGGACAGGACGGAAGTTCGGAAGTAGATGACATGATTGAATATTCTCACGATTTAAAACAAAAATTATACCATGCCTTAAGAGAATAAACTGAACGTCAAATATACTATTTAGTCGAGTATTGTTATATTGCGATTAGATGTTGAGAGTGGGTAGTGACACATAACCAAACCGTCTTCCCGGCCATCATCGGTTGGGTAATAGTTTTTGCGCACATCAATTTGCACAAAACCGGTTTTGCGATAGAGATGGATCGCGTGGTGATTCGATGTTCTGACCTCCAACCATATTTCATTAACATCAAGTCTGCGTGCCCGACTCAGAAGGTCATCTAACAAAAAGGTGCCCAAGCCTTGCCCTTGTTGCAATGGATTTACCACAATTTCCATAAGCGACCATTCTTTGTGCTCTGCAGTTGTGACCTCGTGGATAATATAGAAACCTTGCAGTTCATTGTGGTCAAATAAGCCAATAGCTTTATAAGGATGTGATAAGCAGGATTGAAAGGTATCAAGTGACCACGCATGAGGCTGAGCATCTCGCATGATATGGTAGGCCCTGATAGCGTCTTGATCACCTAAAAATAGACATTGCCTACTGTTCATGAGTGTGTTGACAATACGCTAACCAAATATCGCGTTTGTGTTGGGCAGACGGAGAGGCCGGAAGTTTGACAATACCATCTTCCAGTGCAACCTGATCGGACAACACAAAACGCAGGTGCGGCATAGCCACTTGCAGATCCTTGAGCATAGGCTGAGTAGCAAAGGCTTGTGCAGAAGGATCTTTGTAAGAATGACGAGCAATGCCCATCGCATCTAAAATGGCCGTTTGATAAGGATCCATAACCTTTTGCTTACTCATATGTTTAATGATCAAATCATAGCAAAATATCTACACCACAAACAATCGATTCATTAAAATGCTTCGATAAACCATTCACCCACAGCCACTTCACTTACCCTCACTTTGGTGCCGGAAGAGAGCGGAACGGCTGACACCAAACGCCACTCTATGCCAGAATATTGGTATGTCACTTGACTCTCTGGAGACACATCTTGAGCTAATACAAAGGTAAACCCAACCAAATCTGAGGTCACTGGTGAATCATCGCGTTGTTCTTGTAAGCTTTTAAATGGCTTCCAAAGGCCTGCAGTCAGAACAGCGGTCAAAATCGCCACCGCCAGTACCGCATCCAAAATATCAGGTGATAGCAAACCTATATACACCCCGATTGCAGTCAGAATCAGCGCACTACCAAGCATGAATAAAATGATTGTGGATAAACTCAGTACTACGACCTCAATAATGAGCATCGCGATACCTAAAATAAACAGTGTTTCAGCTAAGTTTTCAGTCAATATCTTCATGCCGTCTGACCTGAATTAAGTTTGTTAATAATCGCAGTTGCTTGAGCGACCAGGCTTGCCGCATCCGTCGCATTATCGGGCAAAAGCACGACAGAAGAATCTTTGGCAATCGCTTGCTTAGCTTCAATGGCTTTGGTTGCCAAATCCAATTGAATGGCTTTTTGTCCTTCATCCGTATTGGCCTGCTCTCCAATCATTTTTAGTGCTGCCGCTTGCGCTTC
>JALRKK010000050.1 GCA_023268935.1 Glaciecola sp.
CAATGCCATCTTGCGATTGTCTGCGCAGCATATCCGCACCATCAACGAGATAAGTTTTATCAAAGCGCTGTGTCAGCTCAGAGATGACAATATTGAGCTCACCAGGGGCGCGAAAGCGCAAGGCATCATAATCTTTTGCAAGACCAAAGTGCTGACGTGCCAGCTGAGTGTCTCCATTTTTCAAATAAGCTTGCGCAAGACGGTAATTCACCGTGGCATGGAAGGGGTGTTGCTTGTGTAAGGCTTTTAGCGTGTCAAGATGTGTACTGCCAAGCTTCGCACGGTCAGTGTCGTTCAATGCATAGCTATCCGCAAAAGGGGCTTGGTCTTTATCATTGGCCGTCAGAGTCGACAAATATACCGGAATATCCCCAGCATTAAAGGTGGCTAAGACCTTGCGCATGTTATCCCGATATTGCTCAATCCCGCGATGATATGTAGGGCTGTCAAAGGCAATGTTGCGATTTTGGGCAACACTGGCCATCACGGTACGTGCACTGTCAGGTGTATTTTCAATAGGTGATGTGCTGATCAAAGAGACGACAAGCTGGGTTAATCGCCACTGTTTGACCGATAAATACAGTGTGTTGAGTCGGTGACCACCTAAGCCTGCATAGGAAGAACCCACCCCCATGACGCCAAGGTATTCATTGTGTCCAGCATAGATATAGACGGCATCTGGGGCAAGCATCACCACCTCTTGCGCAATATCGCGCAGTGCGTAGCTATTGATCGATGACATGGCAAGGTTAATAACTTCAATATTTTTGTCAGGATATAGGCCAGTAACACGCTGTTGCAAGAAGGCAGCAGGTGCGCCAAACCGCCCATAGGGAAAACCGGCCATGGATGAGCCGCCTAGGGTGATAATACGCAAGGTATCGGCTGGTTTTTGCTTCAAAAAATACTGTGTGTCTGGCGCGACCGCTGGTGCGTGGTCAGGATGTAAGACAAAGCGCTGGATGAGGTTAGGATTGGGCATGACATAGCCAGCTTGTCCTTTGACCGGCACAACGAGCGGGGTAGTTTGGCCAAAGCCAACCAAACGCAGTAGACCTTCAGCAGACAACAATAACAGTACTGGAATGACGAAGATGGCAATTAGGTAAAAGGCAAGTTTGCGCATGTAATGGGAATTTTTAATTATTATGATTTACATGTTGTTAGGATAATCAGAGCATTACAAAATCACAACAAAAGATTAACCTTTTTGTGTAAGCGTGGCACAATGGGTTATTAGACTGACAAAACCAATAATAACATTCATGTCGCAATACGTGCTTGGGATCTCCGCTTTTTATCACGACAGTGCCGCCGCCATTATTTGCGACGGTGTGATTGTGGCCGCAGCGCAAGAAGAACGCTTTAGCCGAATCAAACACGATGCGTCATTTCCATCCCATGCCATTGCCTATTGTTTAGCCGAGGCCGGTGTTTTACTAAGAGATTGCGATGCGATTGTCTTTTATGACAAGCCACTGCTCAAGTTTGAGCGTTTGTTAGAGACTTATCTTGCCCATGCCCCGCGAGGGTTTATCAGTTTCAGTCGCGCATTGCCCGTCTGGCTCAAAGAAAAGCTTTATTTTAAACAGCTGCTAAGGCGAGAGTGCCGGACGCTGGCTGGGCTGGATAAAAAGGCACCTTTGCCTCCCATTGCGTTTTCCGAACATCATCTATCACACGCGGCGTCTGGGTTTTATCCCTCACCGTTTGAGCAAGCGGTGGTGTTGTGCTTGGATGGGGTCGGCGAATGGGCGACGACCAGTGCGTGGATTGGCGAAGGTCAAACCTTGAGTCCACTGTGGGAGTTGCATTTTCCGCACTCTTTGGGCCTGTTGTATTCAGCATTTACCTATTATTGTGGCTTTAAGGTCAATGCGGGAGAGTACAAGTTGATGGGGCTAGCGCCGTATGGCAAACCCGTGTACGCCGATATTATTAAGCGTCATCTCATTGATATCAAAGTCGATGGGAGTTTTGCGCTGAATCTGGATTATTTTGATTTTATGGTGGGCGAGCGCATGGCCAATCAGGCATTTTGTGCGCTGTTTGATGGTCCCGCCCTTGCGCACGATGCGCCTTTGCAACAAAAACACAAAGATCTGGCGGCTTCCATTCAACAAGTGACCGAAGAAGTGGTGCTGGCAATGGCGATGCATCTCAAAGCCGAAACAGGGCTGACTAATCTATGTCTGGCCGGGGGTGTGGCACTAAATTGTGTCGCAAATGGGCGGTTACTACGCGAGGCTGGATTTGATGAGATATATGTTCAGCCTGCGGCGGGCGATGCGGGTGGCGCGCTAGGGGCTGCACTGGAGTATGCGTATCAGTCTGGCGCAATAACGCGTGAAATCAACGTATTACCGGCGCCTCAAGACAGCATGCAAGGCAGTCAGCTTGGCCCGGCATTTACTCAAGATGATATCAGGCAAGCTTGTGCTGAGTGGGGCGTGCAGTTTCGCGCGAATGTGACCCCTGAAGGGGTGGCACACTTGCTAACGGAACAAGCCGTGGTGGGGTATTTTGCTGGTCGCATGGAATTTGGCCCTAGAGCGTTGGGGCATCGCTCTATTTTAGGCGACCCTCGCTGTCCGAACATGCAGTCGGTGATGAATTTAAAAATCAAACAACGCGAATCCTTTCGCCCCTTTGCTCCGATTGTGATGGATGCGCATGTTGCGGACTGGTTTTGCGATATTACCTATAGCCCTTATATGCTGATGGTGGCGCAAGTTCAGCCAGAAAAACAATCAGAGTTGCCAGCCATTACCCATGTTGATGGCAGTGCGCGAGTACAAACGGTACATCCGTCTCAGCCAGTGCATCAGGTATTGGAGGCGTTTTACGCCAAAACTGGCGTGCCGGTGTTGATAAATACGTCTTTTAATGTGCGCGGAGAACCCCCTGTGTGCACACCGAGTGACGCCATCCGCTGTTTTTTGGCGACTGAAATGGATTATTTGTACATGGATGGGGTGCTGCTCGATAAACAAGCTATGCCAGATGCAGCCATGCAACGGGCGCAGGAGGTGACGTTTGCCAAAGACTAACGCTATAACCAATTGGTGGGCACAGCATCAATTGCCATTATGTGATAAAGATGACAAACGCGGTTTGAGCGTGTTTTGTTGGCAATTCAGTGGCTTTGTCTGTCTGGTGTTCATGGGATTGTTGCCGTGGTTGTTCGATGGCCCAGTGCCATATTGGCCCTTATATATCAGTGCGTATTTGTTGTTGATGCGCTCGATTTATTTGTCGGCGGTATATCCTGTGTATATCAGCTGGATGGTGATTGCATCGGTCTTAGCTTATACCAATACCAAAATCATTTTGCTGTTACTGTATGTGTGTTTGGTGATCCCGATGGGGCTGTTTAGCCAACTCACCAAGCGTCTAACTTATCAAAAGCGTCCACAAGCAAACGAAGCTGATAGTTTTTATATTAAGCGTAGCCGAGAAGATATGCGCAAAGACCATATGCAGGACCCGTTTTAGTCATGCTAGTTATCATAATGAGTGCAATATGAGTGAATTTTTATCTGATTTATGGGCGTTTTTGAAACATCGCAAAAAACTGTGGTTACTGCCCATTTTTATCTTTTTCGTGTTGCTCGGTGGGTTAGTTGTAGCCACACAGCAATCGAGTTTAGCTGGGTTTATTTATACGCTGTTTTAATTCTTATCAAACGGGCTGATGACTCCCGAGACGTGTTGCCCAATGACATGGGTGTAAATTTGGGTTGTGCGCACATCAGTATGGCCAAGTAGTTCTTGTACCGTGCGAATATCTGTACCGGATAAGAGCAACTGTGTGGCAAATGAATGTCTAAACGTGTGTGCAGTGACATGTTTGTTCACACCCGATTTGCGAACAGCCAGCTTCAGTGATTTGGTCAGTGCCGTATTGTGAAGATGATGTCGGCAATAGTATCCATCATAGGGGTGTTGGCAGCGTGTGGTCGAAGGGAATACATACTGCCACTTAAAGTCTGTAATGGCATTTGGGTATTTTCTTGCAAGACTCGGTGGCAAACTTGTCATACCGTAGCCTTCAGCTAGATCTTTGGCATGAATTTTACGAACGTTCTTGATTTGTCGTTGTAAAGGTTCGATGAGTTTATTGGGTAGCAGGCTGGTTCTGTCTTTGTTTCCCTTGCCTCTGAAAATAAACACGGTGCGATTCTCAAAATCGATGTCTTTGATTCTTAACTTCAGAAGTTCTGTTTTTCTCAATCCACTGCCATATAGTATGGAAAACATCAGTTGATACTTTGGAGACATGTGCTGAATGATATTCATAGCCTCTTGATGTGAAAGCACCGTTGGCACTCTGCTAGGCGCTCTTGCTCGAACGGTATCAGGCAGTAGCACTAATTCTCTGTCAAAAATATGTTTGTACATGAATACAATGGCGCATAAGGCTAAATTTTGGGTAGATGCAGTGACTTTTCTATTCACTGCTAGATAGTTTAAAAATTGCATAACCTCTTCTTCAGCAAGCCCTGCAGGGTGGCGTTTGTTGTGAAATAAAATAAAGCGTTTGATCCAAAAGAGATACGTCTTTTCTGTTTGGATTGAGTAATGCTTAGTCCTTAACACGTGTCGAATGCTTTCTAAGAATGGTGAGGTTGTCAAAATAAGAATTTTCCAGTTCTGAATTAAGGAAAATTGTATAAAAAATTCGACTGTCCTTATGACCATAAATCGCTGGGCTTTAGGGCAGTTTGATGATGTTGTTACTATGCGCTCAATATAATCACGGATATAACAATGGGATATGCTGGGTAAATGAGTGTGTCTGATATGGGTTTGTATTGCTGTTACATAGAACCCAATGTAACTACGAAAAAAAGTTGTGGTAATTACTTGTTAATGCGTTGTATGGTTTTGATATTGTTAAAATTATGTATAGCTTTGAGGGGGAAAGCAGTTATGTTTTACACAGAGTTCTACATAATATACTGTTAGGTGCCTAGTCTAATTATGAATGTACCGTTAAGAAACACGAGTCCTTATGGTTGGTGGGTGGCAACTTTAGTTGAGCGATTTGAATACGATCATGAGGATAAAAATAACCCTCGCCGAAGATGCAGAGCATGGACAAACACTGTAATTTTTAAAGCGGAAGATAGAGAGGAAGCTTACAGCAAAGCCATTGAATATGGAGAGCTAATTAAGACGGACAAAAGTGATTGGAGTGACGACAAAGGAAGGAAAGGAAAGTGGATCTTTGAGGGGCTATCGAGCCTTCTTCCTATTTACGACGAACTTGATCCTGAAGGGACTGAAATACTATTTGAAGATGATTTAAACGTCACTGTAGGCCGAGTCAAAGGCTGGGTTCGGGATAAAAAGGACTTAGAGGTATTTGATGATTCAGAGCAAAGCACCTAACAAAACGTTTAACAGAGATTATCAGCTCATGTCATGTCACTTGCATTCGCAACTGCCACGCCATAATCTATTAACTCGTTAACTAAGCGTTAGGCATTCAGGACAGTATGCAGATAAATTTAAACAATTCAGACCGCTTAGAGATTGAGTTACTTAGTAGAGGGGCTGCAAATTATATTTACGATTGTAATTTGTTAGTGTCATTAAAAACTTCTAATTCAGCGTTAACTCAAGAAGTCTGGGTAGATGGTTATGAGTTTAAATGTTTCCTTGAAGATCTGGAAAAACTGCAATCTACTTTAAATGGTGAAGCATTGATTACTTCTGAAAGTCCAGGGGAGTTATTAATATTAGTTAAATCTGTTGATACTTCTGGGCACTTTGCATTACAAGTTGAACTAGGAAGGCAGATTTTTATCGGTCCAGAACCTTTCTGGTCAAAAGTATCAAACGCATTTCCGTTAGAAACCGCATTTTTAGATGAAGTCTGTAAAGAATTTATCACCTCTTTCGCAGACATAAAGAATGCCTAACAAACGCTTCAACAAAGGACGCAAAAAGCTTGGCTTGCGTCACTTCGTTCCTAATTTTAGCCAAGCCTTTTGCGCCTGTTAAGCGGGCGTTATACCTACTTGGAGATTTAGATGTTTAATCGATTATGGATGATCATATTCATATTAACATCGTTTCAATCAGTTGCCTCTTTCATTGGACCTGATGGTAAACCTTACTCTGAAACTGAATACAGAAAAACTGATGGACATTTTGGCGCAGAACTTGTGATTACCCACAAGGAAGAAGAAGCATTAAAGAACTGGAGCATAGAATCTAAAGGTGTTTACTTTCCAACTACCGATACTTTCTATAAAGGTAAAATAATAACTGCATTAGTTGTTTTTAAAGGTTGTCAAAAAATAGATAATAAATGTCAGTTATCCCAAAAACATCGCATAATTCAACCTGACGGTAAAGTGTATGCTGATATTCCTGAGAGTGAATTATGGTTTAACCGGCAGTCACCTCTAGATGGTTCTATTGGTTTAGGTGTCGATTATGTTCGTTTAATCGTTGAGCCACATGAGCAATTAGGTAATTATACTTTCGAGGTATCGGTTAAAGACTATCAGTCAAATAAAATACTCAAGTTATCTAAGACAATTATGGTAGTAGAGTAGGTATAACAAGCTGTTCAAGCGGGACTACTAAAGTTTGAGGCAGTTCAGCTAAGCTACACAATTTTAGCCAAACATCCCCCCCTTAACAGGGCCTAATACATATTTAGGAGCATTGCTATTTTAATCCACGGAATTCAAAGTCAGCTAAATCTTAAGCCTCATTTCTATTCGGAATCTGCAAAAGTGGGTGGTGTTGGGTGTTTAATTGGAGGCGGTCTGGCGTTCTATCTGTTTTCATTCATTAGTACTTATTTTGGTGTGGCAAGTGATGTACCAATAAGGGAATATGATCAGACTATAGTAATCGCTCTATTATCTAGTTGCTTATTAACGCTTATCATGTGCTTATATGTATTTTGTGCTGTAACTGCTTTTATTTATTATCGAACAAAGTTTAAAAAAGGTTATTGATAATGAGCGAATTTTTTATCTGATCTCTGGGCGTTCCTCAAACATCGCAAAAAATTATGGTTACTGCCTATTTTTATTCATACGCTCTTTTAATTATATTCTGATATATTGTCATTGACGTATAAAATTCACATAATGTATGTTCGAGATTCATACGCAAAGTGTGTCAGACAGTTTTTAAGGTTAATGCGATGAACATAACCCACCCCTTTAAAATAGCGTTAATCGGAACGGCGCTACTCATCACAGGATGTGGTGGCAGTAGTGATACAGCAAGTACTAGTGTGCCCAGTGCTAATTCCCCAATAACCACGGCCACTTCGAATTCAACCTCCACTACTTCAGCTAGTTCGCCCTCCAACAATACATCCTCGACGACCGTTCAGTTTGCATCTACGACGCCCCAGGACGCTGCTCGTTTTCTCACCCAAGCGACTTTCGGTCCGACTATGGCAGAAATTGAACAGGTTGCACAGTACGGTTTGGCGTCTTGGCTCGACGCGCAAGTCAATGCACCGATAAGTTCTCATCGTGCTAGAACCTTAGCGATTTTTAACGCCGATCAAAATGCTCAAGATAACAATGCCGATAATCCTTGGGGCGGTCATCGCTATGGCGCATGGATGGATATCGCGCTCAACGGTGAAGACCAATTGCGTCAGCGTGTAGCGTTTGCGTTGAGTCAATTATTCGTGGTGTCGGATAAAAGCATTTTGGATGGCCAACAATTAGATGTTGCGGGCTATTACGATGGCCTTGCTGAACATGCCTTTGGTAATTATCGAGATTTGTTAGAGTACGTCACTTTATCTCCAGTGATGGGCGTGTATTTGAATATGTTGGGCAATGAAAAACCCGATCTTGCCAATAATATCCGACCTGATGAAAACTACGCCAGGGAAGTCATGCAGTTATTTACTATTGGCTTAGATGAGCTGAACCTTGACGGTACCCTCAAACTGAATAACGGTCAGCCTATTCCGACCTATAATATTGACATAGTAAAAGCCTATGCCCATGTCTTTACCGGTTGGCATTTTCGCGGCACTACCGCCAATACTTGGCATCGCTGGTGGCACAATCGCAATTTTCGCAACCCAATGACCTTGGTACCCGAGTATCATGCCCAAGACGTGCGTAAAGAACTCCTCAATAATGTGATTGTAGAGCCTGGCACCGATGGGGAAACCGCCATGCAAATGGCACTTGACAGTTTGTTTGAGCACCCCAATGTCGGCCCCTTTGTCGCCAAACATATCATTCAACGTTTAGTAACTTCCAACCCTACTCCACAATACATTGCTCGAGTGGCGCAAATGTTCAATGATGATGGCTTTGGCGTAAGGGGAAATTTGGAAGCGGTTGTGCGAGCGACTTTGTTAGACGATGAGGCGAGGGCGCCGATTAGTGAACAGGCATCGAGTTTTGGCAAAGTCAAAGAGCCGATTATTCGGGGGATGCAATTAATCCGAGCCTTTGGTATTTATAAAGACGGAGAACTTGGTCCGCAGTGGCTAGAATACCCACACAATCAAGCGCCATTAGCGGCGCCATCGGTCTTTAATTTTTTCTTAGATGATTTTTCTCCTGTTGGTCAGCTTGCTGACTTTGGCTTGGCTGCACCGGAGATGCAAATCATCAACGATACGTACATGGTGCGAAATTCCAATCATGCAGGCTGGTGGTCTATGTGGGTGCCAACCGCAGAAGAGGTAGATAGTGGTCATAACCGCGGCATGACCATTGACTATGCGCAGTTTACGCCCATGATCGCCCAAAATATCGACCCCTTTATTGATTATCTCGATTTGGTGTTGTTGTCAGGCGCTATGTCTGATGAGATGCGCAATGCCATGATTGACTATGACAACCAAGCCAAACAATGGCTCGATGATCGTGAGCGTATTCAAGAACTGGTTTTTCTGGTGACCGGTTCGCCTCAATTTGCCGTCCAACGATAAATCGCTAGGAGAATCAACATGAATAGAAGACAATTTTTAGCGACTTCCATCAGTGCCACACTTGGCGGTATGGCCAGTTTTTCAACATTAGCCAGTCAGTTACAACTTGGACAAGCGTTGTCGGCGCATCGTTTTAGTGATTATAAAGCCTTGGTCTGTATCTTTTTGTATGGCGGAAACGACAGCTTTAATTTATTGATCCCAACCGATGCTTCTAGCTACCAAGATTATGCTACGACCAGACAAACACTCGCGGTACCTCGTGAACAGTTGATCACTCTTAACCAGTCTGATGCCATGCCGTTAGCCATGCCAGATGCCGCCACTGCAATAGCGGGTTTATTCAATAGTGGGCGTGCGTCATTCGTTACCAATATTGGTCCCATGCTCGCGCCCGCAACCAAAACCGAATTACTTAATAATGAGGCCCTGCAACCCCCTCAGTTATTTTCGCATAATGACCAACAAGCGCTCTGGCAAAACGGCGTGATGGATACCGGTACGACCTCAGGGTGGGGCGGGCGCATGGCAGACCTTCTAATGGATACGGATGCACCACTGCCATTGAGTTTCAGTCTTGGCGGGACGAATTTGTTCCAATCTGGGCGTCAAGCGCAACACTATGTCCTAAATACCGATGGGGTGGAGCAGTTTGGTGGCCTTGACCCGCAACATCAGTGGGACAATCACCGCATCGAACATTATTTGCGGATATTACATGCGGCAGACGATACGTTTAGTCGTGCTTATGCCCAAAAACTCTTGGCTGTGCGTGAAAACAATGCGTTGTTAAGCGAAGCGCTCGCAGACATCCCGACAACGGATGTGACCTATGGAACAGGCGAGAATCTCGCCGAACAACTGCAAATGATCGCCCGCGTCATTCAAGCGCAATCGCTGCTAGGGCAAAGACGACAAATCTTTTTCGCTTCATTAGGTGGATTTGATACTCACGATGATCAAATCAATCAGTTGCCGCGATTACAAAACATATTAGCTGAGGCGATGGCCGGCTTTGATGCGGATTTACAAGAACGCGGTATGGCCGATAACGTCGTGACGTTTACTCAGTCAGAATTCGGTCGAACTCTCACCTCCAATGGTGATGGGACTGACCACGGCTGGGCTGGTCATCAAGTGATTATGGGGACCCCGATTCAAGGCGGGCGCATTCAAGGCGATGTGCCAGAGCAAGTGATCAATAGTCAGAATGATTTGGGCGATGGTCGGATGATTCCCACCACATCGATTGAGCAGTTTGGCGCGCAAATTGCGCAGTGGTTTGGTCTAGGACAGTCTGAGATTGCGGATGTATTCCCGCATTATAGTCGCTTCGGTCGGGCAGGATTTGAGTTGTTTTAATTTAAATTAACTAAAACTAATTAAGCCGAAATCGCGTATCATATTGATATGCAAAACATCACAAATCCATTAACCCCTTCTCACACCGATCTCTGGTTTTTACCCCTCGGAGGTACTGGTGAAATTGGCATGAATCTCAATCTCTATGGCCACTCCAATGCATGGCTCATGGTCGATTGTGGTTCTACCTTTAATGTGCCACTTGATTCTAGCCAAGACCATGAAGAGTACGCAAAACGTCATGGTATGGTCATTCCTGATGCTAGCTTCATCATTGAGCGCAAAGACGACTTGCAAGCTATCGTGCTGACTCACGCGCACGAGGATCACATTGGTGCATTGCTACACATCTGGCCACAACTGCAAGTCCCCATGTATACCACGCGCTTTACCGCCGAAGTGATCCGGCGCAAATTTTACCGAGAAGACTTGTATTACGAACTTCCGATTGTCGAAGTGCTGCCTGGTGACGAGCTTGATTTAGGTCCTTTTACCGTCAAATGGCTACCCATCACCCATTCTATTCCTGAAACCCAAGCGTTACTGATCACCACTGAAGTAGGGCGTGTGTTACACACGGCGGATTGGAAAATTGATGATGCGCCGGTCATCGGCAACAAATTCAAACCGAGTCGTTACAAAGCCCTAGGTGCCAAAGGGATTACTGCAATGGTTTGTGATTCGACCAATGCGCCCAAAGCCGACGATGTGTTATCCGAGCAAGCATGTTTAAATGGATTGACCCAAGTTGTTAAGGCGCAACCAGCCAGAGTGGTGGTGACGTGTTTTGCCAGTAATATTGCTAGGCTTGTGAGCTTGGCTCAGGTGGCTATTGCCACGGACAGATATATGGCAGTGTTTGGTCGTGCGCTTGAAAATATGATCAGCATTGCCCGTCAGTGTGGTTATTGGCCAGAAGAGGCGCAAGTCATCCCCTCAAGACACATTGGGTATCTGCCCAAACATGAGGTATTGATTGTGGCGACGGGCAGTCAAGGCGAGCCACGAGCAGCTCTAGCTAAACTGGCCGCCAACCGTCATCGTTGGTGTGATTTAGATGCTGGGGATAGCGTGATCTTTAGTTCCATGGTGATTCCCGGTAATGAAGCGTTTGTCAATAAAATCACTCAGCAACTCAAAGAACGCGATATTCATGTCATTCAGCAAAATGATACGCAACACACTATTCATGTCTCGGGGCATGCGAACGCTGAAAATCTTGCCCAGATGTATCGATGGGTAAAACCAAAATGTGCTATTCCCACTCATGGGGAAAGCTACCATATGGGCATCAATGCGCAAATCGCTAAACAAAACGGTGTACCTTCACAGCTGACTGGTCGCAATGGTGACTTATTTGTTATCGCTCCAGAACCCAGTATTCAGCAACAAGTTTCTGCCCCGGGGCGAGTTCCTATCGACCAATAGTGAACTTTTAGTGTGTTGTGATGCGTATGCATAGTATTACAACACAATAATAAAGGTGCATTATGTTCAAGAAACTGTTCTTTTTGGCTGTGATAGTCGTTTGTTTGGTGGCGTTGATCTTGACCGCCGGTACGTTGGTTTTAGATGGCTCGCCGGGGATGGCGTTATTGCCAGTGTCGATCGTGTTACTTGCCGTATTTGTATACATCAAAAAATTTGCCAGTTAACCTTCTTTGTTTCCACTATTTGTAGGCATTAATTTTTTCAAGATAATTGATGCCTGCACCATACCTAACCAATCCCTTATTTTTTCAACGTTTCCCGCATAAATGTAAAAATTTGTGAACAATTATGTTTTTAATGTGTTAATAAAAAATTAACAAATAGAGATCCATCTTTGTAGTCATAAGTATCAATAAATGTACCTAGAGACACAATTCTTGTGGTCACTATGGAACACATCTATTTTTTTAAAAAAATAAGAAGGCAATAAAAAAATGAAAATTTCAAATGTGCTACAAAAAGGAAGCTTACTCAAAGCGCTAGGCGCAGTGGGTTTGTTGATGATGGTGCCAGGTACTGCATATGCGGGTAACCTAGACCAGAACGATTTTGTCGGAATTTCATTCTGGCTAATCTCGATGGCCCTAATGGCATCTACTGTGTTTTTCCTCTGGGAAACACAATCAGTTACTGCAAAATGGAAAACGTCTCTAGTGGTATCTGCACTGGTTACATTCATTGCTGCAGTGCATTATTTCTACATGCGTGATGTATGGGTCGATACAGGCACTTCACCAACCGTATTTAGATATATTGACTGGTTATTAACAGTACCATTGCTAATGATTGAGTTTTACTTAATTTTACGTGCGATTGGTGTAGCGACTGCTGGTATCTTCTGGCGTTTGCTCATCGGTACGTTGGTAATGCTTGTTCCAGGTTACTTAGCGGAAGCGGGTTACATGGATATCACCATCGGTTTTGTTATCGGGATGTTAGGTTGGTTCTACATCTTGTATGAAATCTTCGCCGGTGAAGCAGGCAAAGCAGCAGAGAAGAATGCTTCTGATGCGGTTAAGTATGCTTATAACACAATGCGTTGGATTGTGACTGTAGGTTGGGCAATCTACCCAATTGGCTATGTCATGGGTTATATGTTAGGTGCAGCGTCTCCAGAGGCGTTAAACATCGTATACAACCTTGCTGACTTAGTGAACAAAGTCGCATTTGGTCTATTGATTTGGTACGCAGCGACGTCTGAAAGCCAAACAATTAAAGGCACAGCGGATCAAGCATAAGCTTGATATGACTCGTGACCAGCTAAGCAATAGTTTGGCTGGTCAACCTTTTATATTACAGCAATACCCCAAAAAATATACGTTCAACAGGTACTTAAAATAATAACTGCGAGGCCGGCATGGAAAACGTTAGTCTATTATCCACACAAACCATCAACGAATTGTGTGACCTCACTGAAGTCGAAATGTTACAACGTCTAGAAAGTGATGAAGCGGTTGCATTTCATCTCCAATCGGGAGGTTCAAGAACACGTGCTAGGATTTGTATTAATGCTGGCGTTCAATTAGGCCTACCACAATCTGATATTCTTGCCATTGCAGCTTGCGTTGAACTTCTCCACAATGCTTCATTAGTCCATGATGACTTACAAGATGGCGATGCATATCGTCGTGGTAACATGGCCGTATGGAAAAAATTTGGCCAAGCTCGCGCCATTTGTACTGGCGATGCCATGATCAATGCTGCCTTTGGAGCACTGACTGAACTGACCCAGGTTGAACATGTTCGCGCTTGCTTGCATGAAGTTCACAAAGCGGTTGCCGAAACAGTCAAAGGGCAAACGCTAGATTTGGATAAATCCAATATCAAAGATTCCAAACAATACGAGCATATTGCAGCGCAAAAATCGGGTCCATTATTCCGCTTGGCATTAGCTCTCCCTATGGTTTTGATTGACCGCAGTGACTTGCTGCCAAACGTTAATTACATTGCGGCCAAATTTGCCATCGCGTATCAGATTCTCGATGATATGCAAGATTGGCAAACGGATGCTCAAAACGATACGCTCAATATTGTCTCAATCTTAGCGCACAATAGCTCCACCGATGAGGCTCTGTTTATTGCTCAAAATCGCGTGAAATATCTGTTGATGATGTGCAAAAAAGAACTCGCTTTACTCCCTAACAACTGCGCACTTGAAGTTGTGAAAGTGGCTGATACACTACTTAGATGCGTTGATTAACTTCCTCAGGGTAACCTGAATGAAACATTTCATTATCGAGCATACAAAGTTTTTGTTTTTGGGGATTGTCGTTTGTATTCTGCTCGTAGGTGTGTGGTTTAAACTTGCTACAACATCGAACAAACCCGACTCATTACCGCCTTTATTATCAGCACAATCTTTATCTAAACTCATCGCTTCTCTTGCATCAGATTCCAGTGCAACCGGTGTTGTATTTACCTCTGCACAAGGTGCTCAACCCCTTGTTTATGCAGAGTATGCGTACGGTCAAATTAATGCTGAAACAGCCATGCCACTGCATGCAGAATTTTATCTAGCTGACGCATCACACGCTATGTTAGTTACCTTACTTTTGCGCTTACAGGATTTAGGCATAGTGCATATAGATCAGGCACTTGCACAATATGTCCCAGAAGCCTCGCATGCTTCGGTGCTGACTCTTAGCAACTTAGCGACTCATTCTTCTGGCCTTAGCGATTATCTACGGCTTCAAGAATTTCAACGAGAGGTTGAAACTGATCCATCACGGATTTGGCAGGCTCAAGAATTATTCCAATGGGTGCAGAATAAACCGCTAAGCTTCATTCCGGGGAATGATGTTCGTTATAGTGCCACTAACGGAGTGTTACTAGGAGAAGCTTTGGCGCGAGCGACTAATATGTCTCTTGCTGAGGCTTTACAAGAGTATGTTTTCAATCCACTTGGTCTCAATGATACAGCTTACATGCTGAGGCCATTCTCGGGTGATATTTCTTATGGATATCGCTATGCGCATCCGCAATTTGCCTATAAACCTGGACCTAAGCTGACTCACCTTGATCATTGGCGCTTGGAATGGGCAGGCCCGTCAAAATCAATTGTGTCGACCAGTGCTGATGTGACGCGATTTATGCATTTAGTAATGGGTTCTGATTTTTTATCGATTGCTTCGCGAAGGTTGTTGGCTGGTCTGGATGCGCCTATGCAGCGAGGGTGGCAAACGGGCTTAGGCATGTCGCAGTATTTGGCCAGTTCTGTTGTGAGGGGGAGTGTGCATGGTGTGTCGATTTTTGCAGCTTATGTTCCCGAATATAATATGTCTTTTTCAGTATTAGCTAACCTTGACGCCAGTCGCAGTGGGACAAATCCTGCTGAATTAATCGGTATGAAAGTACTCAAAACAATTTATGGCATGAGATAAGTCGGGTATAAGCGTTACTCACCGTTATCGATTTCGGTGTATTTTTTGAGATAATAAAAAGCACAACATAAGACAATGCTTATTGGCAACAGAGCCATTAATGTTCGGTCTTGCTTCATCAAATAAAACGCAAAGTGGATCCCAACGATACAGATTGTGGCAAACACGGCAAAGCGCGTAAATTGATTAAAATTATTCATGGAGCTGATCTTTCTTTACACTTACATGTAATAATGTACTGCTATTTTGGGGCAAAACAAACACCCCAGCAAAAACACGATGTACAAGCAAGTTGACGACTTTGACTGTACTCTATATTGTTGTCGACTCAGTCTATTTTATGAACATATTTTTGGGGGAGTAATTATGCAGGTTATTTTGGGTGCAACAGGACCCATCGGTCGTGCCTTGGCATCTCACCTACCCACATTCACTGATGAACCGATCCGCTTGGTCAGTCGACAGCCACAAGATCTTTCTGCAACATTCAGTATTGAAAATGGCTTTTCAGTGGTGGCGAGTGATCTCTGCGATGAGCAAGCCGCTCTCGAGGTCATAAATGATGCTTCAGTTGTCTATTTTGTCGTAGGATTGCCATTAAATACCCAGCTTTGGCAAGCGCAATTTGAATTAATTACCCATAATGTAATTAATGCCTGTCTCGTACACAATGCGAAGCTGGTGTTTTTTGATAACACTTATATGTACCCACAAAACGTATCGCGATTAACGGAAGAAACGCCTGTGGTCGGGCAGGGAGCAAAAGGACGAGTCAGAGCCAATATGACAAACCGTGTTTTGCACGCGATGCAACATCAAGGTTTACACGCACTCATTGCGCGAGCTCCTGAATTTTATGGTCCGGGTAAGACGTTGAGCTTTACAAATTTAATGGTGTTAAAAGCGTTACGCAAAGCAAAGCAAGCGCGGGTCCTCATTTCTGATCAAACCAAACGCACGCTCATCCATGTCGAAGATGCCGCCAGAGCTACAGCGTTATTGGGCAATACCAGTGATGCATACGGCCAAACTTGGCATTTGCCTTGTGATGATGAGCGCATGACCTATGCGCAAATCATTGACTATGCACAACACTTCCTAGATCGACCTTGCGAGCATCGGGTGCTACGTAGGTGGCAACTTGAAATGTTAAGATTCTTTAAACCCGCACTCGCGGAAACCCGAGAGTTATGGCCACGTTATGGCATAGACAATGTTTTCGTGTCAGATAAGTTCAAAGCTCGTTTTTCAGATTTTGTGGTGACGTCTTACACCCAAGGCATCAAACAGACGTTAACCGAGTGATTTACTGGTTAATGCAGTCTGCAAAATATGCACGTGTTTGGCTAAGTCGTGCCCAAGTTCTGTCAAATAACCACCATCTACTTGCGAAATAATTCCCTTATCAAAAAGTCGTTGTGCGGCAGCTATTTTGGCTGGATCGGCATCGCGGTGGATTTTGAGTCCTTGCATATGGCTGGTATCGGGGAAGAGTAGTAGTAGGTCAAGTTCTGCAATTTGGTCAGTATCAAATGCCATGCGACATCCTTGTTTGTTATATTAAAGTTAACTATTGAGTAATTATTCTTAACTGTCAAGCTTTATATAAGCATACCAATTAGTCGTACCTAAATTAGATTTAAGTTAATCGCGATGTGCTTTATGTTAATAAAATAAAGCGCTTACGTTCATTTTAAGCTTATTGGTAAGACCAATTTACAGCTATTGATTAATTTATCTTAAGCCTTTACTATCACATATATAAAAGGAATCACAACACAACCTCTCAATTTGGAATTGCGAACGTCATGTCTGAAAATAAACAAAAAATTATTTACACTTATACCGATGAAGCACCACTTTTAGCAACGGCTTCTTTTTTACCGATTATCCGCACTTTTACTGCGTCTGCCGAAATCGATGTTGATGTCAGTGACATCAGTGTTGCCGCTCGTGTGCTTGCAGAATTTTCAGAGTTTTTGACAGATGAGCAAAAAGTGGAAGATAACTTAGGTCACCTTGGCCAGTTAACGCAAGATCCAAATGCGAACATTATTAAATTACCGAATATCTCCGCTTCAGTACAGCAATTAAAAGCGTGTATCAAAGAGTTACAAGAGAAAGGCTATGCGTTACCAGCGTTTCCTGATGAGCCACAGACGGATGAAGAAAAATCAATCCGCACTCGTTATGGCAAGATCTTAGGCAGTGCCGTTAACCCGGTGTTACGTGAAGGTAACTCTGATCGTCGAGCACCACGTGCAGTAAAAGAATACGCACGCAAAAACCCACACAGCATGGGCGAGTGGAAACAGTGGTCGAAAACCCACGTTTCGCACATGAAAGAAGGTGATTTTTATCATGGCGAACAGTCTATGACTTTAGATCGTGCACGCAACGTACGCATGGAACTCGTTGATAAAGAAGGCAATGCACACGTTCTAAAAGCCGAATTACCGTTACAAGACAAAGAAGTCTTAGACTTGATGTTTATGAGCAAAAAAGCGCTGTGTGAATTTTATGAGCGCGAGTTTGAAGACTGTAAAGACGCGGATATTTTATTATCGTTGCACGTAAAAGCCACCATGATGAAGGTATCTCACCCAATCGTATTTGGTCATGCAATCAAGATTTATTACAAAGAAGCTTTTGCCAAACACGGTGCTTTATTCGATGAATTAGGCGTTAATGTCAACAACGGTTTGGCCGAGCTCTACGACAAAATCAAAACCTTACCAGCGGCGACGCGCGAAGAAATCGAGCGCGACTTACACGAATGCCACAAAACACGCCCACGTTTGGCGTATGTTGATTCGACCAAAGGCATCACCAATTTCCATTCTCCAAGCGACGTCATCGTGGATGCATCAATGCCCGCTATGATCCGTTCTGGCGGTATGATGTGGGGTGCCGATGGCAATCAATACGAATGTAAAGCGGTTATTCCGGAGTCAACGTTTGCGCGTATTTACCAAGAAATGATCAACTTCTGCAAATCAAACGGCAACTTTGACCCAACGACAATGGGTACGGTACCGAACGTTGGTTTGATGGCACAAAAAGCCGAAGAATACGGTTCACACGACAAAACCTTCGAAGCAGCTTGCGATGGTTTAGCACGCATTGTGGATAACGATACGGGTGAAGTCTTAATGCAGCAAGAAATCGAAGAAGGCGATATCTGGCGCGCATGTCAAACCAAAGACGCACCGATTCGCGACTGGGTTAAATTGGCCGTGAATCGCTGTCGCAATTCAAATACACCAGTGGTATTTTGGTTAGATCCGTATCGTCCGCACGAAAACGAGCTGATTAAGAAAGTCGAGTTGTACTTGCAAGAACACGATACCGATGGATTGGATATCCGTATCATGTCGCAAGTGCGTGCGATGCGTTATACCCTTGAGCGTGTGATCCGTGGTTTAGATACGATTTCTGCGACGGGTAATATATTGCGTGACTATTTAACCGATTTATTCCCAATCCTTGAGCTGGGTACGTCAGCTAAAATGCTTTCGGTTGTGCCATTAATGGCCGGTGGTGGCCTCTTTGAAACAGGCGCGGGTGGTTCTGCACCGAAGCACGTTCAGCAGTTAGTTGAAGAAAATTACTTGCGTTGGGATTCTTTAGGTGAGTTCTTAGCCTTGGCAGTTTCGATTGAACAGTTTGCAGAGAAAAACGGCAATACACGAGCGAAAATCCTAGCCGATGCCTTGGATGCTGCAACCGGTAAATTGCTTGATAATAACAAGTCGCCACAGCGTAAAGTGGGCAAGTTAGATAACCGTGGTTCGCACTTCTACTTATGCTTATACTGGGCAGAACAGCTTGCTACGCAAACTCAAGATGCGGATTTGGCTGCTCAGTTTGCACCATTGTTCGAGAAGTTGAGCGCAAACGAAGATAAGATTGTTGAAGAGATGATTGCCGTACAAGGCCAGCCTGCTGACATTGGTGGGTATTACTACTCTGATCCGGTCAAACGCGATGCGGTTATGCGCCCAAGTGCGACGTTCAACAGCATTTTAGAGAATGCCTTTGCCTGAATCATAGACGAATAAATATGAGCCACTTCATTTGAAGTGGCTTTTTTTTGTCCAACTCTCGCACCTTTCTACTTTTATTCTATAGTTATGTAAAAGTCATAAAGTTTATATTTAACATGTACAAAATCGCCTATTTCAAAAATCCCATTAGCAGTCTATCATAAGCCTCGAATCCTAAAATCACTCCTAAACATAGATAGGACAAGATGGCATTTACCCTGCACACCTCGAATAGAACGGAACATTTGTTGGAACATCTGGCCACGGTTATTGAGTCACAACCCCTGCGCAGTGTGTTTGATCAGGAAGTATTTTTAATTCAGTCACAGGGTATGGAGCGTTGGTTATTGCAAGGCTTATCGGATCGTTTTGGGGTGATGGCAAACTATGAATTTTTGTTTCCCAACAAGTTTTTTAACCAAATCAGTCTGCAAGTGTGCTCAGAGCAAAGCCTCAAACCAGAGCACTTTGCACGGGAACGTTTGGTTTGGGTGGTCGATGGTGTTTTAAAAGACATTCGTGATGAGTCGTTGACTGAGTTTGGCGAGGTTTTGCGATATTTAAAAGACGATCAGGGAAAAAAACGCTTTCAACTCGCTCAGCAGTTGACCCAGTTATTCGATCAATATCAGATTTTTCGTCCATTCTGGATGGAACCTGAATCGGTTCCGGATTTAACTTTTGCAGTAAAACGCAAGCATTGGACCTTGCAGATTTGGCGCCGAGTCTTAAAACGCATTGAGGATGACCAGCATATTGGCCAAATGTGGTTCAATCTGATGCAGGTATTACATGACGCTGAGGTTGGCACGTTTCAGGATTTACCACCGCGCATTTCTGTATTTGGGATCCATTCCATGCCCGAGGTATTTGTCAAAGTCTTACAGTGTTTATCGAAACACATTGACGTACATATTTATCTTACCCAACCAACCAAAGGGTATTGGGCTGACATTCGTTCTCGCTCACAAACTCGTCTCGATCAGCTTATGCAACGAGTAAGCTCTGCTGAAATTGTAAAATTAGATGCTTTTGGCCAGCAATTAGATGCTTCAAGTGAGCATCCATTATTATCTCTACTTGGCCAACAAGGCCGAGATTTCCATAAGTTATTACTCGCTACTGCAACGTTTCATTGGGAGTTTGATAGTACAGAACAAGATATTGAGGCAGAGACGATACTCAGTTCGATTCAACATGCGATTTTGCACAATATTGCCCAACCCCAGCTCACTCAAGCAGATGATTCACTCCAGGTGGTATCGTGTCATTCTCGGTTGCGTGAGGTCGAAGTAGTCAAGGACGCAATTTTACGGCAGTTGCAACACAATCCTGAACTTGAATTGCGTGATATTGCGGTCATGGCACCCAATATTACCGATTATCAGCCGTTTATCGATGCCGTGTTTTCTGGTAGCGATATGCCATATGCAATCGCGGATAAAGCCCCGCAGTCTGGCAATGAGGTCTATGCAACGTTGCTGTCCGTTTTGGAATTGTTACCAGGACGTTTTGCTTGGTCTGAAGTGGTTGATGTATTAGAGAGACCCTTAATTCAGTCCTTTCTGAATATCTCGTCTGCGGATGTCGAGCAAATGGTCATATGGATCGAACACACCAATATCCGTTGGGGCAAATCATCGGCGCATCGAGCGAGTATGGGCTTGCCAGCCTTGTCTCTAAATACGTGGGAAGCCGGAATTGCCCAAATGATGCTGGGTTTTGCGATGCAAGGGCAAAATGTCTCGATTGAAGGAGGTCAATTGGCGCTTCTTGAAAAGCTGGATTTTTTTGTCCGCGAATGTTTATTTGTTTGGTCGGAACAAGCTTCCACCACTAAAACCCTCGCGCAATGGGAAGCTTGGTTAAGTGAATTGATATTGCGTTTATTTGATCCACAACACCCTCTGGTACAGGAGCTCATAAGAACGTTTGCCCAACTCAAGCTAGATTATCCTTGTCAGGATGTACTCAACAACGAACATGAGCTCAGTACCATCATTGCCTGGTTAGATAATGCCATCAGCGAGCGCAAAAGCTCACAAGGCTTTATGGCTGGGCAATTGACCTTTTGTTCTATGCTGCCGATGCGCAGTATTCCATTTGAGGTAGTGTGCGTACTGGGACTTAATGATGGGGAGTTTCCTCGAGCAGAATCGCATCGCAGTTTTGATTTAATGGCCAATGATTTTCAGCTTGGGGATAGATCCGTACGAGTCGATGACCGCTATCAATTTTTAGAAGTGCTGTTATCCGCTCGTTCCCATTTACATCTGAGTTATGTCGGTCAATCACAAAAAAAACTTCAAGCCATTCCACCTTCTGTAGTCGTACAAGAATTCTTAGATGTTCTTGGTGTGAACGTTGAGCATTTTGTGATCCAACATCCATTGCAACCTTTTGCTAAACGATATTTTGTGCCACAGAGTCGAGTGAGCACCTTCGCTCAACACAATGCTCAAATAGCCCAACAGATTGATGACCAATCTGATGATGCAGCCTGGGTTGAATTACCGCTGTCGACCAGTAGTCATCAATGCGATGTGATTGATCTGCATGATTTGATGAGTTTCGCGTGTCATCCCCAACGCTGGTTTATGAAAGAGCGTTTGGGCGTGAGATTGAATAATGTAGATTCGATGATTGCGCCTCATGAGCCATTTGCCATTGGCCCTTTAGATCGCTATCAGCTTAATCAAACTATCTTTCAGCGTTTTTTAGAAGGCGCAGGGACCGAAGTCATTGCAAATCAATTATACGAATCCGGTCAATGGGTGAGTGGTCAGGTAGGCAAAAGACAGTTAATTCACCAAATTAAGCACGTTGAGCGATTTGCAACGGCGGTTAAACAAACGCAGATGGATAATCGTTCTGACGTGTTTAGTGTAGATGTCGAATACGGTCAATACCGTATTCAAGGTACATTGCCGAATTATTATGCAAGTGGTTTTATTCAGGCGCGATTTAGCACGTTGAAAACCAAAGATTTCATCAAAGCTGGGCTTGTGTGTGCCATAACGGAACAACCCGTGTATTTGTATGGGGCTGGAGCGGGACAAAACATTGTGACAAAAGAGTTTGCTAAGGTTCTCATGGATTTACCTCTCTTGCTCAAAATGTACGTTGATGCATACAACGATCCGTTGCAGTATTGGCCCGAGCTGGCATGGTCATGGCTGACCACATATCACAGCCCTCAATCAGCCAAACTTGACGAAGATGAGCGTCGCTTTAAAGCGCATTCCTCAGCGCTCAAACAATTCGAAAGCCAAAGGGGAATAGGTTTTAAAGCTATACCTGATGACGATGTTATTCGTATTACACAAGGGCGCTCGTTTGAACAGATTTGGCATAACCAATCCCAACACCTCAGTATCGAATGTATTAAGGATATTTTCTTTGCGAGCAAAGGAGTGCGCTCATGAGTCAGCCATTTGATCCAATTGCTCAGCCCTTTGTACCTGGCATCACCTGTATCGAGGCCAGTGCCGGTACGGGAAAAACCTATTCAATTGCTTATCTTGTTTTGCGCCTTGTCGTCGAGGAAGGGATACCGATCGACAAAATTTTAACGGTCACCTTTACCAAGGCTGCAACGGAAGAGTTAAAAGAGCGTATTCGAGCTAAGTTGTATGCTGCACGAATGGCCTATGATTCGCCGAGTGATGATTCGCAATTGATGGATTGGATTCACACCCGGCAAGAGAGTAGGGAACAAGACATCGCTTTTTTGAATAGAGCCTTGGTGGATATTGATTTAGCCGGTGTGTTTACGATCCATGGTTTTTGTCAACGAGTATTGACCGAATTTCCACTGGAAAGTCAGCAGGGATTTGATTTGACGATGAGTGATGAGGCGACATTGCTCAAAGAGCAAATTGTCCATGACTTTTGGCGTCAATATACTTACGAGCTCACTCCAGAGCAAGCGTCGACGTTTGCACAGTTGAATACCTCACCACAAACGTTAGTCGATTGGCTCAAAGAGGTCGGACAATCAGAGGTTGTGTTGTACCCGGCGAAAACAGCAGAGTGGGAAGCCGTCTGGAGGATAATTGAAACTCAGTCTAACACACTCGATACCTGGTTGAAGACTTATACCACCCCAATGTTGAATTGGTTCGCATCGAATAAAGAACTCTTTAAAGGTGAGGGGGTATCTGTTTTTGAAAACTTGTCTTCTGAATATATAAAGCTGTGTTCATCTACCAGCTTCGCAGCGCTGTTGAACGGCAAAAAATTCATGAAAAAAGGCGGTATGTCAGGGGATGAACGAAAAGCCGCTTTTTGGGCTGAATTTGAATCTATGTTCGAACCTCCAATGTTTGCTGCTCAAGCCTATCAAGAGGCTCTACCCAGTCTTGAAGTGAGCTTAAAACATGACTTATATAATTATTATCGCGCTGAACTACAGCAGCGGCAAGATGCCCAAGGGGTGCTCAGTTTTGACGATTTGATTTTGCGTTTAGCGCAGATATTATCAGATGAAGGAGCGTATCAAGATATCAAAGATGTCATCCAAACACGTTACAAGGCTGCGTTAATTGACGAGTTTCAAGATACGGACGCCGAACAGTGGCATATTTTCCGTAGTTTGTTTGGCTCAGGTCATCACTATTTGTATCTGATTGGCGATCCCAAACAAGCGATATACAAATTCCGTGGAGCGGATATTGATACGTATATCGAAGCGGTTAATACTGCTGACGTGGCTTTGACGCTTGGCTTTAACTGGCGCTCTGCGCCAAACCTAGTGCATGCGACCAATGCGATTTTTGCACAAAAAGACCATCCTTTTGGCAATGAACAACTCCCATTTCAAGCGGTGATACCGGGCCTAAAATACAAACCAGAAGACCCCGTCATCGAGCAGCCTTTGCATTTTTGGTTGGTTGCTGAAACGGATAAGGGCACCACGAATCCGTTCAGTGAAGAGGCGGTGATCTGCAATAATGTGTGTTTGAATATACTCGAACGGCTTAGAACGACCGATGCATTACCTGAAGATGTGGCGATATTGGTTCGCAATAATTATATTGCAAAACGCTATCAACAAGCGCTTGCCAAACTCAAAATTCCTGCCGTTGTGCGGACTAAAGAGTCAGTGTTCGGGACCGACGAGGCCAAATCTCTGTACCGGATCTTAGAAGCCTTGTTGCAACCGAATCGTCTATCATTGGCCAAAAAAGCCCTAGCAGAGCCAATGTTTAGTCCAACACTTGAGGCATTTGTACAAGCAAATGAAGGGCATAATAACAAACTGGAACTGTGGATAACATCACTATATAAAGCATCTGATATTTGGCAACAAAACAGTTTATTTGCCGCCATGACGTATTTGTTTGAAACACATAGTGCGTTTGTCAATTTGGGTCGATATCAAGACGTAGAACGACGCATTACCAATCTTCGACATATCCTAGAGCTGCTCCAGGAGCACGTTTTGGATGAAGCATTATCGCCACAGCAAACGTTGCAAGCATTAGGCAGGTTTATGGTTGGACAGAGTTCAGATGAGCTAGAGTTACGACTTGAAAGCGATGCTCAAGCGTTGCAGATTGTAACCATCCACTCATCAAAAGGTCTGCAATACCCAATTGTGTATTGTCCTGACCTGCATAACACGAGTCAGAAAGCACTTAATGGTTCGGTGTATCGTGTGAAACGAAACGGTCAATGGCATGCTAATGTAAATGATGAAGGGCGAAGTGTTCTGGCTGAACAAATGCGTGAAGATGTATACAACGAAGACACGCGCTTAATTTATGTTGCGCTTACTCGTGCAGAGCAAGAAACCATTGTGGTGATGCCGCAATCATTTGCATCTCCTTTAGCTGAAGGCGATATCACAACAGAAGATAGTAACCTGCGCAGATTACTGCCAAAAGGTCTCCCGCAGAGTCCAAATATAACCCGTCGTGTCATTGATGAGCTGAGTTTGCTGGGGGCAGGTGTCTATCAACCCATTACCGATGAACTGGACTGTGCAAATGTTGACACATTTACTCGTTCAGTGGACAAACGTTATCGCATGACAAGTTTCTCAGGCTTGAGTAAAAACGTCAAAGAAGAAACGGCGATGGCCAAAGCATCGGATGAAGATCCTATAGTAGAAGAAACATCATCACATGAAGATATTCTGCCCAAAGGCGCACATTTTGGTAATCTATTGCATGATGTGTTGGAGTTGTCTGATTTTGCTGCATTAGCCAGTGCCGGTGTCGATCCGGATTTAGTCATGCGGTTGGTCAAAAAATATGGCGTTTTAGACATGCTTCACAAAGACAAATCTAGCGAGGAAGTCCTTAATCCGACGCTTTTTAATGCGTTCAATCAGCTGATACAAAATACCGTACACGCCCCATTAGAATTTGATAATTTAATCGCGTTAAAAGATCTTTCGTCTGCATCCGTGCTCAAAGAAATGCCGTTTTATTTTCCTATTAGTGGAAGTTCCACCGAGCAAATTAATGAATTGATGGCAAGTCACGCTCCTGAGATCCCATTTGTCCCAATTCAAGACAAGTCACTGATCGGTCACCTCAACGGATTTGTGGACTTAATTGCCCAATACTCAAGCGATGACTCTGAGCAGTTTTTTGTTATGGATTACAAATCCAACTTTATTTCTCAAGGTTATGATTTTGATGCCATGCATTACAAAATGCAGACCAGTAATTATGGGTTACAAGGTGTCCTCTACACCTTAGCGCTGCACCGGTATCTGCAACATAGATTGCCAAATTACCAATATGAAAAGCATATTGGTGGGGTGAGATATTTGTTTTGTCGAGGCATGCGTGATGCTGAACCACTAAAAGGCGTCTATCGCTTTGATGTACCCTTTGCCTTAATCGATGCGTTGGATAAGTTGTTTGGAGGAGATTCAGTCTATGCCCATTAATCCCGAACAGTTATCCAACAGAGTTGCATCGTTTTTTGCCGCACAACACTCAGAGTGGCAACCGATTATTACCCGTTTAATCGATGCACTCAAAGAAGGTCACATTTGCATTGCGTTAAATGAGGATGAACTGAAGGTCGTTAAAATGCGCAATGATGTGTATCAAACTATAAATGATAACCAGATAGAATGCACCCAAGTAGATAAACCCTGGGTGCTAGATAAAGGGCACTTGTATGTGCAACGCTATTGGCAACACGAAGTGGAAGTCGCTAATAGGTTACGAGTTTTGTCACAATCTACCCTTCAGTTACTTTTATCGCTTGATACTTACTTTAATGATGAGTACCAGCAACTTTCTGCGCAGATGGCGTTAACCAAACAGCTTGTTGTGATCACCGGTGGTCCAGGAACCGGCAAAACTACCACAGTGGTCAAAATTCTTGCTCTGTTATTAATGCAAGCTCCAGAACTCATCATTAAAGTCGCAGCGCCAACGGGGAAAGCAGCGGCTCGCTTGAGTGAATCGCTGCGCAATGGCAAACAAAATATCGAATTTGTTCGAGCGTGTTTTACTGGGCAGGAGCAAGCTTTAGATGCAGTGCCAGAAGAAGCCTCGACGTTACATAGTTTATTGGGAGCAATACACGGTTCGCCAGAATTTAGGCATCACAAAGGCAATCCATTGCATGCGGATGTGGTGGTTGTAGACGAAGCCTCAATGGTCGATATTGGCATGTTCAATCGCTTACTCAGAGCATTGCCTGCTAAGTGTAAGCTGATTTTGATGGGGGATGCTGACCAGCTTGCATCAGTGGAAGCTGGCGCTGTTTTATCCTCGATTGCGCAAGCTATGCCAGAACATAGGGTGCATTTACAAAATACGTATCGTTTTGGTGGCGCTATCAAAGCGTTAGCTGTTGCAGTCAACGAACAACACGTCGAGGCCTTTGACAGTGTGTTGAGCAATGCTGATCCAGCCATTAATATGGTGTTTGGGTCGGTTATTGATTTTGCCAAAGCGAAATATTCAGCTTATGCAAAGCGTGTTGAGCATTTCTTGACAGTGGGTGACATTGCATCGGTCTTTGAGACCTTTGCTCAGTTTCAGGTGTTAACTGCGACACGCTCGGATAAAGAGCAGTTTGATGCATTGGGACAACGATTGGGTTTGGCTCAAACTGAGCAAAATTGGTACCACGGGCGACCGGTGATGATCACGCAAAATCAAGCGGATATCGGTTTGTTTAATGGCGATGTGGGCATTGTGTTGGCCACTCTGACAGAACACAACCAGCAAGAGTTGAGAGTGTACTTTCCATCAAGCGATGGGTACCGCTCGTTTTTGCCAGCCCAGCTACCATCGCATGAGACAGCGTTCGCCATGACGGTACACAAGAGTCAAGGCTCGGAGTTTGGGCATGTTTGTTTGGTGATGCCAGATAACAGCAAGTTACCGTCCAATCCGTCGCAGCTAAAACAACTCATGTGCAAAGAGTTGTTATACACCGGGATCACCCGAGCCAAAGAACAAGTGTCATTGGCCGGGGAGCTTGAGGTATTTCATTTTGCCATTAGTACTAATACGCAACGAAACAGCTTGTTAACTCAACGTCTCCTTGCATGACTTGGCGAGCTTTGAGGTGGTTTGGGTTTCTTGGGCTTTTTGGGTTTCTTCGCTTTTTTCTGTAAATTTGTCTGTGGTATTGCTTGACCACAGACAAACCCAGGCTCGTTTTTTCGAGGGATATGTAATTGGATCAAATGCTCTATGCCAGCGAGCGCAGGTGCTTGTTCGGGCGTCACCAAACTGATGGCTAGACCTGACTCTCCAGCACGTCCGGTGCGGCCAATACGATGCACATAGTCTTCTGAGACATCAGGTAAATCAAAGTTGATCACATAAGGTAAGCCTGCGACATCTATACCACGCGCAGCAATATCGGTTGCAACCAAAACTTGAATGTCATTATTTTTAAAATCATTCAGAGCTCGAGTACGCACATTTTGCGATTTGTTGCCATGTATGGCCGCTGCAGGAATGCCCTTTTTGATCAGAGTCGTAGTAAGACGGTTAGCACCGTGTTTGGTTCGAGAAAAGACCAACACATGATGAAAGTGGTATGCTTTGATCAAGTGAATGAGTAACTTAGTCTTGTCAGAATGGTTGACTGGATATAACACTTGCTCAATCCGCTCTACCGTTGAGTTCGGTGGGGTGACCGTAATTTCGATTGGCTGTTTGACCAAGCGTTTGGCGAGTTGACGAATGTCATCTGAAAACGTTGCTGAGAACATTAACGTCTGACGGTTTTGTGGCAGTAATGCAATCACGCGCTTAATATCGTGGATGAAGCCCATATCTAGCATGCGGTCGGCTTCATCTAAAACGAGAGTGTTCAGTTGTCCAAATTTTACGGCGTTTTTTTGCACCAAATCCAATAAACGACCAGGTGTGGCAATTAAAATATCCGTGCCTCGTCTGAGTTTCATCATTTGTGGATTGATTTTGACCCCGCCGAAAACGACATTCACATGAACATCCATATATTGACTGTATTTGATTACATTGTCGTAAATTTGTGAAGCAAGCTCTCTCGTCGGAGCAAGGATCAAAGTGCGCACATGGTTATTGGTTACGGACTTGTGTGGTTTGAGTTGTGCTTCGTAAAGCAAATGTAATATCGGCAACGTAAAAGCAGCCGTCTTACCGGTACCAGTTTGCGCCGCTGCCATAACGTCTTTTTTACTCAACACTGCAGGAATTCCCTCATGTTGAATGGGGGTAGGGGAGCTGTAGTTGTGTTCCGACAGTGCGCGTAGAACGGGAGCGCACAGCCCCATTGTTGCAAAAGTGGTTTCAGACATCAAATTATAGCTCGCTCTCTACATAGTGAGGTAAATCTGCAAGTGGAGGTACTGCAATGGAGTTACCATTTTCATCGAGCGCCACAAACTTAAATATGGCCTCGGTCACTTTTTCACGCTGACCTATACGGCTGCGACGCACCCAACATTCGACGTTGACATCCAAGGAACTGCGACCCACTCGAACAATGCGAGTGTAGACACCCAAAATATCCCCTACATGCACCGGCTTGATAAAACTCATGCCATCGAGTGCAACTGTGACCACTCTAGTTTGCGCACGTTGCCCTGCACAAATGCCTGCGGCCATATCCATTTGTGATAAGACCCAACCACCAAAAATATCTCCAGCAGGATTGGTGTCCGCATGCATGGCAATGGTGCGTGTAGTGAGGCGACCAATCGGGGCTTTTTCTTGTAACGCAGGCTGTGCAAATGAGATCCCCTCCCAGCCATACTTGATGAAGTTTCGGATATTAGCGTGGTCTGTACCATCTGGGTTTTGTAACACATCTTTGCGATAAAAATCGCCGAATAAGGATAAGGTGGCCTCTAAGGTGAGTTTATTGAGTTTGGCAAAGGCAAAAATTTTACATGAGCCTTCGTTGCTGCCCGCTGCATTATGGGTGTCGCCGTTGGTAAAGTCAGTTGGGGCGTAATCGTAGTAGCTGTCAATAACAGATATCACTGTAGCAAATTCGATGGTGTGTGGCGCTGAGTCAGTCAGCTCAATCAGAGTGTGTGGGGTCATGGATGTGTATGGTTTTGCATTGTAAAAGAGCAAGTATATCAAATTAATTTGGTGTCAACGCAAATTTGTCAAAATTCAAAAAACCGTTCGCTTGACGCCAGAGGTCTTAACTTTTTTAAGGGCAAGCGAAAAAGGCAAGCATAAGGGTCTGGATAAAGTATTAGCAATAGTCATACTTTATCCAGACGGGATTGAAGATTATTAAAATGGAAGAGCGGACTAATTGCGTGAACCGAAGGAACTGATCCAGCTGTCGACGCGTCTTTCCAATAGTGCTAGGGGCAGTGCACCACCACCTAAAATGACATCGTGAAAGGCGCGTATGTCAAATTCATCTCCGAGTGCTTGTTCAGCACGAGTGCGTAGCTCTTGTATTTTGATCATACCTATTTTGTAGCTTGTCGCTTGACCAGGCAACACCATGTAGCGACGGACTTCAGATTTTGCCTGTTCGAGCGTAATGGCGGAGTTTTGCGTAAAATAATTAATAGCTTCTTGCTCGCTCCAACCTTTGGCGTGAAGTCCTGTATCAAGCACTAGGCGAATCGCCCGCCAAATCTCTGAGCCCAAGCGGCCAAAATCAGAAAGTGGGTCTTGAAATGTGCCTGGCATTTCTTTAGCTAGAATTTCAGAATACAGTGCCCAACCTTCAACATAGGCAGTAAAATTCACGCGAGAGCGAAATGTCGGCACGCCTTCAAGCTCCTGGGCAATCGCAATTTGCATATGATGTCCCGGCAAACCTTCGTGATATGCAATGACTTCAAGCTCGCGTTTTGGCATTGCTGTCATATCTGATAGATGTGCGTAATACACACCAGGTCTTTTGCCGTCAGGGCTTGAGGGAAAATAATGCTGCGCAGCGCCAGGCTGTTCGCGAAACGATTCGACGCGTTTTACCACCATATCCGCTTTGGGTAGGATGCCAAAATAATCTGGCAAAACAGATTTGATAGTGTTAATGGCAGCAGTGGAATCATCAATATAGCCTTGGCGTCCTTCGTCTGTGTCTGGATAATAGAGCCTGCGGTCGTCTTTGTTTTCTCTTAAAAAGACAAAGAACTTCTGCAAACTCTCGTCAAAACCAAATTCAGCTTTAACCGCTTCCATTTCTTGACGTAAGCGCTCAACTTCTTTTAGTCCAAGCGCGTGAATTTCATCGGCAGTCATGTTGGTAGTGGTGTTACCGCGCAACATGTAATTGTAAAAATCCTCACCGTCAGGCAGAGACGAGACACCTTGCGCTTGAGCTGAGGCATTTTTGCGGTCAAGTTCTTGCCATTCAATTAAGCGTTCAAAGGCAGGCTGCACACTATTAAGTAAAGCGGTTTTTGCTAGTGATAATAGTGATGCGTGTTGTTCTGCATCAATGGTTTCAGCCTCAAGCAAGCCATCGAGTTTGGTTTTAGCATCTGCCCAAAGTGCGCTATCATCACCCTCAGTAAATGGCTGGCCACTGATAATTTTTTGCGATTCAGCAATAACGCTTTCAAAAGCAAAGTAGGGTGGGCGCACGCCTTTTTCTGCCACAAGCATAGAGTTATCGACCAGTTGATTAAGTGCTTTGCCAACTTTTTCAAGGCGACTTATATAGGCTTGCATATCATCAAGAGTAGTGACTGGTGTAAAAGAAATTAACAGTTGAGGGAAGAAGCTGTGAATTGCATTCATCTGGTCAAAGACATAATTGTTATAGCGATATTTATCGCCATCAATTTCTTCTTCAGCCATGTAAACCCAAAGGTCATAGGAGATTTTGGCATCTTCACTGAGCAAGTCGTAATTGAAAGTGCTTTGTAATTCGGCTAGGTCTGCTTTGGTTTTAGCTAAGTTAGCTTCATACGCAGTCATTGAAAAATCATCTAAGTCGCCTTTGCGTTCGTCTCGACCTTCAAACGCCAGTTTAATAGGACTGCGTAAAAGGTTTTCTTCGTATTTGGTTTCAAACCAAGTGTTGATCCGAGCTGTTTCTGAGGCGATAGCTGCTTGTGTAGCTTCTGATGGTTTGGAGATAGACGATGTTTGGGTCTGATTCGCGTCATTGCAAGCAGTGATTGATAATGCAATCGCGACAGCAAGTATTGTTTGCTTCATGTTGATTCTCTGTAAGCTTTCATTTTTTATTATAAAAAAATAAGCCGAACGACTAGCAATCGCTCGGCTTACCGTGTCTGAGCTGGTAGTGTGGCCAGCTAGGGTAGCACTAAAGAGGGGTTAGCTAAATAGCACCTCACCCATAGTCACAATACCAAAATTCAAAACACTAGACATATGATCACCTCCTTAAATAATTGCTAAACAAATTCTAATTTACCATGTGGTAAGGAACTGTAAAGAGCCTGAAAGTTTTTAATTAAAAAATATATAAGATAAGAATGTAACCTTTTGTTTGCAATTAAGACGCATATCTTTTACATTAAGTGTAAGCGCTTTCATTTCTTTATTTGACGGCACGTTGTAATTGTTTATCAGATAAAGAGGTCCTCTTATGATATACCCCCACATTCGCATTGTATGTTTGTCTGGCCTATTGGTCCTGTCTGCCTGTGGCGGCGGTGGTGACACTACCAGTCCCGTTGTGCCGCCACCCGCTCCTCCGGCCGATACTACGGCGCCGGTGATTACGCTCAATGGTTCAGCCACCATCAATTTGACAGTGGGGCAGAGCTATGTCGACGCAGGGGCGACAGCAACGGATGATGTCGATGGCAATGTATCAGTGAGCGTCGATAACCCTTACACCGATGCTGCGGGTACCTATACCATTACCTATACCGCCACTGACCGCGCGGGCAACCAAAGTCAATTACGTCGCACCGTGGTTGTGACGGCTCCGGCTCCTCCTTCAAACAACGCATCCGAGGTCGTCGTCATGCGTGCTGCCTCACCCGATGCACGTTGGGATCGTGGGATTCAGGCGTTTGATCAGGCCCTAGGGTATGGTGACTGCGATAACGCGACGGTGATGTGTGCTTCGATGCAGTGGCAGACCGTACAAGATCCAGAACGAGGTCCGGTATTGCAAGTGACTCACACCAATGGCGCACAACTCGCCGGTTTATTTATCAGTGCCACCTCAGGATTGGATTTTAGTGCGTATGCACAAGGGAGCATCAATTTTGATATCAAAGTGATATCGGGCGATCCCAATATGACCTTTAAATTGGATTGCGTGTACCCCTGTACCTCCGGTAATGTGGATCTCGGCCCACAACCGATTGGAGAATGGACGACCATTTCCTATCCTTTAGCGCAATTACAAGCCAGTAACTTAAATCTTCGGACGATTAACACTGGGATTGTAATATGGGCGTCGCAGTTTAATGATACTGTCTTTGCATTGGATAATGTGTATTTTTCGACAAGTTCAGAGAACGCGGTTGTGCCTGAGCCCAATCCAACGGGACCAGGATTTTATGATTTTACGGCGTTGAGGTTTGGGGCAGGGAATGTGTCCGATACGATCAATCCGAACAGTTATCGTTGTGTTGAAGATTACGGCAATTGGATTTACAACGCGGGCGTGGTTGAGCCAGGCATTGCGGGTTGTGATACAACTACGGGCATTCCTCAAGGCACACCCACACCGCTTTATCCGCATGTCAGTGGCCCGGCTGCTGAACGCCCTCTGGCCAGCGGACGCTGGTGGGGGTCTGTCTCTTTCTTAGGCGAAATGGAAATCGGCAACCCCAATGCCGCCGCGTATATTACCCCAGATCCCATTACCGCTCGCATTACCAATAAAGGAGTGCGCATGATGGGCTTACCCAGCGGAATCCGTGTTTTGGGTAACGACTTTTTGTATCAGATACCTGACCCATTTAGCGAAGTCATGGATGGCATGGCCATTGCCAACAGTCAGTACACTAACTTAGATGCCACGTTGTATGACTTTTCAGATGGTACCGTCACCGTGTCGTGGAAAAGCGGAGACGTCGAGGTCATGCGCGGGACATTTGTGCACGGCTCACCCTATGTGTACTTTGACGTGTTAGCAGGCGACATGGTGTTACGTACCCTGCGTGCCGATGGTGGAGAAAAGGGTACATTTTATGCGCAAAACAACAGTTTGGGCGTGTGGACCAGTGTCGCAGGCAATACCAACTACTTTTTGGTTACAGGGGATGCGGGTACGGTATTTGATGCTATAGAATCGAATGAAATTCGCATCAACAGTGCCACAGGTGGCATGACGGTAGCGTTATTACCGACCGCGACCCCCCCGAGCAATGCGATGATCACCGAACACGCACAACTGGCTCGTAATGTGGTGCATGCGGTCCAGGTCCAGTATGAAGTCGATCATACCCAACAACAGGTATCGGTCTCGCATCAATACGTCGACGCAAATTCACAGCCTGTGACAACCATGACCGGTATGCAACCTCTGCACTGGAAACACGCTCAAGTGAGAGAACCAGCGTACAGTCGTCGCAGTGCGCGAGGGGTCACGCAGTTTCATGTGGGCACAGGCTTTACCTACACCTTACCCTTTGTCGGTGTGTTACCGACGTTACCAGCCATCAATAATGATCTGGAACTGAATGTGGTGACTCAACATATCAATGATTTCATTGCGCTTGGGGAGGCCCAGTGGAACGACGGTCGTGAGGATGCGTATTGGAGCGGTAAAAATTACGGCAAAGTGGCAGAGTTGATCGCATTGGCCGATGAGCTTGCGCTCACTGCACAGCGCGACCAATTGTTGACCTGGTTAAAAGCAGAACTCACTGATTGGTTCACCGCAGCATCTGACGATGGACTCGACGAACAGCAGTATTTTGCCTATGACGCGACGTGGGATACGTTATTTGCCATGGAAGAATCGTTTGCATCCCATCAACAGCTTAATGATCATCACTTTCATTATGGGTATTTAGTTCGCGCTGCAGCAGAGGTGTGTCGTTTTGATGCGTCATGGTGCAGTGCGTCGCAATACGGACCGATGATCGAATTATTGATCCGCGACTACGCCGGTGGTCGTGAGGACGATATGTTCCCCTATTTGCGGCATTTTGATCCGGCAAACGGCTTTTCTTGGGCATCCGGTCGAGTTAACTTTGTGCGTGGCAACAATAATGAATCAACTTCCGAAGCAGCCAACTCTTATGGCGCCATGATTTTGTACGGTATGCTCACAGGCAATGAAGAGATCCGCGATCGCGGGATCTATTTGCATGCGTCGACTGCCGCGGCGTATTGGCAATACTGGAATAACATCGATGGCTGGCAATCAAATAATGACGCCACGCTGGATAACTTCCCGAGTGGCTATGAACGGATCACAACGTCGATTATCTGGGGCGATGGTGCTGTCTTTTCAACCTGGTTCTCGCCAGCGTTTGCCCACATTCTAGGGATTCAAGGTTTACCTTCCAATACTTTGAGTTTGCATATTGGGCAATACCCTGATTACCTTGCGGATTACGTTTCTTTGGGCTTAACTGAGTCAAGTAATAACAAACCCTCTGGCTTGGTCCCAGATCAGTGGCGCGATATTTGGTGGAAAATTTGGTCGATGACCGATGCAGACAGCGCATTTACGGATTATTTGAGTCTGTCGGATTACACCCCAGAGGCAGGTGAAACCAAAGCACATACGTATTATTGGATCAAACAGTGGCAAGTCTTAGGGAACATGCAAAACGACGGTATTACGGCAGACTACCCAAGTGCAATGGTCTTTGAAAATCAAGGGATCAAACATTACGTTGTGTATAACTTCAGTGATGCTACCAAAACGGTCCAATTCAGCGACGGCGTGACTGTCACTGCCGTACCACGTGATTTTACGGTGTTGAGTTTGTAAATATTTTTGTGGCAGTTTATGTATTGACCTGTAGCAGGCTAGTGGTGCAGGTCCGGTACATACTTGGCACAGATTCGGCATACTTTTTCAAAATAACGCAGGCGATACTCGCAAAATCGGTTGATTTTCGAACTGAATAAAAACGTAAGTGATTGATTTTAAAGGATGGTGGACGCTACTGGGCTTGAACCAGTGACCCTCGCCTTGTAAGGGCGATGCTCTCCCAACTGAGCTAAGCGTCCAAGGTATTGATTTTGTTACTAAAAAGAGTGGTGGACGCTACTGGGCTTGAACCAGTGACCCCCGCCTTGTAAGGGCGGTGCTCTCCCAACTGAGCTAAGCGTCCGTCTTTTTGTACTTGCCTTGGCAAGTGAGGCGCTATTATAGAGATTCACCTTGTTCTGTCAACTGAAAATGATGTCTTTTTTGTTTTTCATGCTTGTTTGCGCAAAACCTGAACAAAGTGCGTGTTTTCGCTATTTTCCTGCATGAATGTCTATCAAAAATCATCCTATTTGATAAAATATACACGTTATTATCATTTTAAGGACTTTTTATGTCAGTTGTGACTCGTTTTGCGCCAAGCCCAACAGGGTATCTTCATGTTGGAGGCGCAAGAACAGCTCTGTATTCATGGTTATTTGCTAAAGCGAATGGTGGTCAATTTGTGTTGCGCATTGAGGATACCGATTTAGAGCGTTCAACTGACGCAGCAAAACAAGCTATTTTAGATGGCATGGAGTGGTTGGGTTTACATCACGATTCTGGCCCCATTTACCAAACGGATCGATTTGACAGATATAAAGCTTTGATTCAGCAGCTTCTTGACGAAGGCAAAGCCTATAAATGCTTCATGTCTCAAGAAGAGTTGGATAGCATTCGCGAAGCACAAGAAAAAGCAGGGGAAAAAGCGCGTTATCCTGGAACGTGGCGTGATCGCACCGATCACCCTGACAATTCACCTTATGTCGTGCGTTTCAAAAACCCACTTGATGGTGATGTGGTATTCCATGACCACATTCGCGGAGAGATCCGAATCAGTAACACCGAGTTAGATGATTTAATCATCCAGCGCTCAGATGGTTCGCCAACGTACAATTTTTGTGTAGTGGTCGATGATTGGGATATGGGGATAACACACGTCGTTCGAGGTGAAGACCATATTAATAATACCCCTCGTCAAATCAACATCTTTAATGCGTTGGGAGCGCCACTCCCTACATTTGCGCACGTTTCAATGATTTTGGGAGATGATGGTAAAAAATTATCCAAACGTCATGGTGCGGTCAGCGTGATGCAATACCGCGATGACGGATTCTTGCCTGAGGCCGTCTTGAACTACTTGGTTCGACTAGGTTGGTCGCATGGTGATCAAGAAGTTTTCAGCGTTGCTGAGATGATTGAGCATTTTAGTCTTAATAACATTAGCAAATCTGCTTCGGCATTTAATACAGACAAACTTATCTGGTTGAATCAACATTACATGAAAGAGTTACCCGCTGAGCAAGTTGCACAAGCTTTGGCATGGCATTTTAATGAGATGGGAATTGATACAACTGGTGGACCTACGCTGGAGCAAGTCGTTGCCATACAAGCAGACCGAGTGAAAACCTTGAAAGAAATGGCTGAAATCAGCACGTATTTTTATCAGGATTTTGATGAATTTGATGCCAACGCTGCCAAAAAGCACTTGCGTCCCGTTGCACAAGAAGCCTTAGAGCTCGTTAAAACCAATTTGTTAGCCATCGAAGAATGGACCAGTGAAAATATTCAAACCGCAATTAACCAAACCGCTGAAACATTAGAAGTAGGCATGGGTAAAGTTGGGATGCCATTGCGTGTAGCGGCAACTGGTTCTGGCAATTCACCATCACTTGATGTAACCCTGGTTTTACTAAATAAAGAGCAAATCGCGCAAAGGATAGACAAAGCGCTTACTTTTATAGCAAATAGGGCGAATTCTTAAAAAAAGGTTTGACTATCTGCGGTGTAGGCAATAGAATGCGCACCGCTGTAAAGGAACGAGGCAAGCAAGACTCTACGCCAATGAGTTCCATCAAATGGGGCCATAGCTCAGCTGGGAGAGCGCAACACTGGCAGTGTTGAGGTCAGCGGTTCGATCCCGCTTGGCTCCACCATTACAGCACGGAGATAGGCCGAAGCATCATTGATGTTTTGCTCCACAACACGACGTCCCGTTCGTCTAG
>JALRKK010000064.1 GCA_023268935.1 Glaciecola sp.
TTAAAAGCTGAATGCCCGATTCGGCAATGATGAATAAAACCGAAAAAGTGATGGAAAACACAAATACCAGTCCCCGCCGAAATATACTCTGCATGTCAAACTGATAATTTGGATTATCGTCTAACTTTAACGCATTGAGCACTAGGATCTGGGTCAGAGCGACCGGTTTATAAAGAAATACGAATCCCAAAACTGAGGCCAAAATTGCCAGCCAAGTTTCCGCTTCAAACCAATAAGAAGGAGAATTAAAGGTGAGGTTATCGAGTGACAACCACCAGATTGTTACTCCGGTAATGACAACATAATGTCCGATTTGGTCGATGAGAAAATATTTAATTTGAAACGATTGATATGTCTTCCAAATATCTATGGCATAGTGACTTACAATAATAAAAACAAAGCCGAGCCAAACTTCCCACGATAATGTCGCAACGCTCAAAATAATAGCGCTAAAAGTTAGCAAGATATGAACGCAAATATGTTTAAACAGGCCAAAAGATTTTTCGCGGTATTGCACTTTATCCATGACCCACGCATGAGGTTGCAAATAAAAATCTGCGACAAAATGTGCAATCAATAAACTAGTCAGAAGAAGCATACTGCTACCACCGTGTGCAACGTATTTAATTATTTTACATTGTCTATTTCTAGAGTGCTATTCGTAAATTCAACAGAGGGTGTGTTACTCATAAGATATGTCATACTTGATTAGTATTGAGATCCCTATCGTATATTCTTACAGCGGCAAGCTTGGTAACAATATTTCTAGTTTTATCATCGATGGGGGCATGTGCACGATTTATTGCACAATAGATACATTTCACTGCCATTTAAAAACATTGTCACAAAAAAACCGACAAGCCCTTGTTGCAAGCCAGGGCTTTTTCGTTTCTAATTAACAAAAAATTAAAAGTCTGAGCAAGAACACAGATAATCATGTGTTAAAGGAATAATAAGAATGCCACAAGACCATACAGGTACCACCATGACGACAGAATTAAAAACCCCTTTAGAGATGCTCTATCACTGGGAACAAACTGCAGGTAACCAAATTTACTTACGTCAGCCCATCAATGGCGTGCTAAAAAACTTCACTTGGAATGACGTTGGCTCACAGGCCAGAAAAATAGCTGCGAGATTACGTGCGATGGAGCTAGAGCCAGGCAGTCGTATTTGTATTTTTTCCAAAAATTGTGCAGAGTGGTTCATTATCGACCTGGGGATAATGCTTGCTGGCCATGTGTCTGTGCCAATTTTTCCAACTGCCGGCAAAGAAACAGTAGAGTATGTTTTGCAACATGCTGACGTGAAGCTTGTTTTCGTTGGCAAGTTTGATGCAGCGGAACAAAGCTTTAGTTATATTCCAGACTCTATACCAACCGTTGTCTTGCCTTATCATGATCTCAAAGGGACTTACACTTGGACTGACTACCTGAATATCGAGGCCATCCCGGATAATCCTAAACGAGACCTTGATGATTTGATGACGATTATTTATACATCAGGGAGTACCGGTCAGCCCAAGGGAGTAATGCACAGCTATGCGACCATTTGTTGGGCTGCACAAAACTCATTGCATGAGCTATCTGTTAAGAATAATGACCGAATTATGAGTTATTTGCCTTTGGCTCATATTACAGAACGTGTGATCATTGAACTGTCGAGTTTCTATTCCAGTGCGCAGATCGCATTTGTAGAATCATTAGACAGTTTCACTCGTGATGTTGCGGCACATCGCCCGACTTTATTTATATCTGTGCCGCGTCTGTGGACCAAGTTCCAGATGGGTGTCTTGGCAAAAATGCCCCAAAAGAAACTCGATTTGTTATTAAAAATCCCAATTTTGAATAACGTTATCCGCAAGAAAATCACCTCTGCATTGGGAATCGACCAGGCTCGCGCTTGGGCCAGCGGTTCAGCGCCTTTAGCTCCTGCGACCATTCGCTGGTTTGCCAAACTTGGTGTGAATATTTCTGAGGGGTGGGGGATGACTGAAAACGCAGCATTTGGTACGGCCCAATTGCCATTCCGTGCTGATAAAGTTGGTACCATCGGCAAAGCATACACTGGTGTAGATATTCGCTTGTCTGAAGAAGCCGAGATTCAAGTTAAAGCACCTTGTAATATGCTAGGTTATTATCTTGAACCTGATAAAACCGCAGAGACTTTTACCGAAGACGGATATTTACGTACAGGTGATAAAGGTGAAATTGATGCAGAAGGATACGTTCGCATTACTGGGCGGCTGAAGGAAATCTTCAAAACGGCAAAAGGCAAATACGTTGTTCCAGCACCAATTGAAGCTAAGATTTTAGAAAATACTAATATCGAACAAGTGTGTGTGACAGGTAATAATCTGCCTCAACCCATCGCTTTGATGGTCTTATCTGAAGAAGCAGCCAAGCATTCTCAAGATCAGTTAAGAGAGTCCTTCTCAGCCACGCTAGAGCAGGTCAATGCAACATTAGAAAGTCACATGCGCTTGGACCATTTGGTTGTATTAAAAGAAGAGTGGTCGATTGAAAACGAATTATTGACGCCGACGTTAAAAGTCAAACGCCATGTTTTGGAGGAGCGATTTAAAGATCTGATTGAATCCTCGCATGCGGACAAAGTTGTGTTCGTGTCTTAACCTCTAAGGTGAGTGCCAAAAATCGTTCTAAAGAGGGATTTGTTTGTCACTCACCTCATCATAAGATGAGAGTAGATTTAACAAACGCCTCATTTTATGTCATCGTTACCTCATTCATTTTCTCCTGACTCAATAGATTGGCATCCAGAAAGAGACAAACTTTATGCTGAGCTTCACTCACGTCCTTTTAAAATAATACAAACTGATGCTTTAATAACGCATATAGCGCTGCTGAGTAATGAAACACAACGCGTTCAACAACAAGAGACCTTGTTGTCTTTTTTGCAAGACTTATCAATTGATGTAGAGTGCTGTGAGGGGAGTTGTCAGGTATATCAAACGAATGATTTATTAATTCGCTATGAGCAGCACTTAGAATTCACAACGTTGACTATTACCGAACATCAACATTCATTAAGTAGTGTCGCCCCATTTTCAAAAAGTGCTCTACAAAGACTGCCATGTGACTGGTTTGAACGATTCCCTGGTCGTGTTATCGCAGCATTTCATTTACACATCGTGTTCACACCTACCACTTCATTGCCTAGGCCTCAGACATTAAAAACGTATTTTGCCAACACGCTAATGGTTGGCAGCCTACCGCAAAATGGAGATGCGCAAATATGGACAAACTTTCAAACCCATGAAGATGGATTTGGGCGTTTTTTGGTATTTAACTTGAACATGACGAAAGGTCAGATGGGACGAATGGTTCAGCGTCTTATCGAAATAGAGCAATACCGTTTATTAACCCTTCTTGGATATATGAAAGCCCGTTCTTTAACCTCCGACCTAAAAAAAATGGATCAAGCATTAGCCAGTATTACAGATGAATTAGCGCATGGATGTCAAAGCGACGATCAACTTTTATTGAACGACTTGTCCCATTTGGCGGCTTCCATAGAAAATATCAGAGCAAAAACCACATTCAGATTTAACGCCAGCCTAGCCTACTATGATGTATTGGTCGCGAGAATCGAAGACTTGAAAGAGAATGAGGTTTCAGGGCATTTGACGTTGAAAGAATTTTTGAAAAGAAGGTTATCACCGGCTGTCAATTCATGTACCTCAGCACAGGAACGTTTAGAAAGTTTATCACGTCGGGTAAACAGAGCGTCCGATATGCTTCGAACCCGTGTAGAATTGTCGGTGCATAGTCAAAACCAACAATTACTCAGTGCTATGGAACGTCGTTCTCGGATTCAGTTAGCTATGCAGCATACCGTTGAGGGCCTATCGGTCGCAGCAATTAGTTATTACACAATTGGGCTCTTAAAACTGATGGTTGATTCACTCTATGAACTTGGAATTTTGGTTAATAAACAGTGGGTGCTTGGTATCAGTATACCTGTGGTCGTTGTTGGTATTTGGTGGTTGACTCGTCGGATTAAGAATAAATATAAAGCACTTGCTCGTTGATGAACAAGTGCTCTCAAACAATTTAACTTGGGTAACGCTCTAGAAGGCCCTGATAAACCATGTCTGCATAACCATCTGCGTTCGCATCTAACGCGTTGAGAACTTCAACGAGGTGTTCATTGTCTTCTCGCCCATGCCACTCTTTGATATAAATCCCTTCTTTGTAACCGTGATCCTGACGGAAGAAGTTCAAAATGTTCTTGCCAACATATTGGCGGAACAATTCATCTGACGACATCTCACATTGTTCAATAATGCGCAAAAACAAACTGACATCAAAACGCTTGGCTGCCGCAAGTCCCGCCATCAATTCAAGATTGGCAAGTAGATCGGATTGCCCGAAAATATAATCTTCTCCGTCAAAAGTGAGCGATTGGTGATTGGCTATAAGCTCATTCTCTAAAGCCACAGTAGTGGCTGCAACCTCTCCATTGTGTGCAATCAACAAATGCGACAGCGCGAAGTGCCAGATATCTACGCATTCCATTTGCAACTGTGGCAAATCTTTGTGTTGCGCTTTCCACCACTTCCAACCGTGATGCTCAATGGCTTCAACCGATTCGACCATGGCGGCGCGCAAATACCCATATCCTGCATTGATCCAATCAGGGTTTACTTTTTTGTTCATATTATCTTGCAAAGTCAACATGGTGTTGAGTTGAGCTTTAGTGAGCATGCACATACCTTTTTTTTTCTTGCGATGTTGTTGCATTTGAGTGTACCTTGTTGTGATAAATAGGTGAAGTACTCAAATCACTTTAGAAAAGCCTTTTTGTGGGATGTAATAAGCGTCAAATATGCTGGCAATCACTCGAATTAAAGAGCGATGCACTTGTTTTACCCTGATTTTTCCATGCTCAAATTCGAGTAAACCTTGATGATGATAATTAACTAAAGTGGCTAATTCATCAGCAAAATACAAAGCCATATCAACAGCAAATTTATCACAAATACCTTGCAAATCGCATTGATAGTTACACATCAGCTCGCTGATGATCTGACGCCTCACTCTGTCGTCTTGAGACAGGATTAAACCTCTATTGTGCAGAGTTTGTGTTGGTAGAGCAGCATAGTAATCTTTTAGTTTAACGGGATTTTGCGCGACGACATCTTCGATAGTCGAAATACTACTGACCCCAAAACCCAAGATGTTCGAATTGTTATCCGCAGTGTAGCCTTGAAAGTTTCTTTGTAGCTCACCTTTTTGCATGGCTTTGACCAGTGGATCCTTAGGTTTAGCATAGTGGTCCATGCCGATGTTCACATAGCCTTTGCTGTTCAGATGCTGATTAATATATTTCGACATGCTTTGGCGAATTTCTGAAGTGGGTAATTGACCCTCGCGAAATTTGCGCTGGGCAGCAAACCGATGCGGTAAGTGAGCATAGTTAAATACGGTTATGCGTTCGACATTCCAACTGAGTACCTCTTGTATGGTTTGCGCAACACTAGATAGGCTTTGATTCGGCAATCCAACAATCAGATCAACATTGATGTTGATAAATCCGGCCTCGTAAGCCGTTCTGATTAACCTGGCGATATGCTCACTGCACTGAACTCGATTGATAGTTGTCTGAACCTCTGAGGATGTATCTTGCACGCCAAAACTCAATCGTTTGTAACCCAGTTGAGCAAGTCCAAGAATATATTCTTGATCGCAATTTCTTGGATCGAGTTCGATACTCATCTGGCAATCTGTTAACCATTGAATATGTGTTTGCAGAATAGAAAGTAGTTGCCTGTGTTGCGTAAGTGACAAAAAGCTTGGACTACCACCACCTAAATGCAAATGAGAGGCGCTTGGCTCAATCAAGCCAGATGTGGTTTGTGCCACTTCAGTGGCAATTGCCTGTAGGTAATGGTCTGCTTTATCGGTGTTTTGGGTGATGGTTTTGTTACAGCCACAGTAATAGCAGAGGGAACGACAAAATGGAATGTGAACGTATAAAGAAAGAGGAGACTGAGTTTTGCGCAACGCATCATGTAATTTCAGGCTTAGGTCCTTGTTGCGAAACTCAAGAGCCGTAGGGTAGGAGGTATATCGCGGAACTTGTCGTTGATATAAAGATTCTATTAATGACTGGTCTTGCTGCATGTGACACCCTTTTACTTTGTGCTCAAGATACTTTAGATTGAAGAAAGGTAAATTGATCTAACACAACATTTTTTTGAAAAATACAGACTAGAAGACGTAAAAAAAATGGAAATGCGTGTCAACCAATCATTTATATCTGCGTTATTAATAGTATGAGTAGCACAAACAAGGAACAACATGTCTGCGATGGACGCGTTTTTTAAAGCGCATCAACAGCAAGCGTTTTTGTATTGCCGATATCAGGGCTTACCCAGTGAGGATGCCTATGACGTGTTACAAGATGCCATGCTTAAATGCTTTAAGCGGTATTCGGATAAATCCGAAACTGAATGGCCTGCGCTATTTTTTACCACTGTCAAATTCACAATGATTGATTTCAAGCGCAAAGCAAAGTTGAAACAAGCTCTGTTTTTTTGGCAAACCCATTCAGACGAAACGAATTTGGATGATGTGTTGAATTACCAAAATTTGCAATTTTTGGTGGGAGTAGAGGATGAATTGGTCGCTCAGCAACTTATGGAACGTTTTTATACTGTGGTACGAGAGTTGAGCGAGCAACAAAGAGAAGTGTTGTTATTAAGGGTGTTGAACGGATTGAGTGAAAAAGTTACTGCACAAGTTTTAAATATATCTATTGGGAGCGTCAAAACCCACCTGCACCGAGCAAAAACAACGATTTTAAATGAATTAGGAGTCGCTAATGACAACGCAGCATGATCCTATTAAAAAATATTTTGATGTTCAATCCAAGGCTCTAGAGGGTTCGGTGAATGCCCGTCTTAATCAGATCCGAGAGCAAACTGTACACTCGCGTACGGTTAAAAGTTGGCTCATACCAGCAATTGTAACCGGTGGTGTTGCCATTTTTATGACCTCACAAAGTTATGCCATAGAACCTCTGCCTTTGGTTGATGAAGCCGAATTTGAGCTGATGCTTAGCGATGAGCCGATATTTGTCGTCATTCGCGATGATGTAATTGAAATAGAAACCAATACCGATCCCACTCTCACAGAGCAGGGAGAAAACCGTGAAGATGGAGAAAAACCATGAAAAAACCTGTAATGAAAGCGATTCTGCTAGCCAGTTTATTGTGCGCCGGCCAAGCCTTTGCTGTTGAATGGAATTCACTGACTCGAGGTCAACAAAAAGCACTGCAAAAGTATGAGTTTTCTTGGCAAGATATCAGTGAACCCGAACAACTAAAACTGATTAAACGTGCCGATCGTTGGCTGGAGTTACCACCTGAGCGAAAAGAACAAGCCAAAGAACGTATGGGCAAACTGCGTGAGATGTCGCCTGAAGAACGCGAGCAGGTTAAAAAACGCGTAAAACGTTTTGTCAATTTATCACCTGAGCAAAAACGTGCACTGAAAGAAAAAGCCCAAGCTTACAAGGCGTTGCCCGAAGAGGAAAAAAATCAGATCCGTTCAGAGCTTCGTGCCATGAAAGACAAGTTAAAAGCGCTTTCACCCGAACAACGCAAAGTGCTTCGCGAAGCAACTAAAGACATGTCACCTCAGGAAAAATTGGCGTATCTCAAGCAAAATGTTTAATCTTCCGGAAGAAGTTGCTTTTGGTAGTTTTGACAAATATTAAATAGTTCTTGGCGCATCCATTGATGCGCCTTGTCATTTTCTACAGATACATGCCAGTACAGATAATACTCGAGAGGATTAACCGTTACCGGTAATTCATAAATTGCGACGTCATAATGTTTTGCTAGGTGATACGGGACACAAGCCACCATATCTGTTTTTAATAAAGCACTCGGTACTGTCAAAAAGTGTTGAGATTGATAACCGATTTTGCGCTGTAATCCTAACTTATCCAATGCAAGATCCACACCTTCAAGCTCATTGGCATGTTCCACACTAATGTGCTTTAAACTCAAAAATGTTTGCAAATTACACCCATTGGTTAGTAAAGGGTGGTCTTGGCGTGCAATCAATACATAACGATCTGAGGCGATGCGTCGTTTTTTGAGATGTTGATCTGTAAAGCTACTCGAATCGACATAAAAATCCAATCGACCGTTTGCCATTTCGGAAACTATCTTAGATTGTGGAATATCATAATTCGCTAAGGTAACCGATGGCGCTACATCTTCAAGTAAAGACAGTAGCCTAGGTATGATACTGACTTCCATTAGATCCCGACTGGCAAAGGTAAATTGTTTGACGGCTTGTCGTGGGTCAAATTCATGACTGGCTTGAATGCTTTTGCGCATCAGGTTAAGTGCTTCTCGAGCGGGTACTATCATATTTTGTGCGACGGGCGTTGGGGTCATAGTGTGACCAGTCCGCACAAATAGAGGGTCATTAAATAATTCCCTAAGTCTGGCTAAAGAATTGCTGACAGCAGGTTGTGTTATACACAAAACATCAGCTGCTTTGGTCAGACTTCCGGCACTGTAAATTGCATCAAATACAGCGAATAAGTTCAAATCAATACGATGTAGGTTCATATTATTATTAGTTACGTTTATGACTATCTTTACACACTATAAGCAAGATTAATGAAACATCAAAGATCTTAATGTAAATGACAACGTAATGTTAATAAAAGGTGTAAGACAAAATGGCAGTAAAACTCAGTTCCATACAAATTGAAGCCCACTTGATTGAATTGAACACGACGATTCCTGAAGCTGAGAAATGGCACGTAAAAGATGGGAAGTTACACAAAGTATTTGTGTTTACCTCTTTTATCCGAGCATTTGGTTGGATGAGTCAGATGGCCATTTGGGCAGAAAAGCTCAATCATCATCCTGAATGGTCAAACGTGTATAACAAGGTTAAGGTAGATTTGGTGACGCATGATGTTGATGGGATCAGTGAATTGGATTTTAAACTGGCTAACAAGATGGAACAGTTCAAATAGTTCACTTAGTAGGCAAACAAACAAAATATCCAAAATAAAACGGTTTTGCTCTTGCGAACTAAGTTTAGAGATGTATAATACGCTCCACTTGAGAGGCGCAAGTCTTTCATCCAGGTTTCAAGCGCGGAGTGGAGCAGCCTGGTAGCTCGTCGGGCTCATAACCCGAAGGTCGTC
>JALRKK010000070.1 GCA_023268935.1 Glaciecola sp.
CTGCAAAACAAACTAAAATCAGCGGTCATTTTGGCTGATGGTAAAATGGTGCAACTTCATGACCTCTCTTTGCCACAAGGTCATGCCGAACCAACGCCTAAAGTCCTCAACCTTAGAGCGGTTCGTGAAGCTGCAGAGAGCAAGGCCATACGCAGAGCGTACTCACAAGCGGAACAAAACATGTCACGAACCGCTGAGTTATTAGGGGTAACTAGACCCACCTTGTATTCTTTGATTGAAAAATACAACCTAGATGACTTAAGAGTAGGTGTTTAATTGCGAATGAATTGGGTATACTTAGAGGGTGGTTGAAGCTATTAAGGATGCTCAATGTCGCAAGGTCTGAATGGGTTATGGTTGTTGTTCGTTTTAAGTACAACACTTTCTTACGCTCAACCCAATGAATCTTTTCTTTATAGTTTTTATGATTTACATGCAACATCATTAACTGCCACAGTTTGCCACAATGAACCGACTTTGGCGGATGCACAATTTGTTTTTTGTGCAGAAGAATTACGTAATGCAGGCAATGCACCATTTGTCTTATGGCACCGACAGTTTGATGGCTCAATGGCGACTGACCATCCGGTGGTCGTCTTGTTGCACGGCTTAAGTGATTCGCCATTTTACATGCAAAGTGTCGCGCAAGCGGTACATCAGGCCGGGATGAATGTAGTCGTTGGCTTGCTTCCAGGCCATGGGTTAAAAACAAACGCAGAGTCGATTCTGCACGACAATAACTTGCGGCAAATTTGGCGTGATTACACAGATAATCTCATAGCCGCTAGCAACTCTTTAGGCAATGGTATAGTTGTCGGTGGTTTCTCTACCGGTGGTGCATTGGCAGTCGATCATATCTTGAGGTATCCGGGCCAGACTAAAGGTTTGCTCTTGTTCTCTGGTGCGCTAGCGCTGGCCGATAATGCTGAAACCTTAAGTAAGATCCCGTTTGCAAAGTGGTTGAGTAAGTGGATAGATGGTGATTATCCCGAAGCGGGAACAAACCCTTATAAATATCCAAATATTTCGAGTCATGCAGCACTAATATTGATGGATATTATTCGCAATATTCGCACAGGGCTGCACGACTCTACCGGATTAAAATTGCCGATATTTGTCGCCCACTCTCAGGCTGACAATGTGACCCCCATTGCTGGGGTAGAAGGTTTATTGTCCTTTTCAGTAGCAGAGCATACTGTAATCGAGATAGCAGAATCCATGGCAGTGTGTCATGCTGCAGTACCATTGACGCAACAGCAAGTACAGCAAATCAATGAAAAGGATCCGAATCCTCTCGTCAATTGTGACAGCCCAGAATCCAATCCAATCCATGCACAAATGATCGCAATGATGCAATATTACTTATTAAATAGCGTCAAATAGGAGAATAATAATATGCGACAGTTTTTTTGGATCATCATCGCCATTTATGCGCTACTGTATTTTTACGCGGTGTATTTATATGACGAATTTAATCTAGGCATTGCCTTTGGTATTTTTGCAGCCATTATTGCTCAGTTTTATTATGCGCGTAAAAAGCTCGCGCAACACGAAGCCGATATCGCTTCGGGCAAGTTGGTAACAAAAGAAGCCAAGGTCAAGCCATTGTCTTTTTGGTCTTCTCCATTCCCTTATGTAGGTATCGCGTTTTTGACCTACTTAGGCGTTATTATTATTCTATAGTGTATCAATTGGCGCTTTCGCGTGACTGACTCACCTAAATATAAGCAAAGTATAAAGGGTAAAACACGACCGAGGATTGTTCATCAATACACCGTTTTGTTGAATATATAAACACTGGCACAAAGTAAATAGACAAGATACTGAGTGAAAACAACAAATGTTTAACAAATCGAGGTTTTGTCTAGCCCCAAAGAAGATAAATTGGTACTATTCAAAACAGATACTGTCACATTAAATTAGAGAAAAAACATGACGATGAATTATGTACCACTCGACAAAAATGTTCACAAAGACACGAAGATTTTGACGGGTAAAGATTATACCTTTAGTGCTCAAGCTCACATCAGTGCGGCGAGCATTCGCGAATTTCCACAGCTTGCTGCTTGCACCCCCATTGTGTTTATCAAAGACTCAGGTAATGACAGTGTGCATACGGTTGCGATGCTAGGTGTTGAGCAAGGCCAGAACTTGTATGTTCACGAAGGCAAATGGCAAGCCCCACATATTCCGATGAATATCCAGCGTTATCCATTTGATATTCGCCCTGATGGGGATAAGCTTGGTTTGTTCATCGATGAGAACTCTCCATTAATCAATGCAGAGGGTACTGCGCTTTTCCAAGAAGACGGTGAAGCGTCTCCATTATTACAGCAGTCTTTGCAGTTCATGGATTTCTTGGCCAATAGTGAAAAACTCACCGCTGAGTTTGTAAAACGTGTTGTTGAATTAGACCTATTGAGTGAACTTGAGTTGCGCATGGTCACTGTGTCTGGCGAGCGTAAAGCGGTTAAAGGTATGATGGGAATAAACGAAGCGAAGTTGTTTGAATTGTCTGATGATGTGGTACTTGACTTACACAAAAAAGGTTTCATGGGCGCACTTTATGCCATTATGTTATCACTTGGTCAAATCAACCGTATCGTTGAACTGAGCAACAATACTGATCAGCCAATCCGCTCTCTTCAAGTGGTTAACCTTGAGCAAGAAGCCGCAGCCAAAGCCAAAGCAGAAGCCCAACAAAAAACAGAATAAATCCGCATAAATCGATTCGGAGTTAAAAAAAGCCCATAGCACAATGTGTTGTGGGCTTTTTGTATGCTTTTCGTACAATAATTTGCGAACTATGCTTGACGTGGATCAGCTAACACAATAAACTGCGGATTAGTGGGTAAATGTGGCAAAAAGTGGATCATTAGGGATCACAATAACAAAACTCCTAATTGAAACGAGCGTCACTTTTAAAAAAGTCTCAATAATCATAAGTAGAAAAGGGTCTGAGAAATGTTCCGCGGCGCTAGTGCAATTAATCTCGACAGCAAGGGCAGGGTCACGATACCAACGCGTTATCGTCAATCTTTGTTGGATGATTGTCACGGTCAGCTAGTGTGTACGGTTGATACACAACAAAGCTGCTTGTTACTTTACCCACTTCCAGAATGGGAAGACATCGAACTCAAGATCTCCAAACTTTCCACCACGAATCCACATGAACGTCGCATCAGACGTTTGCTATTGGGCTATGCCACTGAAGGCGAAATCGACCGCAATGGACGATTTTTACTGTCATCCCCACTAAGACAACACGCCCATCTAGAAAAAGAAATTATGCTTGTTGGTCAATTCAACAAATTTGAAATTTGGGACGCTGAACGTTGGCATAAGCAGATTGAAGCAGATATCGCTATGGAAAAAAGCGGTGATTTTGAATTGACTGAACGCTTACAGGATTTTTCGATATGAGCCAGCATATTCATTCATCAGTGCTTTATCACGAATGTCTCGAGGCATTAGCGATTGGTTCTGAAGGAATTTATATTGATGCGACTTTTGGTCGTGGAGGACATAGTCGTGGAATTCTGAATGCCTTAAATACTTCAGGTCAATTGATTGCATTTGATCGCGATCCGAGTGCGATTGAGTATGCTCGTCACCATTTTTCAGAACCGAATTTTACGATCATTCACAGCGAGTTCGCTGCGATGGCAGACGTCTCTGAGATTCAAGAATATCATGGTAAAGTCGATGGGATATTAATGGATCTTGGTGTGTCATCGCCCCAATTAGATGAAGCTGAACGCGGTTTCAGTTTTATGCGTGATGGTCCATTAGATATGCGAATGGATACATCCAAAGGGGTAACCGCAGCACAGTGGCTTGCCACTGCGGATGAGCAAGACATCAGTCAAGTGATAAAAGAATTTGGTGAAGAAAAGTTCGGTAAGCGCATCGCGCATGCGATCGTGCAAACTCGTACTCATACACCGATTACCCATACTTTGCAGTTGGCACAAATCGTGACTGATGCGATGCCGGTTAAGGATAAGCATAAACATCCTGCCACGAGAACATTTCAGGCCATTCGTATGTACCTCAATAGTGAACTTGAGCAAGTAAGAGAGGGGCTTAAAGCAGCGGTAGCTATGTTAAAACCTGGTGGACGTCTTGCAGTTATCAGCTTTCATTCGTTAGAAGATCGTTTAGTCAAGCGCTTCATGAAAGAGCAGTCAAAGGGCAAAAATGTCCCGGCTAATTTACCCATTACTCAAGCTGAGATCGATGCGGATAAAGTCCTCCGTTTAGTCGGACGCGCCATAAAAGCAAGTGAAGAAGAGCTTGCTCACAACACTCGTTCGCGTAGCGCTGTGTTGCGTATTGCGGAGAAATTGTAATGTTTCAAATGCAATTGCTCAGCACAGTATTAAATGACTTGTTTGAGCAAAAACTAAGAATTTTTTTGGTGCTCTGTGTGTTACTTAGTGCTTTCGGTATTATTTTGAGTACCGACGCCAACCGTAATGTATCAAGAGATCTTGAAGCCCTCATGGTGGAACAAGATGAGTTAGATGTTGAATGGCGTCATCTGATATTGGAGCAAAGTGCGTTGACTGAGCACAATCGAATTGAAGCATTGGTTGATTCTAAACTGAATATGCATCGTCCTTCTGCGACAGATGAGATTGTGGTAAAAATTGAGTAGCATTATGACGAGTAAACCAGTCAAACGTACCCAAGCCAAGAAAAAAGTTCGTCCAACTTTTCAATCTTGGCGCTATTTTGTTGTAATGTTTGGTTTAGTGATGGTGTTTGCTGGATTGGGCACACGCGCCGCCTATATCCAAATCATTGAACCTGACCAACTGATAAAACAAGGCGATTCGCGTACTAAGAGGGTGCGTAATATGCCAGCTCACCGAGGCTTAATCACTGATCGTCATGGAGAGGAGTTGGCCGTAAGTATACCAGTACGAGCAGTATATGCCGATCCGAAAATCATTGCAGAAAAAGGCGCTTTGGCTGACACTCGACGCTGGGAAGCACTTGCCAAAGTTCTAAACACCGATAAAGAAAGTTTAATTAGCCGAGTCAGTAATCCCAAACGTCGCTTTGTTTATTTGCAACGTCAAGTGTCTCCAGCGATGGCTGAATACGTTGAAGAATTGGATATACCGGGTGTGTCGTTGCGTAATGAGTCAAGACGTTACTATCCAGCCGGAGAAGTAAGTGCTCACGTATTAGGGTTTACGAATGTGGATGATGAGGGCATAGAAGGAATTGAATACTTATATGACGATCATCTCACTGGCAAGCCTTCTTCAAGAACCATTCGCCGTGATGGTCGTGGACGTCAGGTTGAAATCATCACAGAGCGAGAAGGCGAGAAAGCTAAGGATATCACATTAACGATTGATCAACGTATCCAAGCATTGGCGTATCGAGAGATCAAAAAAGCACTGACCTTGTATCAAGCCTACTCAGCGTCAGCCATCGTTGTTGATGTTGAGACATCAGAAGTATTAGCGCTCGTAAACGGGCCATCATTTAATCCAAATAATCGCAGTAATATCGGTTCTCATCGGGTCCGCAATCGAGTTGTGACAGATGCGTTTGAACCCGGCTCAGTATTAAAACCTTTGGCTGTACTGAGTGCCCTTGAATTTGGCTCGGTTGAACAAGGTGATACGATTGATACTCATCCAGGCTGGATGCGTTTAGGTGGAAGCTTGGTGAAAGACTCGCGTAACTACGGTGAGTTGACCTTAGAAGAAATTATTCAGCATTCATCGAATATGGGTACGTCTAAACTGGCGCTGTCTGTACCTAAGCAGTTCTTGCTTGATACCTATTACAACATGGGGCTGATGAGTGACACTGGCCTCAACATGGCCGGGGAAAGCAGCGGTATTTTCCACGAGCGTAGTCGTT
>JALRKK010000027.1 GCA_023268935.1 Glaciecola sp.
AGCATATATTTGATTTCCTGAAACATAAGCAAATATTGCTAATGCAGAAGTAATCATAACAGTAGGCATGATTGCTAATCCATCTAACCCATCAGTTAAATTTACTGCATTACTAGAACCAGTAATTACTAAATATGACAATATAAAGAAACCAATAACACCGATCTGCAAATAAGTTGATTTTAAGTATGGAATTAATAAAGAAAAGGAGTTACCCTGATCACGAAGGGTTATAAAAATCATAGCTGTTGTCGCAATAGATGCAATTGAACGCGTCTTTCACGTAGCAGACCTCATGCGCCCTTACGCTCTACGTGAGAAGCGCACCGAAGTTTTGCGCGGCGCTATTTTGGGTAACTTGTTCTTTGAACCGAGTACGCGAACTCGTGTCAGCTTTGGTACGGCGTTTAACTTACTCGGTGGGTCGGTACGGGAAACCACTGGCATGAGTAATTCTGCGCTGGCTAAGGGCGAGTCTTTATACGATACCGCTCGAGTACTGTCTGGATACTCGGACATCATTGCTATGCGCCATCCCGATGCAGGTTCGGTCGCAGAATTTGCCACGGGTTCTCGTGTACCAGTCCTTAATGGTGGAGATGGCGCGAACGAGCATCCCACCCAAGCTCTCTTAGACCTGTACACTATTGCCAAAGAATGTGCGGCGCATGGCAAAGGCATTGATGGCCTGCACATCGCGATGATTGGTGACCTGAAGCATGGCCGTACTGTACATTCGCTGTCGCGGTTATTATGCTTGTACAAAAACATTCGTTTTACGTTAATTTCGCCTGACGCACTAGGCATGCCACAGTACATCTTAGATGAAATCACTAATCACGGACACGAATTAGTGGTCACGGAGCAACTTGAAGGCAGTGTTAATGCCGATATCTGTTATCAAACACGTGTTCAAGAAGAACGCTTTTCTTCTCAAGATGACGCTAACAAATACCGTGGTAAATTCCGCCTCGACCAAGCTATTTATACCAAACACTTCCAGTCTAATACCGTGATCATGCACCCTTTACCTCGCGACTCGCGCATGGAAGCGAATGAATTAGACAACGACTTAAATAGCCATCCGAATTTGGCCATTTTCCGCCAAACCGATAACGGGGTGCTCGTGCGCATGGCGCTGTTTGCCCTAACCCTAGGCGTCGCTGATCAGGTCCAGTACTATGAAAAACCAGTCGTCTGGTTTCTCAACAAAAGCTAACAAGGTTGTATCCTAACATGACAATTTCAGAAGAATTATTTGCCCGAGCGCAAAAAACCATCCCCGGCGGTGTGAACTCCCCAGTGCGAGCATTCAAGGCAGTTGGCGGGACGCCTCGTTTCATCACTAAAGCCGATGGACCTTATATTTGGGATGCCGATGGCAAACGTTACATCGATTATATTCAATCTTGGGGACCGATGGTATTAGGCCATAATAACGCAACCATCCGAGAGGCGGTGATTACTGCAGCGCAAAATGGCTTGAGTTTTGGTGCGCCGACGGAAGCCGAGATCCATATGGCCGAAAAGGTCGCCTCTATGGTTCCATCAATGGAAATGGTGCGCATGGTGAATTCGGGCACTGAAGCGACGATGTCAGCAATTCGACTCGCCCGAGGCTACACCTCTCGCAATAAGATTCTCAAGTTCGAAGGCTGCTATCATGGACATGCTGATTCATTGTTGGTCAAAGCCGGTTCTGGGGCACTCACTCTTGGGGTGCCATCTTCACCAGGTGTGCCGGATGATTTTGCCAAGCACACCATCACGGTTGAATTTAATAACCTCGATAGTGTGGCGCAAGCCTTTGCTGAAGAGCCTAATGATATCGCCTGTATCATCGTTGAGCCAGTCGCTGGCAACATGAATTGTATTCCACCGGTTGAGGGATTTTTGGAAGGCTTGCGAGACATTTGTGACCAATATGGTGCGGTGTTGATTTTTGATGAAGTCATGACGGGCTTTCGCGTCTCGCGCGGTGGCGCGCAAGAGCGCTTTGGCGTAAAACCTGATTTGACCTGTTTAGGCAAAGTCATTGGTGGCGGTATGCCGGTAGGCTGTTTTGGTGGTCGCCGTGACATCATCACGCATATTGCGCCAACCGGCCCTATCTATCAAGCAGGCACTTTATCTGGCAATCCAGTTGCAATGGCGGCTGGTCTTGCTGCGATGAACCAACTTGAAGATCGCGATTTGTATACTAGTATTTTTAGTAATACTGAAAAACTTGCCAAAGGGTTGACTGACTTAGCGCACTCGCATGGGATCCCAATGACATATAACGTTGCAGGCTCTATGTTTGGGATTTTCTTTACCGAAGCCGAAAAAGTCATTAATTATCAGCAAGCGATCAGCTGTAACAACGAGCAATTTAAAGCCTTTTATCACGGTATGCTGGACGAAGGTGTGTATCTGGCACCGGCTATCTTTGAAGCGGGCTTTGTCTCAAAAGCGCACGACGAAGGCATCATTAACGATACATTAGAAGCTGCAGATAGAGTGTTTGCTCGCATTAAATAACAACAACACTTGTGGTCTTCGCAAATGCGGAGGCCACCATTTTCATGTCATCATCTGAATGTCAACTCGACGACACGATCTAATAAGGGGCAGATACTGCCCGACATCTTCACGATACTTTTCGCAAATTTGTACCTAAGCAATTTATCGATCATTTGACCAACGCGATGAAGATACTGAGCAACGCAAATATACTGGTCACTATGACCATGATCACCGCTTTACCAGAGGAAAAACAGCCGAAAGCATTGGCGAGGTCATATTGCGCGGCAAGCGTTCAATGAGCAAGGTATGTAAACTCTTAAATGATCAGGTCGCGTTGACGCGAATAAAATCAATGCTGGGTGCAAAAAAAGCGCCCCCCATCTCTGCATTGGTGTAATCCAACCACGCATCGTAACCGCCCTCACCTGCACCATAATACATACTGTGCAACATGGCTTTAAACGGTCTTGGTGAATGACAGCAAGACACAAAATACTCTCCTTGTACTTGCATGTTGGCATAAGGCATCGAGTGTCTAAGCTGCCTTGCATGAGCCTCTACACCTGGCAAATCGGTTAGACGGGTTCGCGTATAATGGGAATTCAGATTGGCTTCTTGTGTGGGTAAGTTGTGTTCTTTTTGCCGGCCCATGATCTGTTCTTGACGTTTTTCTGAGAGTAATTGCCAACGCTGTAAATCGTGGCGAAAACGCTGCACATGCACATAGCTCCCTCCGGCAAAATCTGGATCATAATCCCCCACCACACCCACTTCGCGACGCTCTGGTCCGCGTGGATTATCGTCTGCGAGAGTAAATCCATTCAGGTCGCGCCCATCCAAGTATCTAAATGCGCGGGTATCTTCGATTAGCTCTACATGGATGCTTAAGAGCTGGTGCACCTCAACCGCAATGGCGTGCACGATATCAAGTCGGTCAGCTCGGATTTGTATGAACAAATCGTACGCTTGCGAGGGGGCACTGCGATCCGCGACTTCAATATCAGGAAAAGGGGTGAGTTCTTTTGGACAAGGGCCTGGATATAATTCAGACCAATACTGTACCCCCACTGCAATCACACCAGACACCATGGCCTCATAGTGTTCGTCATCAAAATAATCGAACACTTCAAGCACTCGAGCAAGCTTGGCACGGACTGCTTGCGCATCATCATCTAGGATGTTGTACATCAAAAACTGTGCGTGCAAATTTGGCTCTGCACAAATGCCTTTTTGAGGTTGGCCCATGTCTGTTAGTAACCGGCGGCGTGACCGTCTTTGCGAGTCTCAGATGCCCCATAGTACACTTTATTTTCGCTGTCATACATAATTGCTTGATAGCCGCCGTATGCACCAACGATATCACGAATGACATGACCTTTTTTCATCAGTTCTCGACGCGTTTCAGTGCTGATTTGAGATTCAAGAGAAACATACCCGCCATCGGTCATCTTATCACCAGTGACTGTGGATGAGCCTGAGTGCAGGATTCGCGGTGCATCGCCTGCTTCTTGGATATTCATACCAAAATCCACAATGTTCATCACGACTTGCGCGTGCATTTGAGGTTGAGCGCCACCGCCCATGACACCAAAACTCATGAATGGCTTGCCGTCTTTGGTGATGAATGCAGGGATAATGGTGGTAAATGGACGCTTTCCTGGCTCAAATGCATTGAAATGGTCAGGGTTGAGGTCAAACATTTCGCCGCGGTTTTGTAACACAAAACCTAACCCTGGCGGAGTCATGCCAGAGCCCATGCCGCGATAGTTTGATTGAATTAGGGATACCATGTTGCCTTCTTTATCCGCCACCGTCAGGTAGATAGTGTCGCCTTCATTCAATCCTGCATCGACTCGCTTAGCAGCTTTATTCGGTTGGATAAGTGCTTGGCGTTCTGCAGCGTAGGATTTGGCAATCAGTTGTTCAACGGGGATATCATTAAACTCAGGATCAGCATACCATTTGGCGCGGTCTTCAAACGCAAGTTTTTTGGCTTCCACAAAGGTATGGACATATTCTGGCGAGCCAAATCCCATAGCCGCCACATCATAACGCTCCATGATATTGAGGATTTGCAGTGCCGCAATACCTTGGCCATTAGGCGGTAATTCCCACACATCGTAGCCCCGGTAGTTCGCAGACACTGGCTCCACCCAGTTGCCCTTGTGTTGAGCTAAGTCTTCATAACTCAAAAACCCACCTTGCGCTTTCATATACGCGGCGATGGTACGAGCAATATCGCCTTTGTAAAACGCATCACGGCCACTGGTAGCGATTTTTTCGTATGTCTTAGCTAAGAAGGGATTTTTAAAAATCTCACCTTTCTGGGGCATCTTGCCATTCGGCATATAGGTTTCTTTAAAGCCGTCATAACTGCCGATACGTGCCACTGAGCGGTCGAGGTAGTAGGCAATGAGCTCGGACACTGGAAAGCCTTTACGTGCGTATTCGATGGAGGGTGCTAAGATTTGGGTCATCGGTTTTGAGCCAAACTTCTCATGCAGCATAAACCAGCCATCCACCGTACCTGGGACAGAGACCGGTAAAGGACCGAATTTGGGGATTTTATCAAACCCGTTTTCGACAAAATATTCGCGGGTCAGAGACATCGGAGAGCGACCGGAAGCGTTTAAACCGTGAAGTTGCTTTGTCTTAGCATCCCAGACAATCGCAAACAAATCTCCGCCGATCCCACAGCCGGTTGGCTCAACTAAGCCAAGCATGGCATTAGCCGCAATAGCGGCATCAATGGCGTTACCGCCACTTTTTAGAATATCCAGTGCGACCTGTGTAGCGAGTGGCTGACTGGTGGCCACCATACCGTGTTGGGCGATGACTTCTGAGCGCGACGCAAAGGGTTTGCCTGTGACGCGGTCGTATGCGTGAGCGGAAGTGATAGTGATCGCAAGCGCTGATATCACTCGCGCTAGGGTGATTAAGTGTTTCATCATATGGTTTTGGTTTTGTTATTGATGATGGTTTAACTTTATCGGATTTTTGGTGGATTGGCCAATATTAAGCGAGTTTAGTTAGGCAAGTTTTCAAAACTCAATCCATCGACTCTTGCAATTCGGGCGGGTAATCTGACTGCTTGAGTTTTGTTATTCATAATAAATGAGCCTAATTTCGTAACACCTCCAAAGTATACACATAAAGTGGATACCTAGGGGGTGATTATTGTAAGAACTAAATTTTCGTTGTGATATGAATTAATTATCACTGACCTAAAGGATGTTTTAGTTCAATTTGTTTCCCGATACTTATCAAACCAGCCTATGATGTTTTCTATCTTCCCCACCAAACGCGATGGTCGCGACGCAATACCATGTGCCGCACCAGGCACTTTGACCAGTACAGTATCCACTTTACGCAACTTTAACGCTTGATAAAACTGCTCCGTTTCCGACATTGGCGTGCGCTTGTCATTGACTCCAGTAATTAACAGCGTCGGTGTCGTCACATTCCCAACCAAAGACAACGGCGAACGTTCCCAATAATGCTCAACTTCTTCCCAAGGCATGCCGGGGAATTGGTGCGGGATTTGTGATAAACCACTGTCCGCCGTCAGTACTTTTGACAGCCAGTTAATCACTGGCTTGGCCACCACTGCGGCTTTAAATCGGTCAGTAAGACCAATCGCATAGGCCGTTGCGATACCTCCGGCAGAACCTCCGGTAATGAAAAGCTGCTCAGGATCGACCAAGCCCTTCGCAATCAATGCATCGACGCCCGACATGTGATCGGCAAAATCGTATTTGGATGAGTATTTATATTGCAACAACAACGCAAAGCGTTCGCCATATCCCGAACTACCGCGATGATTATTATAAAACACAATGTATCCTGCGGCGGCCATGCGCTGCAATTCAGCGGTAAACACTGGGCCATACGCCAAGTGAGGGCCGCCGTGGATTTCGATGATCATTGGGTATTTTTTAGTGGGGTCATAATCCGGCGGTAAAATATACCAGCCCTGAATTTCTTCGCCATCAATAGAGGATTGATAGGTAATTTCTGTGACTTCACCAAACGTTTTATGACCAAAAATGTCTTCATTTAATGCGGTTAACTGCTTATCCACCCCATCCTGATGAACAAACAAATCCGCAGGACGATCGGTCCGTCCACGAGTGAACGCCACCGTATCCCCCACAGCAGAAAACGTCCCACTGGTGTAAGGGCGCCCGAGCGACACCCCGCCCATCCCTTGCAGTACAGCCGAATGCTTGCCATCCAGCGTCACATAATCGACTTGTGTGACGCCACGACGCATTTGCTGATAATACAATCCCTCATTGCCGCGCCAGTGATAATTGCTCACGATGTTATCCACATCGGCACTCAAATTACGGTCATTTGAGCCATCAATATTCATCACATGTAGATAGGTGTTGCGATAGGCGAGCTTTTTGTTATCGCGCTTGCCATACGCAATCATCTCGCCATTTGGTGATACATTCGGTGCAAATTCGCGACCCGGTGCGAAAGTTATTTGGGTGATTTCTCCGTCCATAGACACCGCATAAATATCGGACTCCGCTGGCTCGTACTCCCAATTGTCTGATCGGTTAGCGGAGAAAAATATCTGCTCACCGTCCGCTGCAAAACTCAAAGTTCCTCGGTGATGAAAATTCCCAGATGTCAACTGGCGAGCGGTACCACCTTCTGCCGGTACCACAAAAATATGGGTGTAGGCCGGGTCTAATACCCCGCGACCATCCGCTTGATAGCGTGCTTTATCAATGTACTGAAAGGGCTCAGCCCATTTTGCGCCTTTGGGCTTGGCTGGCATTTTGATCCCGAACGGACGCTCGTTAGAGTCAACACTCATGGTAAATGCGAGTGTTTGACCATCTGGCGACCAGGTTAGTGAGCTAGGTGATGATGCAAGATTACTCACCAGAGCAGTACGACCGCTTGCCATATAGCGCACGTAGATTTGGGGTTTACCATCATGTGTCGAGATGTAGGCTAAACGGTCACCTGTTGGCGACCAGCGCGGCGAGTAATAGTTGCGAGTAGAAGAAAGCAATGGCTCATGCGATTGCCCTGCAACATCTGCAATCCATAAGCTAGATCGCGTACTGTCAGTCATAATATCATTCGAACGACGGACATAGACGATGTGCTGTTCATCGGGAGAGACTTGTGGCGATGTCGCCACTTCCATGTGAAAAATATCATCTGCGGTGAATGTTTGAATGTTATCGGCAGAGACATCAATACTTGTCCCTGTCAGCAGGGTGGCACCTATGACTATTGCGCCAAATGTATTTCGAAAATTAGCCATCTCTTGTCGCTTTCCTTTTTTTGATTTTTATTGTTATGACCATTTTGTTTAATTGTCCTAGCGCGCGTCAAGTGAGAAATGCAAACAAAATGTATACCCTGTCAGGTATATTTAACCATTTATTCCTTTTAAGGTATAAAAAAGCCCCTCAAAAAGAGGGGCAAGGACACACTTAGACCAAACTGGTTTGCTCATCCATGAGCTCGGGTTCCATTGCAACGTTATGCTTCCTTGTTATCCCGTTCCTTCTTATTACTATGAAAACGATTGTTGGTAATTACTTTGCCGTAGTGAAATCTGGGTAAGCTTCTAAGCCACACTCAGACACATCAACACCTTCGTATTCCTCTTCTTCGCTGACACGGATACCCATGGTTGCTTTAAGAATAAACCATACCGCTAAGCTGGTTGCAAAGACCCAACCGAAGATGGTTAACGCACCGACGATTTGACCAAGGAACGTCACTTCACCGTTCGTGAATGGAACCAGTAATAGACCAAGGAGACCCACGACACCGTGCACAGAGATTGCACCCACTGGATCATCGATTTTTAACTTATCAAGCGTGATAATAGAGAAGACGACTAACACACCACCGATGGCACCAAACAAGGTAGCAAGAGCCGGCGTAGGAGTGGAAGGTTCAGCAGTGATGGCAACAAGACCTGCTAGTGCACCATTTAAAGCCATAGTTAAGTCTGCTTTACCAAACAAGATTCGAGCGACCAGTAACGCTGCAACACCACCACCGGCTGCAGCCATGTTTGTATTCATAAAGACTACGGCTACTGAGTTTGCACTTTCTACCGTTGCTGTCGCAAGGACAGAACCACCGTTGAAACCAAACCAGCCCATCCATAAGATAAATGTACCTAATGTGGCTAATGGTAAGTTACAACCTGGAATGGCGTTTACTTTGCCGTCTTTAGTGTATTTGCCCTTACGAGCACCTAATACTAATACACCAGCTAATGCAGCGGCAGCACCAGCCATGTGCACGATACCTGAACCGGCGAAGTCAGAGAAACCAAGGTCGCCAAGGTTATACATGCCAAATACATCAGCGCCGTTCCACGTCCATGAACCTTCCATAGGATAAATAAATCCTGTCATGACTACAGTAAACGCTAAGAAAGCCCAGAGCTTCATACGCTCAGCAACCGCACCTGACACAATCGACATTGCTGTTGCCACGAATACAACCTGGAAGAAAAAGTCAGCAGATGGCGCATAAGTCGCTGGCTCTTCTGCAACGCCTGTCGCACCGTCACCAACAATACCTGATAATAAATAACCGCCGTCATACATAATGGCATAACCACATACCATATACATGATACACGCAATGGCGTACAACGAGATGTTTTTAGTAAGAATTTCAGTGGTGTTTTTAGCGCGAACGAGACCGGCTTCTAACATGGCAAAACCTGCTGCCATCCACATTACGAAAGCACCGCAGATCAAAAAATAAAATGTATCTAAGGCATAGCCTAATTCAAATGTTACTTCCATGACTATCTCCTTATAAAGCTTCGTCGTTTTCTTCGCCAGTACGGATCCGTACCGCTTGTTCTAAATCGTAGACAAAGATTTTGCCGTCGCCGATTTTGCCTGTTTTAGCCGCATCAGCAATGGCTTCAACCAAGCGTTCTACTTGGTCATCTTTGATCGCAATTTCGAGTTTTACTTTTGGTAAAAAATCCACTTGGTATTCAGCACCACGGTATAATTCTGTGTGGCCTTTTTGACGACCGAAGCCCTTGACTTCGGTAACGGTCAAACCGTCTATGCCGATCTCTGAGATGGCTTCGCGTACATCATCAAGCTTAAATGGCTTAACAATAGCAGTTACGAGTTTCATGTAGTTCTCCTGAATCAATATTATGTATCAGGGTTAGTGTTCCAACATTTGTGCCAATTTTTAAAATTATTATATTTCAATGACTTAACTTTATTTTCACATAAAATGCATGGTGTTTATGCACCATATTTCTCCAATGAATTTTGATTTGCACTTTTTTGGTGCTCGATTTTGGTGCGTTCGCAACGACTTCAAAATGTGTGAAGTAATAGGTCACATTGAACCTTTTGCCTTTTCATGTTTCTATACACGCATGCACGAGGAACTTACTGATTTTTCTATAATAAACATTGATATATTGCCCGAATCATCTGGCCATAATGCTTCGCGTATGCTCTCCAAACCCAAGGAATCATCAGCAGGCTGGTTCATATTGGGTTCGCTTGTCACTCATCTAATTATCATGGTTGGGTTTGCGCAACAACACTGGGCAGTCCCTGTTGATGTAAAGGATGACCAACCTCGCATACAAGCACAACTGATCGAAATCCCTTTACCACCAAAGGTCGCCGCGGAACCTTCCAAAAATAATCTCAATCCCGTTACAACCAAACCAATACCCGAACCAGTTATTGAGCCTGCTGTCAAAAAAGCCATTGAACCCGAAATAGCTCAACCACTAGAGTCGCACGCCCTGCGCCCTTTACCAACGACACCAGAATTATCACCTGTAGAAGTCCTCAATACAGCTATGTCACCCAATCCAGTAGTTGATCTACCAGAAGTTGATTTTCGCTCGCAAACACCCATTGTCCTGCAAGAAACACATAAAGCGAATACCTTATTACCTTCCACCACGTTGCTGCCTCAAGCGACCCGTGATTACTTACAAAATAATCAAGCATCTAAATTTGCTAAGCTCACCTCGGATTCATCCGCGCAGTATCAAAACGATTTGATATCACCTGAATTATTCAAAGCGCCAGCCCCTCTGACTAAGGAAGCGCTTGCGATGAAAACCATTATGCAAAGTAAGATCGATATTGATTGCGCCAGTGCACTCAACCAAGCTTTGGTCATTGTTAGCGCGTTCACGGTGGGAGCATTATTATGTGAGGACAAAGGGGATGTGAATTCATTTATCGAACAGCGTCTTGCTGAAAAACGTCCTCAACCGCCGATGATTGGTGCTACGAAATTAAAAGCGTTAGCGGCATCGACTTCCACATCGCCCAAACAAACGCCAGGGTAGATTTAGGATGAGTTGTATACATCCAATGATTGCAGAGCAGTTTGACATCGACCTACCCTCCAAATAACCGCTCCCACAAGGATTTGCGTTTCGGCTTGGTGGGCACTATAGGTTGCTCTTTACGTTCACTGCGCCCAGAACAATTCTCTACTGCATCCGATAACCCAGAAGACACCGCAGGTAAAGACAAATTATCGCGACATCCACCGGTGCGTTGAGCCCCAGTACTTGGGTTAAAGTGCGCAATTTCTAAGCCTGGTGGAAAGCGTCTCGATAAGGATTTGGGCGTCATCGTGCGCTGCCAATCAATGTACACACGCAAAGCACCGCTGCTTCCGGATAATCCGGTTTGTGCATTGCTATCCGAACCCATCCAAATGGTCGCAACTAAATTTCGGTCAAACCCCGCAAACCAACTGTCGCGATAATCATTGGTGGTGCCTGTTTTGCCCGCCATATTAATGTTGGGAAATATTTTACCCAAGGCACGAGCGGTACCGTCTCGAGTGACCTTATGCAGCCCGTAATTAAGCACATAAGCTACATCTAAAGGAATGCGTTGCTCACCATATTCTGACCGGCGCCAGAGAAGCTGCTGCTGCGCATCCAGAATGCCTGTCACAGTATGTAAGGGTCTCAACACTCCATCATTGGCGATGGTTTGATACATTTGATTGACCTGATAAGGCGTGAGATTAACTGCCCCCAAGGTAATTGCTGGCAACTCAGGGATCGGCTCATCAACGCCTAAGTTTTGCAGACTTTGCATCACAACATCTAGCCCCATGTCTAAAGCGAGGTTCACTGCAGGTAAGTTATACGATTGCGTTAATGAGTCGAGCATATTGACTTTGCCGCGATATTCTTTATCTGCATTTTGCGGTTGCCACACTTGGCCATCGTCTAAAGTCACTGTCACAGGTTCATCGCGCAATATTGTTGCCAACCGATAAGTATCAGCTTGCTCCAACGCAGCGACATAAATGGCGGGCTTAACCAAACTGCCGATAGAACGTTCCATATCAAGGGCACGATTAAAGCCGTCATTGGTGACATCGCGATCCCCAACAATCACGCGTATACCGCCAGTTATGCTATCACTTACCACCATCGCCGCTTGGAGATCGTTAATATTTCGTGCGACAGCGACTTGTGTAACTCGCTCAGATAACGCTTTCTCTGCCCGTCTCTGGGCATTAATATCCAAAGTAGTAAACACCCGAATGCCTGAGTTTCGCAACGACGGATCGGCCAAAATGGTAGTTAATTCCCTTTTGAGTTTCGCCATAAAAGACGGATGCTTGCCACTGGCTAGACTCGCACCGGAAGCAATATTGAGAGGGCTCTCAATCGCATTGAGGTAGGTTGGCTTATCAATAACATCTTGCTCAAATAAAATTTTGAGTACCAAATCACGGCGTTCCAGCGCACGTTCTGGATAGCGGCGAGGATTGTAATAAGAGGGGCCTTTGAGCATACCGACTAAGGTAGCGATCTCAGGTAAATTCAATTCATTAAGTGGCCGGTCAAAATAAAAATGCGCACCTAAGCCAAAGCCATGAACCGCTTTTCCGCCATTTTGCCCTACAAACACCTCGTTGAGGTAAGCCAGTAATATCTCATCTTTATCATAACGCGCATCAATCACAATGGACATAAGCGCCTCTTTGATTTTACGAGTATAGGACTGTTCACGAGTCAGGTAGAGATTTTTGATCAGTTGTTGCGTAAGGGTCGAACCGCCTTGAACTTTTCGTCCCGCTGCGATGTTAGCGAATAACGCACGAGCTATCGCGATGGGATTGACCCCAAAGTGCGAATAAAAATTGCGGTCTTCTACCATTACCAAAGTATCCACCAGATAAGGCGGCAAATCTTCTTGGCGCAATAACATACGATCTTCGCGATTCCCCGATAGAAGTCGAGTCACTAGCCAGGGTTCTAAACGAGTTAATTCCACTGCCTCGGATTTCCCCGTCATGGCATCCGTGAGCAATAGTTGGGCGATGCGACCAGAGCGCCATGATATATTAAGTTGCGTCGCTGGAACGGCGCCATCCAAAAAGTGAAATGCGCGTCGTTGAATAGCGAGTGAACTTTTTGACAGTGAATACTCACCCACCTTTGAAGCATTATTTTGCTCACGGTATCCAAGCAATTCTAATTCATCAATCACTTCTTGAGGCGTGATTTCTTGGTTGAGAGAAAGCGTCAATGGTCGAGCATAGACCTGCACCGGCACTTGCCACTTATAGCCCGAAAAATGCGGCCGCAACTGCGCATCAAGATAAAACAAATACGCCAAAAGCAATGTGAAGCCGACTAGAGCGAACTTCCACCAATACTGTTTACACCACTGCCAAAATGCTTGCATTAAGAACGTCTTACCTTAAGATAATTGCATCATAGACTAACCCCTCATAGGTTAGCACATTCTACCACTCTAGTCGTAGCAATATGGACAAGTCAAAAGACACTCAATACTATAAAGCAATAGTCGAAGAATTAACCAAGCAAGGAAGTCAAATGGGTCAGTCTGAGCACGAAGAGATCTTACAAAGCATCAACAAGTACGCACAAGTCTTTAATGCCATGGTCAAAGATACGCTGTTAAAGCAAGGCCAAGAAGGTCAATCCATGGAAAACATGAAAAGCATGTTTGACCCCAATCAGCTGGTTTCTTTGTTATCGGATCAAGTTGAAATTGATTCGGCCAAACTGCTTCAGTCGCAAATGCGTTTTATGGAACAACAAACGGCGCTGTGGCAACAAGCGTCGATGGCCTTTATGGGCGAGCAATTTAATCCCATTATTAATGAAACCAAAGGCGACAATCGGTTTAAACATGATGAGTGGAGCAATAACCCTGCCTTTAATTATATGAAGCAAGCGTATTTGCTCAATTCACAAATGCTCGAAAACGTAGTGGATGCCTTGCACTTTAAAGACGACAAAACCGCAGAGCAAGTCAAATTCTATACGCGCCAGTACATCAGCTCAGTCTCCCCAACCAACTATGTGCTGACCAATCCTGAAGTATGCGAAGAGATCCTAAAATCGAACGGCGAAAGCATCCTCAAAGGAATGCAAAATTTCATGGCGGATTTGGAACAGAGTCCTTTAGAAGCCTTCAAAATTACCCAAACTGATCCCGATGCGTTTACGGTTGGCGAAAATCTAGCAACCACAGAAGGTCAGGTGATCTTCAAGAATGAACTGATTGAACTGATTCATTACACGCCCAAAACTGAAAAAACGTACAAAAACCCAATTCTGTTTACGCCGCCGTTTATCAACAAATATTATGTGCTTGACTTAGATTACAAAAAATCCATGGTGCGTTCGTTATTAGAGGCCGGCTATGAAGTCTTTATGATTTCTTGGGTCAATCCCGATGCAAGCTTAGCTGAGGTGGATTTTGCTGGATATATGAAGCTTGGTCCACTCGCCGCACTTGATGTGGTATGTGATGTGACCAAAGCGCCCAAAGTAAATTTAACCGGATTTTGTGTGGGGGGCACATTGAGTTCAGTCACGGCGGCCTATCTCAGAGCCAAAGGCGATGAGCGCCTTGGTTCATTAACATTATTCACGACGTTATTGGATTTTTCTGAGCCGGGTGAAGTGGGTAACTACCTTTCTGAAGACATGCTTAATATGCTTGAGCAAAGCACGGAAGTAAAAGGGATTTTCGATGGCCGAATTTTGGGTCTGTCGTTCAGCTTGTTGCGAGAAAACTCACTGTTTTGGTCGTTCTTTATCAAAAACTATTTGCAAGGCAAAGATCCCGCGCCATTTGACATATTGTACTGGAACTCAGATTCCACCAATTTAACCGCGGCGTGTTACAAGCAATATCTACGCACCACTTATTGGGGCAACAAACTCATCGAACCCAATGCCTTTGAAATCGACGGTGTGGGTATTGATCTAGGTAAAATCGACATCCCAGTATATTCGATTGCCACCATTGCTGACCACATTGTCTTATGGAAAGCAGCCTACAAATCTGCGCAAAATCTCGGTGGTGATGTGCGGTTTGTATTAGCTGGCTCAGGACATTTGGCTGGGGTGATTAATCCAATTGAAGGCGGTAAGTATCCACATTGGCTCAATCCTAACATGCCAGAGAACGCCGATGAGTGGTTGGCGAATGCCGAGGAACAACCTGGCTCTTGGTGGACGGATTGGCATGAATGGTTAGCTGAAAAGTCTGGCAATCAAACGAAAGCCTTAGTGCCTGGGAAAACCAAACAATACCCTGCTCTGTATCCTGCACCAGGTCAATATGTCCTAAAACGCTTAGGCTAATATCATCTATAGCGCCACATTGATGTGGCGCTTTTTCTTTGTCATATCCATCAAAATACAGTAATCTATTGATTGATATACAAGCTCAACGCATGGAATGATCAGTGATCACAATCAAAAAATACCCCAATCGTCGCCTCTACGATACCAGCCAATCTAAGTACATCAACTTAGAAGACATCAAGACTATGATCAAATCACGTGACGAGTTCCAAATTGTCGATTCCAAAACCCAAGATGTGATCACCAAAAGCGTATTACTGCAAATCATCAGTGAATCTGAATCGAATCAAGCCCAGTCCTTGTTAACTGACAAATTATTACAACAACTGATCCGTTATTATGACAATCAAGACATGCAGCCGCTTTTGCGTCAGTATCTTGAACAGTCCTTAGTCAGCTTCATGGAACAACAAGACAAGATCCAAAGCATGATGAATACTATGGTCAATGCCACTCCATTAGGCATGTTCCAAAAAATGTTTGACCCGAACAACAATCCTTGGCAACCCAACAAGCCCAAAGATGAGTAAGTCTCCATGCCACCGGCAGTTATGAGTATCTCTTGCACACTTATGCCGCCAAGCCACGTTCTGAACTCACTGTTTTGGAATTAGCAAGTTGTGATAAAGATACTCAATGAGTGCATCTCGTCATTGTAAGTGCAAAAGGCAGACAAGTTGAATGGAAAGCTTTTTACCGAATCGCTAATGCACTGGCACGTGTAAAAGTCTTGGTAGTGTAATAACGGTTTGTGCAAACGCAACACAACCAATGCCAAACTTACTTCTCAATTCGTATACCAGCTTACCTACTCACATTTCATAAAATAAAAAAATTCCGCATTTGAACATATTTTTTTAATAATAAATTCAATGATTTAATAAAAAAATTACAAAATAATGTTGCGATGCACAAAAATACACTTGACGGTTTTTTAAACACCCGCTATAGTTAACTTAACTCGATGTTGCAACGCAACAAAATTCAACAAAGTTTTAAGGATAGCATCATGTTTGGTAAATTTTCAGAGCAAGTCAAAAAGTCCTCTAAACCAGTGAGCTCATTAGTGGCTGTTAACACTAAAGCACTGGAAGAGTTGTCACAACAGCAAACCGAATTCTTCACTGGATTCTTGGCTGATAGCGTGAAGTATGTTGAATCACTATCAGTACAAACTGAAGTAAAAGGTTTCGTTGCGGCTCAATCTACTTATGCTGAAGCAGTAAAAGAGCGTTTAGCGCATACCTCAAAGCAAACCTACGGCACGATGAACGACATTCGTGAAGAGTATACCAAGGTACTTAAAACGTCGATTGAAGAATTGCCGGCGGCTGAAGAAGTGACCAAAGAATTGATGAAAGCTGTGCCTGCAGTGGCAACCCCTGCAGCACCAAAAGCGGAAGCAAAGCCTGCACCAGCGAAAAAGCCAGCGGCAAAGAAAGCACCAGCTAAAGCGGCCCCAAAAGCAGCCACAAAAGCAGCTCCTAAGCCAGCGGCAAAAGCGGAAGCCCCAAAAGCAGAAGCAAAGCCTGTAGCGAAAGCTGAAGCGCCAAAAGCAGCCGTGAAAACCGAATCTTCACCAGCAGCAACTGCTGCGGCGAAAAAAGCGTAATATTACATTTTTTATTTAACGGAGAAATACCATGTTTGAACAATTGAACGACCAACTTAAAGATTCTATGAAGCCTGTAACTGAGTTAGCGACTCTTAACATGAACGCGTTACAAGACATCGCTGAGAAGCAAAATGCATTATTCTCAACTTTGTTGAACGACGGCATGTCATTTGTTGAGTCTGCGAGCCAACAAAAAGACGTAATGAGCCTTGCTGAAACGCAAAAAGCGTACTTAGAAGGATTACAAGAAACTGTATCTGATGCAGCGAAAGAAACTTATGAAGTAATCACTTCAACGCAAAAAGCAGCGACTGACGTCATCAAGTCTGCTTCTGAAGAGTTCAGCTCAAAAGTTGCTGCAGTAGCAAAATAAGCAAGACCAAAATAGCACTTCGCGGTTGCTTCTATCGTAGTAAAGTAACCCGAAGTGTTTTTGCTTATCAGCACGGTGTTGGTAAGTGTCTAAATGTAGGAGTATATTTATGAACCATTATCAAGCGTATGACTATTTAACCCGCTCAGCACAAGTCATGCATGAAGGTTTCAGTCTACTCAACGACGTTGCAAGCCACCCTACCAATCCATTCTCATATACTCTCGCTGGACGTTTTACTCATGCCAGTCTAGAAACCGCGATGCGATTAACCCGCCGTTATGAGAAATTGGGCTTTAATATCGACGAAGTCGAAATCGCCAATAAAACGTATTTAGTTCGTGAAGAAACAGCGCTGAGCAAGCCATTTTGCGATTTAATCCACTTTAATCGTCGCGGTAAAACCGACGAACACAAAGTCTTACTGGTTGCCCCCCTTTCAGGACATTTTGCGACTTTATTAAAAGGCACCGTGGAAGCACTGCTTCCCGACCACGAAGTCTATATTACCGATTGGGCCGATGCGCGTGAAGTCCCGCTGGATGAAGGCCCGTTTTCGTTTGACTGTTACGTGTCATATTTAATCGAATTTATGCAATTTTTAGGGCCCGATACGCACTTAATTGCGATCTGTCAGCCAACGGTGCAAGCCCTCATTGCAACAGCCGTTATGGCTCAAGAAAAAGACCCGTGTGTGCCCCAATCTCTAACGTTAATGGCCGGTCCCATTGACCCTAGCAAGAACCCAACTCGAGTGAATACGTTTGCACACGAACGTCCCATGAGCTGGTTCAAAAATGTCGCAATCATGGAAGTGCCTTACGGTTATCCGGGACAAGGTCGTAAAGTGTATCCTGGCTTTATGCAACTTGGCGGATTCATTTCCATGAACCAAGAAACGCATACCAAGAAGTACATGAATTTTTTCCAAAATATCATGTTTGGCGATAATGAAGACAACGACCGTTTTCGTGCATTCTATGATGAGTATCTAGCGGTACTTGATATTCCTGCCGAGTTTTATCTCGAAACCATCGAGCGAATCTTCAAAAACAATGAATTAGCGCAAGGCAAAATCACCTACCAAGGCAAGCCTGTGGATTTTAATGCCATCGACGATACGGCATTACTCACGGTGGAAGGCGCTGATGATGATATTTGTGGCTTACGTCAAACCGAAGCAGCGCAAGATATTTGCAAAAACATCCCCAAAAATATGCGTAAACATCACGTCCAGCAAGGTGCTGGGCACTACGGTATTTTCAGTGGTTCAAAATTCCGTCAACACATTCGCCCGTTGATTACCGAATTTATCCACAAATACGCTTAACGCTGTCCTTGGGGGCTTAGGCCCCCTTTTTTGATCTATTTCCTTTAGATTTTTCACTCAATCTGCGGTAATGTAAGTATTGGATTTTTGTTAAGGACTTACCATGCGCCGTGTATCTCTTGTCGCCGCTCTTTTGTTATCAACCTCCGTGTTGGCCCAAGAAGATTTTTCCCAATGTGTTGCCCAACTTACCAACAAGGCAAAGACTCAAGGCATTGCCCAGAGCACCATAGAGCAAACTTTAGCAATTGCACAGCAGCGCAAACGCGTCATCAATCTTGACCGTTCACAGCCTGAGTTTTTATCGACGTTTGAGGATTACTACAGCAAGCGCGTCAATACATGGCGCATCGAAAAAGGCCGAGCGTTATACGCCAAACATCGCGTATTTTTGGATGAATTAACCACACAATATGGCGTGCCAGGACAGTATCTTATCGCATTTTGGGGCTTGGAAACGAACTACGGTGGTTACAAAGGTAAGATCCCCACTATTGATGCATTGACCACGCTTGCGTGTGAGCCACGGCGCAAAACATTCTTTACCAATGAATTAATGACCATGCTTGAAGTCATTGAAAAAAATGATCTAGACGTACCAACATTATTAGGTTCATGGGCTGGCGCGATGGGGCATACTCAATTTATGCCATCCACTTATAAAGGCTATGCCATCGATGGTGACGGAGATAACAAAATCGATTTGTTTCATTCCGAAAAAGACGCACTGGCTTCTGCCGCGCACTTTCTCCATCAATTAGGTTGGCAAGCTGGCTTTCGGTGGGGACGAGAAATCAGGCTGCCTGCAGGCTTCGATTACGCACTAGCGGGTCGTAAACTCAAGCGACCACTGTCATTTTGGCGTGAGCAAGGTGTGACTTCTGTTTATGGTCAGCCAGTTGCCGATATGGATTTGGACTCATCCGTAGTGATCCCGTCTGGTTATCAGGGGCCGATTTTTATGGCGTATCCTAATTTTCATATCATCATGCGCTGGAACAACTCACAATCTTATGCCATCGCGGTGGGCAAACTCGCAGATCAGATTGCTGGCGCTCCAGGACTTGTGACTGAATTTCCAGACGTACCTCCAGTCTCAATTGTACAAGCGAAAGAACTGCAGCGTCAGCTACAGGTATTGGGCTACGGGGTAACACACATTGATGGCATTATCGGTTCTGGCACACGTAAAGCGATCCGAGCGTTTCAAAAGGACAACGGTTTAGTTGCCGACGGATTTGCTCATCCAGAAGTATTCGAAGTGTTAAACTCTGTTTATCAGAAACAAAAAAGCTAAGCCGGTATAAGCTTAGCTTTTGCAACATCCATATATTCCATTCAACACGTCCAACGTGTCGTATTACTTCCCCAAAAAGGGCTTAGTACATGTGTTGCCCACCGTTCACTGACAAGGTAGAACCTGTCATGAAACCGTTGTCTTCTGCAACTAAGTATGAAACTGCTTTGGCAATTTCTGATGCGTTGCCTAAACGACCCACTGGGATCTTAGCAACGATCTTTGCTAATACTTCTTCAGGTACTGCACGAACCATATCCGTATCGATATAACCTGGTGCAATCGCATTGACAGTGATACCTTTTGCAGCATTTTCTTGCGCTAATGCTTTGGTAAAACCGTGAATGCCTGATTTAGCCGCTGCATAGTTTACTTGACCATACTGACCTGCTTGACCATTGACTGAACCGATATTGACGATACGGCCATATCCGCGCTCACGCATGCCATCAATCACTGCACGACACGTGTTGAAACACGAAGCCAAGTTAGTTTGAATAACAGCATCCCACTGCTCGAACGTCATGCGATGCATGGTGCCGTCACGTGTGATACCCGCATTGTTGATTAAGACATCAAGTGAACCGTAATCTGATTCAATCTGTTTGATTGCTGTATCGACTGCATCGAAATCTGCGACGTCAAATTTGAACGCTGGGATCCCAGTGCGTTCTGTGAATTCTTTTGCTGCCTGGTCATTACCACCATAGTTAGCGATAACTTGATAACCTTCTTCTTTTAATTTAACGCAAATGGCTTCACCAATACCGCGTGTTCCACCCGTAACTAATGCTACATATGCCATTAGAATCTCTCCTTAATTATTTCCGTGTTACTTTTTTATCAAAAGTGAATAGTGCTCAAAATCATTTTGATGTAGGTTACTATACGCCTATCTAGACAATTGTTTATTCGACCTTGGTTTTATGAAAAATATAATGATTATTTACATTTATCTATGAAAACTGCGATTATTAACGCTTTCAGTAAACCTTGCGACTATATTATAACCAGCATATTAATTTTTTATGTATCAAACACTCTTTCTAGGACTAAATATTGATCCTGATCACATTCTTAAGATCGCAGATTGGCGATCTAATGCTTTAGGGTATTCGAGCGCAGATGTGAAACCGCATAATTTTCATGTGACCCTAGCGTTTTTAGGTCAAGTTACCTCGCATCAACTCGATGCATTATTAGAGGTACTGCCACACATACACTGGCTCGAGTTTACCGCTCACTTTGATCACGTTGGCTATTGGGGAAAACCTAAAATCCATTTTATTGCACCGTCTATTATCCCAGATGAATTGAAGCAACTTGCAAAACAATGCCAAACTCTCTCACGCAAAGCGGGTATTAAGATGGACAAGCGTGAGTATCAACCTCACATCACCTTGCAACGCAAGATTAAAGAACCAGTCCCCGCTCTCTATCAACCCAGTTTCAGATTGTCCTTCAACGAATTTCATCTATTTGAATCTATATCGACTGCCACTGGAGTGGAATACATTATTCGTGAGAGTTTTTCAGCCCATCCTGATCCGACCATGAGTGTCAGAGAGCGCATCAGTAAAGGTTTACTGTAGCTTAGTTAATTACATTCATGTTATGCTCGCTCCATATTGATTGACACCACAAAAAAGAAGTAACCACGCATGCAACATTCCTTTCGCTTAACCATTCAATGTCCAGACCAAGTTGGGCTTGTGGCCACTGTTGCTCAGTTTTTGGCGCATTATGGTGCGACAATTTTGGAAGCGAATCATCATACGGATTTGACAACTCAGCGATTTTTTATGCGCCATGAAATTGCAGCTGACAGCGTGGATTTAGATATCAAGACCTTCGAAGCGGCTTTTGCGCCGATTGCTCGCAAATACCAGATGGATTGGCAAGTCACTGATCCAGCTGTATTACCCAAAGTCGCTTTGTTAGCCAGTCATGAAACGCATTGCCTAGCTGATATTTTACATCGCTGGCATACGGGAGAGCTTAACTGCGATATCCCATGCATAATTGCCAACCATCCGCAAATTGCCGATATTGCTGCATGGTACAAAGTACCTTTTCATTTTGTGGATTTTAAAAACCAACCCAAAGAAGTCGCGTTTGCGCAAATTCAAGACTTACTAAGTGACCAAAAAGCAGATACCGTCGTATTGGCTCGGTTCATGCAAATCCTCCCCGCTTCAATGTGTGAAGCTTGGGCTGGACAGGCAATCAATATACATCACAGCTTCTTACCTTCCTTTGCCGGTGCGAAACCTTACCAACAAGCATACGACAGGGGCGTCAAACTCATCGGAGCGACGTGTCATTATGTAACAACAGACTTGGATGAAGGGCCGATTATCGAACAGCAAGTCATGCGCATCTCTCATTCTGATTCAGCTGCTGATATGGTGCGCAAAGGGCGTGATTGTGAAAAAACCGCATTGGCCAATGGTTTGCGTTACCATCTTGAAAACCGTGTTTTAATAGACAAAAATAAAACAATAGTATTTGCTTAATCGCAGATTATTTTTTATTGTAGGGTTTGCTTTAACGCTCTGCCTTTGAGCAGAAATTCATATAATAACGAAGACGGAACACCACAATGAACAAACCGATCCTTTCAGCAATTTCGCTGGCGGTCGTGCTTGGCCTTTCAGCTTGCTCGAAACCCGCTACTCAAATCGACTCAGCCACAGTAGATACTGCCGTCTCAGTGGCGCATAACAATGTGCTCATGCAAGATTTTACTGGGCCTTATGAAGGCGTCCCTGCCTTTGACAAAATGGACTTAGCATTACTAGCCCCTGCAGTTGAAAAAGGCATGGAAATTAATCTAGCCGAAATCAATGCGATTGCCAATAATCCTGAAGCTCCGACTTTTGCCAATACATTTGAAGCAATGGAGCGCGCAGGCAAAGAGCTAGACAATGTTTTTTCTTACTGGGGAATTTGGGCATCCAATATGTCAAGCCCAGAGTTTCGCCAGATCCAACGTGAATTAAGTCCAAAACTCTCCGATTTCCGCTCCAAAATTTCACAAAACGAAGCGTTATTTGCTCGGGTTAAAGCGGTCTATGAAGGCCCTGAATTTGACACCCTTAACTTAGAACAACAACGCATCGTACAAAACTCATATGAAAGCTTTATTCGCTCTGGAATCTTATTAGACGATGCCGGTAAGAAACGCACTGCAGAGATCAACAAACGCCTAGCTGAATTACAGACTCAGTTCAGCAGTAACGTGCTCAATGATGAAGAAAACATTGTAACCTTCTTATCTGCAGACCAGCTATCCGGCTTATCTGAAGGCTATATTCGTTCAGCCAAAGCAGCAGCAGAAGAACGTGGCCAACCGGATATGTATGCCGTGACCAATACTCGTTCATCAATGGATCCGTTTTTGACCTATTCAACAGAGCGTGAATTACGCAAAGAAGTATGGGAAAAGTACTATTCTCGAGGCAATAATGGTGATGAATTTGATAACAATGCCATTATTAAAGAGATTTTAGAGTTGCGTCACGAGCGTGTTCAACTACTCGATTTTCCAGATTATGCCACTTGGCGCTTACAAGATCGCATGGCTAAAAACCCTGTTAACGCAATGGCTTTAATGGACAAAGTTTGGCCGGCAGCGATTGCGCGAGTCGAGCAAGAAGTTGCAGATATGCAAGCGATTGCCGATGCCGAAGGGGCAGAAATTACAATTGAGCCATGGGACTATCGCTTTTATGCCGAAAAAGTCCGTCAAGCCACCTACGATTTGGATTCGGATGAAGTCAAACAGTATCTCCAACTAGACAAACTCCGTGAGGCCATGTTCTATGTGGCAGAACGTTTGTTTAATTTCAAATTCACTGCCATCGAAGCTGGTAAGGTGCCGGTGTGGCATGAAGATGTTGGTGTCTGGGAAGTAACCGATATCGCAACAGGTCGCAACGTAGGCTTGTGGTATCTCGACCCATTCGCTCGTCAAGGTAAGCGCTCTGGTGCGTGGGCGACGTATTATCGTCCTTACACCACATTTGATGGCGAAACCAACGTGTTATCTGCGAATAACTCGAACTTCGTGAAAGCCCCAGAAGGTCAACCCACTTTAATCAGTTGGGACGACGCGGAGACGTATTTCCACGAATTTGGGCACGCTCTTCATTTCTTAGCGGCAGATGTGATGTATCCATCCTCGCACTCTGGCGTGCGTGATTACACTGAATTCCAATCACAACTGCTTGAGCGTTGGATTTTAACTGATGAAGTGATTGACCAATTTTTAGTGCATTATGAGACAGGTGAACCGATTCCAGATGAGCTCGTCACCAAAATCAAAAATGCCGCGACTTTCAATGAAGGCTTTAAAACCACAGAGTATATGGCATCCGCCATTATGGATTTAAAATACCATACTACCGATCCGGCTCAGATTGACGATGTGCAAACGTTTGAGCGCGAAACCTTAGCAGCCATAGGTATGCCATCGCAAATTCCAATGCGTCATCGCTCGACCCATTTCCAACACATCTTCTCATCAGAGGGTTATGCTGCAGCGTATTATGGGTATATGTGGGCAGAAGTGTTAACTTCCGATGCAGCCGAGGCCTTTGCTGAGGCACCGGGTGGATATTATGACGAAAAGCTCGCAGAAAAAATGGTTCAGTATCTTTTTGCTGTGCGCAACGCCATGGATCCAGCGGATGCGTATCGCGCCTTTAGAGGTCGTGATGCCAAGGTGGATGCATTGATGCGGGATCGTGGTTTTCCAGTCCCTACCAGTGGAGAATAACCATTAAACCAAAATAAGGGTGGCATTTGTCACCCTTTTTGTTCTGACCAAAGAAGCACAATCATTATGTCTGACAAACATCTCTCCTTAACTGACTATATTGCTTTTACACCAGAGCAAATGCTCAGTCGTGCCATTGCATTTAATACCAATCTGCGTCGACGTCACAGTATTCGTAAATTTTCAGACCGGAAAGTTGACAGAGCCATCATCGAGCAATGCATCCTAGCAGCAGGTTCGGCACCCAGTGGTGCTAATCACCAGCCTTGGCACTTTGTGGCAATTTCTGAGCAATCGATGAAAGATCAAATAAGAAAAACGGTCGAACATCACGAACACGCTTTTTACTCACGCAAAGCTGGAGCAGAATGGTTAAACGCCCTCAAACCACTTGGTACAAATGAGCAAAAACCTTATTTAAGTATCGCGCCATGGCTCATTGCCGTATTTAGTCAGAAAACAGGAGGTATTGCAGAAACGGACTCACGGAACAACTATTACGTGCATGAATCCGTTGGCATTGCGACCGGTATGCTGATCACAGCGCTTCATGATGCCGGCCTAGCCACTCTAACTCACACACCTAAGCCGATGCAGTTTTTGGCGGATATTTGTGAAAGGCCTAACAACGAACGTGCATTTATGCTAATCATTGCCGGCTACCCTGCAAAAGATGCGACAGTGCCAGAACATGCAACTATAAAAAAACCACTTGCGCAAATTGCCACGTTTATTGAATAGCCATATATCAAGGCGCTCTAATGCTCATTGATACTGTGTTAATTTTGTTTCCATTGCTGCGCAACCAAATAATCCATCACTTTGTGATTCAGCCAGTTTGGTGTCAAACGGTTGAGCCAGTAGGTAAATTTGGCCAGTTTGCCAGGGATGACCATAAACTGTTTGCGCGCTAAGCCACGGGTGATTTGCGGTATCGCTTCGGCTAAAGTTAACCGCCCAGCAATATCTTTGAGCACTCGCGTTGCCGGGTGCATAGTTTGAATTTCAGTTTGTACCATGGGCGTATCAATTTCGGGTGGACAAATCGCGCTGATGGTGATGCCTTTAGGCGCATACTCGGCTCTTAGGCATTGGGCCATACCCAATACTGCAAACTTAGAAGCCCCATACGCGCTATAGCCATAAATGCCGACGGTACCGGCCATGGACGCGACCAATGCAAAATGCCCACCTGAGGACATTCTTGGCAAACACGCTGCGGCCAAATGCCTTGAACCTAAGACATTGACTGAAAACGACTGGGTAAAGTCGGTTGCAGAAAGCAATTCGAACTCCCCTGCACGCAAAATGCCCGCGCAGTTAATCACCAAATCAGGTTCACCCCATTCTTGCCATAGTGTTTTGATGGCTTTTTCGACTTGCGCATTGTTTGCGATATTACACGATACATAGTAAACATCATGCTCAAGGAGATCTTCTGCTGACGCGGGCAAATCCAAAATCGCGACCGCAGCGCCCCGCTTAATATAATAAGACACCAGCGCTTCGCCAATGCCACTCAAGCCTCCGGTAATCAGTACGTACTGTGCGCAATCAAACATGTCGACTCCTTTTTATTTATCAGGTTAGGCGAGGCGTTGCATCACCTCAAGTGTCTTAGTCAGTGCCCCGCGATTGGCATGCAATATTTTCTCACCGGACTGACCTGCGGCGACTCTCACAGCAGGTTCATCATACCACTGACAAATTCGTTCAACACTTTGTTCAACCGATGCCGTGAGGTATAACGCACCCGCTTGCTCTAGCGTTGTACAAATCACCGGATTGTTATAGCGATGCTCTCCCATGATAATTGGCACTGCAAAAAACGCCGGCTCCAGTGCATTATGCCCACCGCGATCGGCAATACTGCCACCGACAAACGCCACATCGGCGCAATGATACAGTGGGCTGAGTACGCCCATTGCATCAACTAACAGCACTTGAGTAGCATCGTTTAAACTAGAGAAATCACTCCAGCACTGAACACTCACTTCGCGCTCTCGCAATAAGCTCAATACTTTGTCAAAACGCTCAGGATGTCGAGGTACTAACACTAATAATGCATCATCAATATTGCATTGCTCAAGCACATCAAGCCAATGCTCTTCTTCACCGGGATGAGTAGAGCCTGCCACAATGACAAAACGCTGAGATAAAGATTCTCCGACCTGAGCAACTTCATCCGACACGGCGATATCGCTGACTTGGTCAAACTTTATATTGTGCGTTAAGGTTAATCGTTCAGCGTCAAACCCCAGTTGTTGATACGCGTCATAATCCCGCTGCCCTTGCGCGCACACATGTTGAAGATTGGCAAATACAGGCTCTGAAAGCAGAGAAAATTGTGCGTATTTTTGGGCCGAACGTTCCGTCATACGAGCGTTGATCAGCATCACTGGTACTTGGTATTTTGCCAACTTCAGAATCATGTTTGGCCACAATTCGACTTCAGTGATGAACACACGTTTGGGCTGTAACGCTTTAATGAATGCATTCATGAGCCAAGGTAAATCCCAAGGCAAATAATGATGCTGAACCCTATCACCAAAAATATCTCGAACCCTTCCCGCTCCGGTCGGCGTCGTTGTGGTAATGGTAATGGCACGCTCAGGATGTGCTTGCAATAGGGCTTTTATGACGCAGGATGCCGCAACAACCTCACCAACAGACACGCAATGAAACCAATCATCGGCGGCGACTAAATCCTCGGCAATATCACCATAGCGCTGGCCGCGTCTTTGATAGCGTTTATTAGACAGATAAAACTGTCGCCACAAACCCCATTTGATCGTAACTGGGATGTATGCAAGCAGTAACAAGAAGTCATATAGTAAAAACGCCAGATACTGTGACAAAGTGCGTGATTGTGCCATACAAAACAACATAACTTAGAACTTGATAGAGCGACAATATAGCACAACTCCTGGTTATTCGTTAGTGTCGGCTGGCTCTGTACAAGGCACAAACACCCGCCATCCGCATAATCCCACAATACTGACAAGGCCGATCAATAATCCCTGCCAGGGTTCAAATAAACTGAACGCCATCGCAGACCTGGTTGAACACCACCTGCTTGACGCGAAATAGCCATATTATTGCCCTTTTTTTTGTACTTTTTTAATAACAATAATACAATAAATCAAGGATTTACCGTCGAACTTATCTGTACTGTTGGGTCAACAATTCTGTGCAGAATGCGTGGCAGACCAGTAAACGATGGACGATTCTCGATTTGACGCAAATCGCCTAGAGCGATACCGCTATCGGTGATGTGACCCACTGCAAACGTGAAGACATATGCCCCCTCTATACCCATCCGCAAATCCGTCAGAATCACCTCATCTTCAATCTGCTTCACGCTATACAAACCTTTAGTAAACCACTGAAGCCGTTGCACGGGCCACTCATCATTAATGCTATCTAGTAATTCAGGTTGCGTTGGATATCGCATAATGGTCACCTCATCAACGTTATCGAAGATGGAAGTGTAGATTTCATAATACGCATTGTCTTCGACTACGACACTGCGCCACAATAGCGTCGTCAAAGGGGCTGGCGTACTGACATACACGCTATCATCAATGCCTTTGGCCGCAAGCGCATGATGATTGATGTAATCGATATATTGCTTAGCTGCTATCGCCCAAAGCATATACCCACAACTCAAACCGAGTCCCCAAACAGTGATCATGCGCATGCGTTCTTTGGCCATACGCGGCTTGAAATACAAGAGGGTTGGGATCAGCAAAGGCAAGGTATACAACGGATCGATGATAAAAAATATCGAATACGCAAAGGGGTATTCAGTCACCCCCCACAATACTTGGGTCCCATAAACGGTGAGTCCGTCAAGTAACGCATGCGTAGCCAATACGGCAAACACCATTCCAGCCCAACGTATAAAATGTATCTTAGTCTGAGGATGTAATCTGCAAAACAGCCATGCCAAGATTGGGCTAATGAGCGCATGCACCAAGAAGGAGTGGGAAAAGCCACGATGATAAGTAAAATTCTCGATGTCGCCACCGTATGGGATCAGGACATCCAGATCGGGAAGTGTGCCGAGCACTGCTCCATACAAAGCTGCTTTTCGGCCAACTTTTGACCCCATAATGGCGTAGCCAACGGTTGCACCGAGTGCAATTTGTGTGATTGAATCCAATTACTTTTCCTTAGGCATTCGCGCAGTGATCCCCATACCAACCAGCATTACCGCAATACAAACCAAGATAATATGGGTCGATAAGTAGGTATAGAGTACGGCATACAATCCACCCAATCCCAGCAAAGCCATTCCCACCAATGTATTACCTGACGCGACATACTGTTGCCGCACATCGCTTTCAACGATATCCAGTAAATAGGTTTTGCGCGCGGTTCGAACACCCGCATACCCCAGATTGGCAAGGGTAAAGCACACCATCATCGCCCACAACGAATTCATCTCCAGACACCATAAGGTGTAAAAGCCAACGGCACCAACCAGCGTCATGATGAGGGCTTTTTGCATGGTATGCACAGCTGAATCATCTGCCAATATGCCCCACAGTGCAGAAGCCAAAAAGCTCGCTATCGCCCCACTAAGCATAAACCAAGGTAAGCTAGATTGACCCGTCTGCTCAGATGCGGTCGCTAACACCATGTATGGCATTACCAGCGCTCCATGCAATACAGCAGAACGTTGATACACGATTTGGCGCAAAAGAGGCGTGTCTTGCCAAAAATGCATCAGTGAACCATGCTCACTCGACTCAAGGCCAGTTGGCATAGATAAAGACAAGCTAATCAACACACCGAAGACGTAACACGCTATCCCACCTAACAGTAAACCAAGTAATATAAAATTTTTATCTGTCGACCCCTGAAACTGAAGTAAATACCCACTTACTAGAATAGTCAATAAACCAGATATACTTCCCCCTAACCCAATCAGCTTACCCCGCTCGCCTTTAGCAACATTATGCGCTTGAATGTCTTTGATGGTAAAAGAGCATAATGCTCGACCTAAACTCAACAGAACAACACTGAGCAAGGCAATATAACTGCGCCCAACGATTGGCACGAACAAAACAACCAATAATGCTCCTATGCTCGCACCTTGTAAAAGCATCCCAACACGCCAAATAAACCCTGTTTGGTAACGAGAACGCAGAGCTTGCTTGACCGACCACTGGGGTAATAATGAACCTGATTCTTTGAGAGGTACCAGTAAACTCAACATCCAGACCGGTGCGTTCAAAGCCCAAAATAGCCAAGGCAAGATAATCTTTGCAGAGACAAGTTCGTCAGCGAGTTGAGTAAATGATGATATGGATAACAGGCGTTGAAAGCCGTGCATTACGTCACCGCATTTCGGGTTTGATATTGCTCCGCTCGATAAGATTGGCGTTGCATGATCAGGGCAAGAGCGTCGACGGCTTGTAACACATCCAGGTGACTGATATACAAAGGCGCAAGGCCAATACGTAAAATATTTGGCGACCGAAAATCTGCAATGACACCTTGTGCAATCCACGCTTGGCAAATAGCATATGCCTCAGGATGCGCGAGTGCAATTTGACTGCCTCGATGTGCATCGTGCATATCCGTAACCAGCTCTAATGATTGCAAAGCAGGATGTTGCTTAATGACTGACACCATAAAAGACGATAGGGTCAGTGATTTTTGTCGCACATCCGTCATATTCACATCACTGAATACGGTTAACGCGCCTTTGAGTACCGCCATAGAAATAATATTAGGCGTCCCACAAAGCAGACTATCAATGCCATCTGCAGGGATATAATCTTGTTCAAAGGCAAACGCGTTAGCATGCCCCATCCAGCCAGTCAGTGGTTGTTTCAGGCGGTTATGATGAACGGCGTTAACATAGACAAATGAAGGCGCACCGGGACCACCATTGAGATATTTGTAACCACAGCCGACGGCAAAATCCACCTCATCCTCATCCAATGACAATTCCACAGCACCGGCACTGTGAGCGAGATCCCAAATAACTAATATCCCTAAAGCATGGGCTGCTTGTGTGATACGTCGCATATCCAACATATAACCCGTCTTATAATTGATGTGCGTCAACATCAATACTGCAACCGACTCATCCAGTTGCGCAATAATGTCTTTTTCATCTACATAAACCAAACTGACGTCGGAGCGATGCGCCATGAGTCCTTGCGCAATATAACCGTCGGTCGGAAAGTTACCCTCTTGGGTCATAATAACTTGACGGTCTGATTGCAAGTTGAGTGCGATGTGTAACAATTTATAAAGGTTAATACTGATGGAGTCGCAAGCAATCACGCAATCATCTCGAGCGCCAATAATCGGCGCGATTTGCGCACCGACGATGCGCGGTAAGCGGATCCAATCGTGCACATTCCAAGATTTGATCAAATCGGTTTGCCATTGCGCATCAACCACAGACTGTCCAGCCATTTGCGCAGCATCAGTAGCTGGTCCAAGTGAATTCCCGTCCAAATAAATGGTTTTATCTGGGATCACAAACGCCTGACGTTTTTCCTTTAATACATCTTGTGCATCGAGTTGTTTAGCCTGTACTAGCGCGTCCAACCACAGTTCATTTGGCCATGTGACGTTCGGTATCATAAAGCGCGCTCCGATAGCTCTTGTAGTAATCTTTTATACGCTTCGGTTTGAGTGTGGATCCAAGCAAAATGCCCAGCCTCTGGTACAGTTTTGACCGAAGCGTTGGGATGCTGAGCCTGACTATTTGGAACGATTGCATCCTTAACACCATGCCATAAGATCAGCTGAATGTTTTGTGGCAGCGCATAAGATAATGGCGAAGCATTTTGATATGCTTGGGGAAGCGCGTCAGGCATTCCTCCCATAAAAGCAGATGTCGCACGTTGACAAGAGTTCTCCCCCTTAGCATACGAAGCAATATCAACAATCGCAGCTAAACCATGTACATCCACAGGAACTGAAGGTGCCCACTGGGAAACTTGGGTTGCGGCCAACAGCGCCAAATGACCACCGGCAGAATGCCCTAAGATAGAAATAGGGCGGTTCTTTGCATACGAGGTTTCTGTCACGATTTGTCCAAGCGCTTGTATGATGTCGTCTTTCGCGATCGGCCAAGCTGCACGGTCATCCGTTGTACGACGATATTCGATGCCAATGACCGTAAACCCAGCCGAAGATAATGCTGACATCAAAGGTTTTGCGTGTTCAATATCATAGGCGTCCAACCAACAACCGCCATGAATAAAGACCAATAAAGGGGCATTGTCTGAGTGTTGCCAACGCAGATAAAACTGTTCTGGCGCGACCCCATAGTCATGCTTTTGATTGGCTGGCACAGAAGACTGTGCCAGCACTTCAGAGAAGGTAGCATCCTCTTTTGCCAGAACTGTACTGACAGTGAGGATGCTAAGAAATAACGCGATAATGAATTTAATACATTACTCCGTTGCCGGTGCGTTACTGACATTGAGCTCAAGGATTTTGTTGGCTTCAATATCACTTTCAGTAAAACGCAGTGGTCTTAATTGAGGTTGCTCTGAATATAACATGGTTTGATCCAAATAGTGATCACTACCAGCCACATCCGATTGTGAATAACTCAACAAGCCCTTCGCGACAGGTCCATCGGCGGTAAAGTTGACGACCATCATCCAGCTTGAACCATAGGTAATATGATAGCCTTCTGCATCCGCACTGAGCATAGTGCCATCTAAGGTGCTATATGAATGGCGTGGCAGTAACGTACCGTTATTAGAACGATTGGAAAAGACATTAAATCCACCTTCTACGTTGTGCGCCCCGGCCCAAGGTATTTTTACCCCCGAGGCTTGCCCATTAGGCAATGAGCGCTCGACAAATTGTACATCACCCAGTGGAGCGTCCAATGCCAACCCTGCCGCCTGTACATTGGCAATCGCTTGCGCAAACTGCGCCATAGTGGTGGCATTTGCATCTAATGTATTGGGTGTAGTGGCTGGTTGTTCTGGGTCGAATGGATTCACCCATTGCGGATCGCGGTTAAAGGCAAACGCAAACTCCCTAAACAGATGTGCGGCGACAGAATCTTTGTTCATACGACCATCCCACAACGCCAAAGCAGCGCAACCGGCTGAGATGTCCACATTTGCGCCGCTCAACACTACTGGGGTAGTACCTTGACTTTGACAAGCAGCCAACAAGTCGTCCAGAACCGCAATGGCCAAATAACTGTGATTGCCTAATAACGCATCTTCGACTTCAGTAAGATTGAACAACCCATCACTGCCTCCAGCCGTCGCCAACAGCTCGTGTGCCATACGAGAACGTAACGACTGCTCATTATCGACTTCACCGTACAGAGGCGATACACCTGTAATGGGTGACGCTAAATTGGTGAGCCAGAAGCTATCATTGGAGTTTTGTACGTAATCCGTTCCGGAGTACTGCGGCGCTTCTGCAAACGGCACTGGACGGTTGAAGTCGGCCTGTGAAATAAATCCAGGTAGTACCGTAAATCCAGCTGCCTCACGCGTTGCCACTAATAATGGATTGGTTGTGATCAAATCCACGCCAGTGCTAGTCAAACGGGGTACGGTCGAGTCGTCGATGTAAAATACCTCGCCTTCTTTCGACGCCGCCATGGTGTTGTTAAAAATCACTCCATCGTAATCGCGAAACGCTTGTTTGAACTCCTCCATATTGCCAGCTAGGTTCATGCCCAACCAATGGTCCAATACGTCAAAGTTAGGTAAGTTGACATCTTTGACCGCAAAGGCTTGGCCGCCTCCCCATGCAAAATTGCCAGGTACCACAACCATGGGACCATAATTGGTGGTATACGCTGTTTTGGCCATGCGAATAGATGAATTAGGGCCAGTTGCGACGTCAATTTCGAGCTCTATCGGCACAATACTTACTGGCTGGCCATCAACCGTATGAGTCAGATTCGTAGGATCCGCCTCGTCCAGCGTTAGCTGATACATGACAAAATGCTCTGCTGTACTAAAGGTATGCGTCCACGCGACATTTTCATTAAACCCAATATTCACTGCTCCGGGCATACCCGACAAGGACCCCCCCATGACATTCAAATGTCCGGGGATTTTAGTATGAAACTGCCAAAATCTCAGTTCCCCTCCATGCGGGAAGTGTGGGTTTCCGAGCACCATACCCATGCCGTTTTCGGTCATGTCGCTGCCCAAGCCCCAACCATTTGAACCGAGTTCTTGTTCGTTGATAACCGGTAAGTCTATCTGCGGATTCATAGCAAATGGCACAACATCTTGCCCACGTGCCGCGCGCGGTGCAGCAACGGGTGTTGGCAAGAATGACTCACCCGGAGGGGCGGCTGCAAACATGGCCGGTAAGAAGTTCGCTGCACCCGGTAACAATGAAATCCCCAACGAATAGGTCAGAATATCGATTTCATCAATGGGCTGTAACCAAGGTTGTCCGGCACAACGCGGATCTTGTTCAGCTACCGGCGTATCCATCATAAATTGGTTAAACCCTTTGGTATAACCTGACATCATGGCACGCGTGTTTTCGGACAGGCGCGTGAAATTATCTTCCGCTAACTGTCTTATCCCGACCGTTAAAAAACCAAAGTCGTTGATCAAATGCGCGGCATCACCAGAACCGGGAACGGCGTCGGGGCCAAAATATTTGGCTCGTTCAGAGTTATAACGCACAATCTGATCAGCCAAAATACACATATTGTCTTTGGCAAATGCATAGCCCACACCGAATGACATGCTCTCCAAATTGTCCGCAGTAATATGCGGAACACCAAAATCCGTCCAGCGAATATTTGCTTCCAATACCCCGTCGGCATCAAAGGTTGGTAAGGGTGTGGGAGCTGTTGGTGGCGTTGGGGGTGCTGGGGGTTGCGGTGGTGGAATATAGCCAATGGGATCCGAACCTCCACATGCGCTGAGTATAAACGTTGCGCCTAGGCCAATTAAGCAAGCGCGAGATATCTTCGTTAGGGTCATAAATGCAGTCCTTGTTCTAATTGTTCAAGGTTAGACTATCTTATTTACATTGCATTAACAACTGTACAAATAAACTCCAATCGTGTTTGACTTCAATCACACATGTTTCTTGTAACGCACGCGCTCGGTCGGTCGTATCCGGCCCAACCAGAAAGTAAAAACGCGACATATTAACCGCTTTTGCGAAGGTGGATTTGGTCAAAAACTGTTTGCCCCAAAACTGCGTTGCGACTAGTTACCTTTTCAACTGCTGTATGATTTGTTTCAACTCGGCAATGTCCGCTTGCAAATCTGCCACCGTAGGTTCAGCAGCGGTTTCTTCCTCGCGCATCAGTTGGTGTTCTTTTTCCATAACGCCTACAACAATACCAATGACCATGTTCAAAAACGCAAATGCGGTCAAAAAGATAAATGTAAAATAGAATACCCACGACATCGGATACACTTCCATTGTCTCGTACATGACGTCCGTCCAATCCTCAAAGGTCATGACCCGGAACAAGGTCAACATAGAGATAGCAATATCGCCCCACAACACAGGGTTAATACTCTCAAAAATATAACTGCCAATCGCGGCATAGATATAAAAGATGATAAACATCAGTAATAAGACATAAAAAAGCTGAGGCATGGCGCGAAGCAAGGAGTTAATTAACACACGTAACTCAGGTACGACCGAAATCATCCGTAACACTCGGAAAATCCTGACCAAGCGGGCCAACAGAGCCATTTCTGAGTCATCTACCGGAATCAGACTCACCGCCACAACTAAGGTGTCAAAAATATTCCAGCCTTTTTTGAAGAAGGTTTTTTTATCCTCGTCTGTGATAAAGCGCAACGTAATTTCAAACAAGAAAAAGACAGTGATAAACCAATCCATAACCTTCGTCACAGACAAAGCAGAGTCGTTAAGAGTAAACGTCTTAGCCCCTATTTCGAGAGCTGAAATGATGATAACTCCCACCACGGTCATTTCAAAAATTTTGTTGTTACGCAGACGGGTTAATGGACCCATAATTGCTTCTGGCATGGCTGAATCGTTCCTGTAAAACCATCAAAAATCGGCGCTAGCATAATTCAATTCAAAGCGCTTGTCATTAGTGCTTTGGTGCGTTTCATATCCTTTTGGACAGTGATATTAAAGAAAAAAAGATCATCATTATCTGTGTCAAATTATCGTTGAGTGTTATTTTCCTTGCTGAGAATACCAATGATTTTTATATGCCAAACTTCCCCACAATACATGAGCCAATGCAATCTCTGAAGTATCACGGTTAACATCTATTGGTGATAGTGTGTTGAATTGATAATTATATTGAAAATTCAAAGGTGCTTTACTTGGTTGTAGGATGGTCACTTCATCATTAACCATGTAAGCGAAATTCTCTGCATACTGCATCATTGCTCTACCAGAAGCAGTTAGATCTGTCAGGTCTTGACCTAACATTGGTGAAAAATTTTCTATACCCATTAACGATAAGAGAGTTGGGGCTAAATCGATTTGACTGACTATTCTCTTGTCTAGAATGGGTTCTAGACCTGAGTTTAGGATCACACCCGGAATATGGAAATTGTTAATGGGGACAAGATCTTTACCCATAGCTCTCGCATCATGGTCAGCAACAACGAGGAATATTGTGTTTTCCCAATAGGCTCGCTTCTTTGCTTTTGCAATAAATTGCCCTAATGCATAGTCAGCATATTGTATGGCTTTATGGCGCAGCAATTCTTTGTCATCATACTGCGTCAATTGTTTATCGCTATACTGGATAGGGGTAACAACACCATCAGGAATTTCAAATGGATCATGGTTACTTGATGTAAATATGAAACTAAAAAATGGTTTTCCTTCGTTATGAAGCTTAGTTAATTCAATATCAGCTTGATTAAACAAATCACCATCACTTGCCCCCCAAGACGCTAAAAATTGTGGGTTTTCAATATCATTAAAGTCAACAATGTCAGTAAAGCCGTTTCCTAGAAAGAAGCTTTTCATGTTGTCGAAATGACTTTCTCCACCGTAAATGAATTGAGTCTGATAACCATTTTCTTTTAGCAGAGATGCAATAGTAAAGAAGTCCTTTTGCGATTTATCTAACTTAACAACTGCCCTAGAGGGCGTTGGAGTAAAGCCAGTTATAACCGCTTCAATACCTCTAACGGAGCGAGTACCTGTTGCGTACAATCGTTTAAATGCCCATCCCTCTTGATTTAATTTATCAATTTCAGGTGTCAGCGGGATTCCACCAAGAGATAATACATATTGGGCACCTAAGCTTTCTTCTAGGATTATTACCAAGTTTTTTGGTTGCCCCTTATAGCTTGGTGAACGTTTACTGAAACTGGGGTAATTATTGTTTCTGAAGTTATCTAAAGGTTGTTTTGACTCCTGACGAACTAGCTCAATAACTCGATCATCTTCCATCTTGCCATATAGCTTGGAAGCATTTTTTTCATCACCGAATTGATTAAGTGCATAAGCAACACTGTAAGTTGAATTTAACGTAAGAGAATTAACTAATGGGTCAGTTGAAAAGTACACTAAGGCTGGGTTAATTGGTCTATGGCCTAATGTCCCTCGTGCAGATAAAGAAATCACAACAATCAGCAACAAACAGGCCACCAGTCTATTTGCTACTGAAGTACCATCTTTGTCTACCTCATTAGAGACTATGCAATCAGAAAGCTGACATAATTTCCTAACAGGTAATAGCAATAGTGCAAACACTAACAATAATGTAACCAAGTGACCATTCAAAAGCATTTTTGTCACTTCGTCTGGATACGCTAAATATTCAATAAATAATCTGTTTGGTCTGAAACCATATTCATTGATAAAAGCAGGTGTTGCTAATTCAAAAAATAGAATTGCTATAAAGCACACAAAAAACCAAGTTTTCAGTAAATATGACCACTGAAAATGAAATCGTGTTCTTGATATCCAAGGATGTAATAATGCGGGCACTGCGCATATATATCCCGCACTACTCAGGTCAATACGAAATCCGCCGCCAATAAGGTTTGCAAAATTGCCAACGCCTTCAAATCTATCTACTTGCCATAATGCTAACCCTGTACGGGTTAGGGTAAGAAAAACTATGATGGAAATAGTAAATAAAAGAAATGGTCGAATAAGGCTGTAGATTGTCGTATGCATCGCTAATAATTTGAATATTTAAACGATGCCTACTTTATGAGACCAAACTTAAGATTTACTGAAGAAAAACTGAAATAATCTCAAGTTAAATAAGCACCGAAAGCCAAACAAAAGTAGCAATTACTATACTAACCAATACTGCGGCAGACCCTAAATCTTTAGCTAAACCTGACAGTGGATGTATTTCTAATCCAACACGGTCAACTACCGCTTCTATTGCGGTATTTATTATTTCAGTAAACATAATGAACAGTACTGCAACGAAGAGTACGAGTTGTTCTTTCAGTGTAATATTGAACAAGAAAGTTACGGGGATCGAGAATACAAGCAACAGTAACTCTTGTCTGAATGCGGCTTCATTCCTTAGGAGCCACTTGAACGCTCTGGTTGAATTCAATGTTGCGAGATACACTCGTTTTAGACCTTTTGGTTTGTTTTCGCTATCAAACACGGATTAATTTACTCCTTGAGTATTTGTTGGTGGCTTTGCTTTTGCGACTGAAATGTCATTAGTGCACTGGTTAAAAGGGTTATTTTCAGGTTTATAAACTTTTGAATTAACCTGCATTTCAGCTAATAAAATATCGAACACATTGTCATGCGATATAGGCTGTTCACTAATATCCATCAAACAATCTAACTTGGCTTGGTGATGCAACTTATCTCCCCAGTAAATCAGTGGCACTTTTGTTTGTTCTTCTGGTGCAAAAGCATAAGGTAAACCATGTAAATAGACGCCACTTTCGCCTAAAGATTCACCGTGATCAGAGATATAAATCATTGATGTTTTGATGTTATTATCATTGCTCAATTCATTAAGTTCTGTGATGATTTCTGACAATACTAAATCGGTATAAGCAATAGTGTTGTTGTAGGTATTAACCAGCTCCTCTTGACTACAATTTTGGATATCACTACGTTGACAGTCTGGAGAAAATACTATTTTGTTTTTGGGGTAGCGTCGGTAGTAAGTTGGCCCGTGAGAGCCAATCATATGTAATACAATTAGCGTATTGTCGCTTTTCAAAAAATGAAGTTTATTTCTTAATGCATCAACTAAAACCTCATCAAAGCAATATTCGCCATCGCATAATGCCTTATCACTATTTGTAGAAATTTGCTCAGTTTTGACACGAGCACAAACCCCCTTACAGCTACCATTATTGTTACTAATCCAAAAGACTTCGGCCCCAGCCAAATGAATTAAATCGATGGCATTCTGTTGAGCTGTAGCCACTCGTTTTTCATAGTTTTCTTTATTTAATCTAGAAAACATACAGGGAACTGATACTGCTGTTGCTGTACCACAGGAGGTAACATCTTTAAATGATACAACGTCTAAGTCTTTGGTTTGGGTATTGGTCGGTTTGTCATAACCATTTAGAGAAAAGTTTTGGGAGCGAGCTGTTTCACCAAGCACCAAAACAGTAATGCTTTTAGTGTTGTTCGCACTAGAAATAGTTGGCGAAGCATCTAGTAAAGTAAACTTTAAGCGCGGATAGAGATAATTTCTGTTTGCATATTTCACTGTAGAATCAATTAACGCATAGGGAGCTAAATAGCCGATCAAATCACGATTATTCCTTGCAATTGATGCATAGCTAGAATAAAAAACGATTGCGATTAAAAAAATGACCGCAAAACTACCAATAAATAACTTAGCTCTAGATAGCAACTCCCCCATAAAGGATGAATATGTGAGCTTTACTTTCGCAATCAGTATTGATGGCAGAATACCTAAGACAACAAAAAATACACAAGCAGAAAAGTTAACATATGAAAGTGCTTCGGCTCTGTCAGTTTCAAATGTGTTTTGAATCATCCCATAGTCAAAAACAATGCCGTAGCTCACTGTGCTATAAAAAATAAGGGAAGACATTTGTACCAATAGAATTAGGAGTGGTTTAGTTATCCAGCGAAATGCAAAGAAACATTGAATCATGATTGTTAATGACAAGAGAAATATTGGGACAGATAGTAAGAAGAAAATATTATATTCACTAAGTACCAATATTGCAGAAGACGTTTTTAAAATAAACGGAGCGTTCAACACCAATGTTACATACGCACAAGTGAACATTACTAACTGATTGGTGGTAAGCGTGATATTTTTTATAAAAACTAAAGCCTTGTTCATTATTACACCTTAAAATGAATGCTTTGTAGTGATACGAAATTCGATACCATTAACGTTTTGATCTGAGGTCATTGACTTGATGATATCTACATGTATTACGAAAGCTTCGCTGGTTTGCGTCGAATAAAATCGAGCGCCAACACCTACGGAAGTCATCCACGAATCTTGGTCGGTGGTATTATCTGAACTACCAAAAACTCTGCCTGTATCGACAAAAATAGCCCCACCTAACTCAAGTAATTTATAGATATTGATGTGAGGGTAATAACGAGCTTCAGCCGTAAATTGAGTGCTATGGTCGCCATGCCTGTATTGTAATGGGTAACCGCGCAAGCCAGTTTCACCACCTAATACAATAGGGCTGTCTTGAAATTGATTTTCACTAAATTGACTGCTGTTTTTTAAATAGGCTCCCCAGCTATCATTTATTTTATGGAAATATTCATTATTGACGCTTAAAACAGTTCTATTTGCATTGTCGGAATCACTGTAAATTTCCCCATCTAAGGTTGCACTAATAAACCAAAAAGCATCATCAAATATTTCTATCCCTTTTGTTAAACTTGACCGCCAAAGTAATGTTGGTGAGGTATCTGTATTCCCGATATCAGAGCCAACCTGAGTTGTTAAATTCCACCCCAGATTGAAGTCTTCTATATGATTTATCAGGTTGAGGTTAGAAAGTTTTCTGAAGTCTTTTTGCAAATACTCAACACTAAGATAAGGGTATATGAACTCTCTATTTGAAGGTGCTACAGAAATTAGTTCGGGATTTTGTATCTCATTAAATACTGAAAACTCATGCTGTTCATTGGTAAAGCCAATAGCAAATCTTAAAGTATCTTCTTTGGAGTCATTTTTAAGCCATTGCCAGCTAGCTGTTGAGTAACGTTGAATGTGTTCAAATTTGTTGTAAGTTTTACCAAGTTTGTATTGAGTATCTACTTGCATAAAGTTATCAAAACCAATATTAAATGCATTTCTGGTATCAAAACTTACAAAGCCCTTCTTTATGAATACAGATTCAGATGTGCCATCGTCGCTGTTAGTTAAGTTAATTTGCGCGTTAATATTATTATTAAGAAATAGTGGGAAATGAGTTTTAAATTTATATCCACTGCGTTGATCATTTGTAAACGATTCAAGCTCAGAGTCTATACCCAAGCCTAAGAAATTTCTGTCTTTGATACCAATCGCGTATTTATTCTTACCACCCTTACGGCCAAAATCTATTGATGGCATTAATGACCAGTTATCCCATGTTTGAACTGTGATTTTGTCATAGTTCTCATTTCGAGTTACTCGTGCATCTCTTATGTATTTTTTACCTCTGAGGTGGCGTTCCAGTTCTTCAAGATCTGCTTGGCTTACATCGCACTTTTTGATGAAAAATGCAGCTTCGTTGTAAAGCGTTTTATTTTTGGTTTTGATATGAAAAAAATTAGCCCAGCGATGGAGAAAAATAGTGTCGGGGTCTTCTAGATTAAAAATATCGTTAGTCTTTAATTCTATTTTATCCTTTTGATTACAATTAACCTCAGTTGCATCTGCTGCTTGTACTCTACAAGTTAAGCAAAATAGCGATGTTGCAAATAGGCTGATAACAAAATGCTTTTTCATAAAGCCACCTCTTCTGAGTATGACTTTATAGTAATTTTGTTAACTTAAGATTTACTTAAACTGATAAAACAAACTCAATCTGGCTCATATCAAGTCATTACATTACATGGTAAAAGCTCGGCTGTGCTTTTATCAAGGCATGAATACCAGAAACTTATTGGTAATCACTCGACTTTATCAGAAGATTTGTGCATACCCATTTGAATAAAAAGGGCCTCACTGTTCCACAGCAAGACCCTTTCCAATACACTATTTCGAGAATCCCTTAGAACACGATAAACGTATCCGGGAACGCAATGATTAAGGCCAATACTGCTACCTGCAGACAGATAAATGGAATCGCCCCTTTGTAAATCGTTGTGGTTTTCATCGATTTTGGCGCCACACCTTTGAGATAGAATAGACTAAACCCGAAGGGTGGCGATAAGAACGAGGTCTGTAAGTTCATCGAAATCAAAATGGCAAACCACACCAAATCAATGTCCAAGGCCATCGCGACTGGCGTAATGATTGGCACCACCAAAAACGCAATCTCAATAAAGTCGATAAAGAAACCCAAGATCAAAATCGCGATCATGACCAAAATAATGAAGGTCCATTTTTCACCTGGCAAATCCAAGAAAAACTCCTCGACTAAGTACTCAGCACCAGAATAACTAAAGACCATAGAAAACGCGGTGGCGCCAATCAATACCGCAAAGATCATAGAAGACACTTTGACGGATTCTTTGGAGACACCGACGATGGTTTTGATATCTAACCCACCATAGAACTGGGCCAGCAATAACGCGCCCACCGCGCCAATTGCAGAGGATTCAGTCGGCGTTGCAATCCCGCCAAAAATCGATCCCAACACCGCCACAATCAGGATCATCGGAGGCACGATGTCTTTCAATGCTTGCTTGATGATCGTGGCTTTGTCTTCTTCGACTGGAATTGGTGGACAATAATGGGGTTTCAATTTAGATAACACCACGATGTACAAGACATACGCGCCAATGAGCATTACCCCTGGGATCACCGCGGCCTTAAACAAATCGCCAACTGCGATCCCCATTACATCGCCAAGAATGATCAGAATAATCGACGGAGGAATAATCTGCCCCAGCGTACCCGACGCACAGATAACACCAGCAGCGGTTGGCTGATGGTAGTTGTTTTTGAGCATCACAGGCAGAGAGATCACGCCCATTGCTACCACTGAGGCACCGACCACACCAGTCGAAGCTGCTAGTAATGCACCGACCACAATAGTTGAAATGGCGACACCACCTGATACTGAACCAAATAACTTCGCAGAGGACTCCAGCAAACGCTCGGCTAAGCCGGTTTTTTGCAGGACGATCCCCATAAAAATGAACATCGGGATCGCCATTAAAGTCGTGTTTTCCATAATCGACATGATGCGATACGGCATAAATTCGAACAGATCGATGCCTAAGAATCCAACGCCAACAATGACTGAAATACCTGCGAATGTAAACGCAACGTAATACCCACCGAACAAACAAATCAGTGCGGCAAAAAACAATAAAATACCAATTAACTCTTCCATTTAGACGCCCTCATTATGGATGTGGTCGTCGTGCACATTGGGGCGACCTAAGACAAGAATATTTTCAAGAATATGATGAAAAATACACAAGATTAAAAACACATTAGACGCTGGAATAACTGAGCGAATGATCCAGCGATAGGGCAAGCCGCCCGGGTCGGGTGAGCCTTCCATCATTTCAAATGCATCATAGGCATAACCATAGCCGTAGTAGGCTAGAATACTAGCAATTGGCAATGCAAAAAGCATAGCACACACAATATTGAGTTTCGCTTGCGTATGAGGAAGCCACTTTTCATAGAAAATATCCACTCGAACATGCGCATCTTCTTTAAGTGTGTAGCCGATACCAAACATGAACATCGCAGCAAACAAATGCCATTCTAATTCTTGCATACCGATACTGACGTTATTGAAAAAATAGCGCATTAACACATCGTAGAAGACGTTTAATACCATCAATACCATCAATAGGACGCACACATTCCCCATCGCATCGATAAATTTTCCGAGTGCTTTATGTAAACCTTTCATTATATGCCTGTTGCTTGTTGTGACATGAGTGACATAAAAAAGAGGCAGCCACGGGCGGTTGCCTCTTTATATATGTTAACCGAAAAACTTATTGAGAATCAAAGCTCTCTAAGTAAGCGCGGTCAGAGAAGTTGGTCCAAGCACGTGCTTTTTTGCGATACGCTTCAATCGAATCAAGGATTTTCTTAGATTGTGGATCGGCGTTGGCAAACTCGACCAATAACTTGTCGTTTTCTGCTTTAATTGCATTCATCACCTCAGCTGGGAACGAACGAATTTTCACATTTGGGTATTCGGTTTGAATCGTCGCCAAGTTGACTGCACTTTCGTGAGTAGATTGAGTGTACATGTCGTAAGCAGCGAGTTTCATTGCGTTGACTAGGATTTGTTGTAAATCTTCAGGCAATTTATTAAATGCGCGCTCATTTACCATGAATTGCAATTCTGTCGCAGGCTCATGCCAACCAGTGTAGTAATAAGGCGCAATTTTGTGGAAGCCCATGCGTAAGTCTAGAGACGGACCCACCCATTCAAGTGCATCAATCGTATTACGCTCAAGCGCAGTATATAATTCAGCAGATGGAATGTTCGTTGGCTTAGCACCTAATTTTGCCAACACTTCACCAGCAAACCCAGGAATACGCATTTTCAGGCCCTGTAAGTCTTCTAATGAGTTGATTTCTTTACGGAACCAGCCACCCATTTGGTTACCTGTATTACCGCCAGGGAAAGACAAAATACCATACTTATCGTAGGTTTCTTTCATCAATTCCATACCACCGCCGTGGTAGAACCATGCGTACTGTTCGGCAGTTGTCATACCAAAAGGTAACGTTGTGAAGAATAACGTATGAATGTCTTTACCCTTCCAGTAATAAGACGCAGAGTGACCCATCTCATATTGACCCGATTTAACAAAATCGAAAATACCTAGGGCAGATTTGTGCTTATTTGAAGAATCGATGCGGATGATCAAACGACCATTTGACATTTCTTCGACCATTTTGGCCATATTCTTGGTCGCATCACCAAACACAGGGAAGTTCGGTCCCCACGTTTCAGCAAGTTTCCAACGATACACTTTTTCTTTAGCCATGGCGATAGGGCTTGCTAACAAGCTCACTACCAACAATGACTTGGCGAGAGTTTTAAAATTCATGTGTGTGTCCTTTAATTTGTTGTACTATTAAAAACAACATTACTTTAACAAATACAAGCAAAATACCAATTCGCAAAACTACCTATACCGACTAGGTAGTTCTACCTATGCTTTTGATTGATGGCCTGAATGTATCTGCATTTACACTTTTGGTTGTTAAGTTTTTTTACGACTAAGGTCTAGGGCAATAAGGAGGAGAATTTGGCAAAATAACATTGTATTTACAATTCTGTGAGCATTATGTTTTCTTTTCGATATATTTGGTTGATCATCGTCCAGGTCGCGGTCACAGCTGTTTTTACTTATGTTCTAGTGACCCAACAATATCGCGATCTATCCGAGCAGAATCTCGCGTCACTTGAAACTTTTCTGATTGAACAAAAGCAACGAGAACTCAAAAACTACACATCACTCGCCGTCACCGCAATTGATGATGTCTATTATGGCAATGTGTTTGCAGAACCTGAAGCCAAAGCACACGCAGCCCAAACGTTCACTCGCATGTTGTATGACGGCATCGACGGGTATTTTTTTACGTACGATCAGTTTGGCACCAACATTGTTCTACCTCATCAACCTGAGCGCATTGGTAAGAACTTTTGGGAGCTAACCGACCCCGATGGCGGTAAGACGATTCAAATCTTGATCAATTTGGCGCAAAACGGCGGTGGGTATCACTTTTATAAGTGGTCACAACCTTCCACCGAAACCATCACCGATAAACTCAGTTACGCAACCTATCTTGACAAATGGGACTGGATGGTGGGAACGGGGGTGTACCTTGACGATGTCTATGCTCAACTGGACAAGATCCAAGGTGAAATTGATGCCCAAGTTCAAAATACTCGCCTAATCATACTGGCAGTCGCCATCACTTCAATTATGTTAATATTGTTTGTGGCAGTTGCTATCAGCGTTACTCAGAAACAAGAAAATGAAGCCAAGGTCTCGGCTTTAGGGCAAAAAATCATTACCTCACAAGAAGACGAACGCCGTTATATTGCGAGAGAATTACACGATGGCATCATTCAAATGCTGGTCTCGATCAAGTATTCCCTCAGTGCGACTAAAATGACGTTAAAAAAATCTCAGACACCTGAACCACAAGCGCTCAGTGCGGCATCATCGAGCTTAGATTTGACCATCAATGAAGTCAGACGCATCTCTCATCACTTACACCCACAAATCTTGGACGAATTAGGATTATCAGCCGCGATTGAAGCACTCGCCGAAGAATTTAGTAAGCGTACCCAAATTGCTGTCACCGTTAATAAACTGAAAGTTAGAAAGCTCTTATCGCCACAACTCAATACCTCTCTGTATCGAACCGTACAAGAATGCCTAACCAATGTAGAGAAACACGCCAAAGCCCAACGGGTGGACGTAGACTTAGAAATGGCAGAAAATTGGTTGAGTTTAAAGATTCGGGACGACGGCCAAGGGTTTAATCCGGAGGATACGGATAAATTTGGGATTGGACTCAATAATCTGCAAGAGCGCGTGGATTATTATCAAGGCAAAATTGCTATAATATCGAATCGACGTGGCACCAAAATCGAAATCAAAATACCGCTGAGTAGTTTTGCCAAAGACTTTGCGACGATCGACCAAGATAAAGATCAGCAAAATACCGAGAAGGGAACTGCATGAGTCCGACGATAAAAGTGTTATTAGTGGATGACCATCCAATGGTTCGTGACGGTATTATGAGCTGTTTGGCGTTTTATGATGATGTGGAGGTCATTGGCACAGCGAATAACGGTAAGGAGGCGATTACCCAGCTGAGCTCATTGACACCGGATGTCATTATGATGGACATTTCTATGCCAGACCTAAATGGCATAGATGCTACAGAACAAATCCTAGAAATATCGCCACACTCCAAAATTCTGATTTTCAGTATGCACGATAATGCAGAGTACATTACCAACGCGGTTCAAGCAGGAGCCTCGGGATACATCCTCAAAAATACAGATGCTGAGGAAGTCTATCTGGCCATCACTCAGGTGGCTCAAGGACGACGTTATTTCGGTGAAAACATCGCGCAAATTTTGTTGAGCAAACCCATCCCCCCCGAGGCTACTCGATTAACAACTCGCGAACAAACTGTGTTGTCTTATCTCGCCCAGGGATTGTCCAGTAAACAAATTGCTGAGCAAACCCACATCAGTGTTCGCACCGTAGATGCTCATCGCCGTAACATCAAGGCTAAACTGCAATTAGATACCGTCGCAGAGATGATTCGCTATGCGGTTGAGCATGGCCTTGTCAGACGCTAATACCGTTTTTTACCCTAAAGTATAGTTTTGGTATGAGTCTTGGTTCGATCCCCCTGATTTTCGACTAGAATAAGATACTCTTCAAATTGCTGGAAAGTATCGAGCTCGTCTCGACACAAGAGCGTTGACAAGCAGGTCGAAAAAAAAGTTACCCTCTCAACTCACGACGTAGAATTTTGCCCACGGTCGATTTTGGTAACTCATCAATAATATTCACTTCTTTGGGCACCTTGTATCCGGTCAATGATTGCCGACAATGTGTAACAACCTCTTCTGGGGTAACCTCGCCATTAACACTGATATACGCGACAACCCGTTCTTGAGTTTGGTCATCGGGTTTGCCAACGACAGCGGCTTCCACGACAGCAGGATGCTTCACCAGTACATCTTCAATTTCATTAGGATACACATTAAAACCTGAGACAATGATCATGTCTTTGATGCGATCGACAATTTTGATAGCACCGTCTGGTAGCTTCACACCCACATCGCCAGTTTTAAAATACCCATTAGTCGTCATCACTTTGGCTGTTTCCTCAGGGCGGTTCCAATAGCCTTGCATAACTTGAGGACCTTTCACGGCTATTTCACCTGATTCACCATCGGCTACTGGTTGGTCTTGTTCGTCGAGCATTTGCACATCAGTGTCGATCATTGGGAAACCAACCGTGCCGATTTGTTCTTGCCCAGGGATGTTAAGTGAAACCACAGGAGAAGTTTCAGACAGTCCATATCCTTCCGCAATCGTACAACCGGTTGTTTTTAACCAAAGTTCTGCAGCGGCTCCAGTCAGAGCAGTGCCACCAGAAGTCGTCACTTTTAAAGCGCTGGTATCAAGCGCTTTGAACTTGTCTTGCATACACAAACCCACAAACAAGGTATTGATGCCAGCGAAGGCTGTAAACTTGAACGGGGCGATTTGGTCGATAAATGCATCCAAATCACGCGGATTTGGAATCAGTATCGAGTGACCACCGTTGCCAAAATAACTAACCATTGACACCATTAAGGCATAAATATGATAGAGCGGTAATGGACACACAATCGTTTCCTCACCCGGCACAAAGGCATCCCCCATACGCTCTGCGAACTGATAATTATTACTCAATAAATTGCCATGGGATAGCACAGCCCCTTTTGATACACCAGTTGTTCCACCTGTATATTGCAACGCTGCCGTATCATCTAGTCTGGTATTGGGACGTTGGCTCAATTTGTGCTGAGCGCCCTTCTCAAATACATCCACATAACAAGGATAGTCAACATCACTGACCGCTTGTCCCGTTAATAGTTGTGGAGCGGACGTCACAATCACATGCTCAATACCAACATCTGCTTTGATGGCTTCATATTTTGGTAGTAAATCAGAGAGTATAACGAGTGCCTTTGCACCTGAGTCATTGAACTGATGCTGCATTTCAGGTGGTGTATAAAGTGGATTAGTACTGACCACGACGAGCCCTGCGCGCATGGCGCCAAAGAATGCAACTGGGCTTTGAATTAGGTTTGGTAGTTGAATCGCGATTCGGTCGCCTGCTTGCAACCCAAGTTCATGTTGCAAGTAACAAGCAAATTTGTATGACATCTCGTCCATTTCAGCAAACGTCTTGGTTTGACCTATTGCGGTAAAAGCTGGCTTAGCTGAATACTTTGTCAGGGTTTGTTCGATGAAGTCACCCAAATTATGGATGCCGTCAGGAATAAGTGTGTGGCTCATAGACATGACCTTAATGTTATTATTTTGTAAACACTACTAGTCTGACCTGTAACTGTGATGATTTCAACCCTTTCCAATCAAGAAGAAATGAATGATGTTTTAAATCTGTTGTGCTGTGTTAACAAAGCGAACGTTAACTCTTAATGGATATTCAAATCCCGATAATGGATTACCGCACAAACCGATTCAACCAGAGTTGATGCACAATAGTCTTGCCAATATTTATTACGCACAATAAAAAAGCACCCGTAGGTGCTTTTTTTAAGTTTTTTCATTGATGAAAATTAGTTAGCTTTGGTGACTACGTCCACTAACGTCCAGTTCTTAGATTTAGAAATAGGCGCTACCTCGCGGATAGTGACTACATCACCTTCATTACACTGATTAGTTTCATCATGAGCGTGTAACTTAGTAGTACGCTTAATAAACTTCCCGTAGATAGGGTGCTTAACTTTGCGCTCTACCGCAACAGTGATAGATTTATCACCTTTGTTGCTGACAACACGGCCTTGTACTGTACGGATTTTCTGTTCAGTCATTACTTACCAGCCTTCTTTTGAGTCAAAATAGTTTTAACACGCGCGATGTTACGACGCACTTTCTTCAATTGGTCAGTTTTTTCAAGCTGGCCAGTTGAATATTGCATACGTAAGTTGAACTGTTCACGCAATAAGTTTAATAACTCTGCATTCAGTTCTTCAACGCTTTTCTCTTTTAGTTCAGCTGCATTCATTACATCACCGTCCGAGTTACAAAGGTTGTCTTGAACGGAAGTTTCGCCGCAGCAAGGGCAAACGCTTCACGCGCCAATGCTTCAGGAACACCTTCCATTTCGTATAACACACGACCTGGCTGAATTTGGCAAACCCAGTATTCAAC
>JALRKK010000059.1 GCA_023268935.1 Glaciecola sp.
AGTGAAAACCGTTTCGTAAAATTACGCCTTACTCCAAAAGGTATGCGTATTATCGATAAAAAAGGCATTGATGCAGTATTAACTGACATCCGTGCTCGTGGCGAGAAAATCTAAGGAAATCTACGATGCGTGATAAAATCAAATTAGTTTCTTCTGCGGGTACAGGTTATTTCTACACCACAGACAAAAACAAGCGCAACATGCCGGGCAAAATGGAAATCAAAAAGTACGATCCTAAAGTCCGTAAGCACGTTATGTTTAAGGAAGCCAAAATCAAATAATCCTATTTGGTGATGTCTCCAACAAAGCCCGACCTTGTGTGTCGGGTTTTTTGTGTTTGATCCATACCACAGCCTAACGCATACTAGTTGCATAATTTCACTCTACAATAAAATCATGCCAGAACTCCCAGAAGTCGAAGTCTCTCGTCAGGGCGTCGCCCCTAAAATCACCGGCCAAGTTATTTCACAAGTCATCGTGCGCACCCCAAAATTGCGCTGGCCTGTCCCTGGTGAAGTCACGTTAGCACAAGATTTGTCGATCGATAGTGTGACGCGAAGAGCAAAGTATATTTTTATCAACACCCAAGCCGGTAGTATTATTATTCATCTTGGAATGACTGGGTACTTGCGCGTATTTGATGCAAAGACTCCACTCAAAAAACATGATCATTTTGATATTGTTCTGGCAAATGGTCAGTGTTTGCGGTTGAACGATGCGCGTAAATTTGGCGCGGTATTATGGCAAGGCATCGAGGAACCTCCCCATGTTTTATTGCAAGCGTTAGGGCCTGAGCCATTAACCGATGATTTTACAACAGAGACTTTGTTTGACAAAAGTCGAGGCCGCACCTGCACAGTAAAGCAGTTTATAATGGATAATCACATTGTGGTCGGCGTGGGGAATATCTATGCGAATGAAGCCTTGTTTATGTCCGGGATCCATCCTTTGCGCAAGGCCGGCAAAATCAGTAAAGCACGCTATGAACGTTTAGTACAAAATATTAAAATTGTACTGGCCGCGGCAATCCAGCAAGGCGGTACTACGTTACAAGACTTTTCCAATGTCGATGGCAATCCGGGGTATTTTCGACTTCATCTCAATGTGTACGGTAGAGCGGGGGAGCTTTGTTTGAAATGCAAGACGCCCATCAAGTCGCAAATGGTCGGTCAGCGCAACACCTTTTATTGCAGTGTGTGTCAGCGCTGAGTTTTGCTGTTGGTTAAAGGGCTAATTGCCGTGCAGGCGCTCATCTAAGGCGTCTCTGATTAGCGGATGCACAAACTCACTCACATTACCGTTATGTAGTGCAACTTCTTTGACTAGGGTCGATGAGATAAAAGAATTTTCTTCGGCAGGGGTCAAAAAGACACTTTCCAACTGCGGATTCAAGCGACGATTCATATTGGCTAGCTGGAATTCGTATTCAAAATCTGAGACCGCTCGCAGTCCGCGAATCAGCACAGTCGCGTTTTGTTGCTTGGCAAAGTCCGCCAGTAACCCTGTAAAGCCCATCACTGACACATTGGGTAAATCTGCGGTAATTTTGGTAATCAGCTCAACCCGTTCATCTAAACTAAATAATGGCTTTTTGGAGGGGTTAGACGCAATGCCTACGATAACGTGCTCAAACATATCTGCACCCCGAACAATCAAGTCGTGATGGCCATTGGTGATGGGATCAAATGTACCTGGGTAAATAGCGTGGGTTTTCATTAGCTAAGTCCGTGTAACGAGCAAAAATGCAAGATAACAATGCACAAGGGGATATGCAAGGAAAAAGCCGTTCACAGTTTACTCATGATACCCCGACAAAAAAGCCTGCCATTGCGATTCGTCCATATAATATTCGTTCATACGCAGTTGCTCCTTGTCCAATGAGCGTTTCAGTCGAGCAATATTAGCCGCTTTCCAAAGCTCTGCTTCATTGTCTTGCGGACGGTGTTCACACCGGTCAAAGTCGATAAGCCAAACCGCTTGCTTGGCATCGACGAGGATATTGTGAATGTTGAGATCGTGATGATAAATATCCAAATCATGCATCTGTTTGACCATCTGTCCGGCGCTGTACCACAACGACTCTGCTAATGGCTCTTGGCATAGGTGATGATGAAAATCCTGTGCTTGTGGGATTTCCTCTAATAATAATGCATTGCGATAAGTAAACATGGCTTGTTTGCACCATCCTGCAATCGGTTTAGGGACATTTAAGCCGTGTTCACGCATAAACAACAGCAAGTCAATTTCGCGTTGGACCCGGGTATGTTGAAGCCCACGGTACAAAAATTTATCTTTTGTCAGATGTCGTACCATGCCACCGCGTAAATAACGTCGCAAGACCATACAGCGTCCTTCGTGAGCGATAAAGTACGTTTTGCCACGGCCTACGCGCACGGCCATCACTGCATTTTGCTCCCGCCAGTAATGCGGCTTGAACCAATGACTATGAATATGTTGATTGCATTGCGGTACATACACAAATTGCTTGGGTTGGGGCTGCGCTTGCCATTCCCATGCACCGGTATGATTGGATGAATCGCTGTGTGGTTCCGCCATAAGAATCGGGTTTCTTGGTTTTTTTCTTGTACTTTATAGCAGATTGTAATCAAATACGGGTATTAAATCTGAAAAAAATCGCTTTGAGCTCTCAAATTACCCAATTTATGTCAAAAAATGCTCCTCCTCAATCTGTTTGTTTAATGCGCCTTTCCGCAATCGGCGATGTGACTCATGCTTTAGCGATGGTGACTCGGATAAAAAATGCTTGGCCGGAAACCAAGCTCACTTGGATCATTGGCAAAATAGAATACCAACTACTCAAACACACTTCTGGAATTGAATTTATTGTTTGTGATAAGCGGGCTAAGGATGCACGTTCTCAACTAAAGCGCGCATTAGACGGACGTGAGTTTGATGTGCTTCTGCAGATGCAAGTCGCGTTTCGGGCCAATTGGTTGGGTTCAGTAGTGCGCGCGAAGCGTCGCATCGGGTTTGATAAAAGCCGCAGCAAAGAATTACATTCTTGGTTCATTAACGAGCGCATCAGTGGTGATCCTAGGGTGCATGTGTTGGATGGGTTTATGCAGTTTGCGGATGCGATGGGTGTGCCGAAGGCGCCAGTTAAGTGGGATTTGGGTATTCCACAGGCAGAACTGGATTGGGCACAGGCGCAAGCCTCAACACTTGACCGCTTTATCATCATCGCTCCCGCTGCGTCCAAAGCTCAACGCAATTGGCTCAATGAATATTACGCCAAAGTAATCGATTGGTGCACGGCAGAAGGGATCAATGTCGTGCTATGTGGTGGGCCTGGTGCTTTAGATAAGGCTTGCCAGAAAGGTATCCATGCGCACACTCAGAATGTTACGTTAGATTTGATTGGACAAACATCCTTACTGCAAATGGCAGCACTGATGCAACAGTCGGTCTGTGTCATTGCTCCAGACACTGGGCCTGCGCACATGGCATCAATGATGGGTATTCCCGTATTGGGCTTGTATGCTCATTCTAACCCGTTGCGTACTGGCCCATATGGTTCTGTTGAACACACTGTTTCGGTATATCCTGAAGCGATTGAAGCCGAGTATGGCAAGTCATGGCAAGCCCTTAGCTGGGGGAAACGGGCGCACGGTGACCATTTGATGGAAAAAATCACACCAGACAAAGTCATAAAGCGTTTGCAAAACATGCTCTCAATATGAATTTTTTATTTTATTCACAGTAAAAATCAGGCAATTCCTACAAACTTTTCTATATTTATAAAGAGAAGTTTTTTTTGAATGGCTATGGATGGCGCTAAGGAGTATGATTTTTTGCCATCATTTGCCTCATGCCTGCACACTATCTTGGTTTGCCCATGACCAAGTATCTGAGTATTAGCCATTTGATGGTCGCATTGTTGTGTATGATCCTTGTCGTTGTTATTACGATGACCTTTACTGAATCTCGTTCCAGTAAACAGCACATGGAACAGAGTTATCTGGACATGCATTTTGCAGAGTTTATGGTGGTCAAGAGACTTCATAGTAAGAATTTGTCAGTCTTACTCGAAGCGGAGATAGAGCAATCCAATAATTCATTCACTCAACTTTCCGAAGCTTTACAGTCACAGATGTCTTTTTGGCAGTTAAATGAGTTAGTGGCGCAGGCATGGATTTTTGATGCCCGCGGCGAAACGGTTTATGAATCCAGTCAGCAAAGGCTTCCCTTCAAACATTATGATCTTACTCGGCAGTCGTTAGTGAAGCGAGCGCCACTGATTTGGTGCGAGCAAGATTGCTTGATGTATGTTGC
>JALRKK010000066.1 GCA_023268935.1 Glaciecola sp.
CTTCTATGATCAACGGAGTTTGAAAATTGATCGTTATCGGAAAGAGAGTAGGTTAAATCAATTGATGGTCGAAGATCCTTCTTGCTCATTTCTAGTTCAGGCAAATAGGTTTTTTCTAAATAGTCTAGGTATTGCCCGTAAGAACTAACTAAAATTTCTTTAAATGATTTTTTTTTAATTAATTGATTGTTTAAATCTAGTTTCAAATCAAAATTGATATCTTCATCTTGAACTTCAAGATCTAATAGCTTGTTTACTTGAAGCATTAAATTATCAATTTGGCGATCATAATCTAATAAAAGTGTTTGGGCGTTTATCAGTTCGTTTTGAAAATCCAATAAATCAATTTTAGATATTCTATTTGCATTAAATAGTATTTCCGCTTCTTGAACTCTTTTTTGATAAAAGACTATATTCTCATTTTGTTTATTTTTCTTTTCCACTAAGGATTGGAGATTGTTATATCCATGTATTAATTCTTTAATTAATAATTCCTTTTGATATTGACGTAAAAAATTTAAGGCTTGATTTCTATTTTCTGTTGCAACTAAATTTAATTGTCCAAATCCACCATTGTATAGATTAACAGTAGCGCTTATTGAGTTAATATTAGAGTCTGTCGTTGACGTACTAGTAGTGGATGTAGTGCTATTAGAACGAGTGTAGGAGTAATCTATTTTTGGGATATAAAGAGTATCGGCATTCTTATAATTCAAATCATCTATTAATTCATCATAGGTAAATGAAGAGTTTGATTGATTTTTATCAATCAATATTTTAACAAGATCTGAAATATTGTAACCATAGGCACTTTGATAAAAAAAAAGGCCAACAATTAAAACTTTAATTATTTTGAATTTTTCCATTCTTTTTCTAAATTTTTAAGTGTCCATTGTAATTTTTTTTGGTTCATTTTTTTTTCCATTTTTTTGAAACGTTTTTCGAATTTTCGATTGGACTCTCGTATGACAGTCTCGGTGTCTATTCCTAATTTTCTCGATAGATTAATACAAGAAAACAATAAGTCACCAAGTTCTTCTCTTATTTTTTTCTTATTTTTTTTATTAATTTCAACTGAAAGCTCTTTTGTTTCTTCTTGAACTTTTTTCAGAGTATCTTTTGCATTATTCCAGTCAAAACCCTCTTTGGCGGCTCTTTTTTGTAGTTTTAAAGATCTGGTCACAGCGGGTAGAGATACGCTAATTCCATCTAGAACAGAGGTAGCACCCTTATTTTTTCGTTCTATTTTTTTTTGGTATTCCCAAAATTCATTTACATCCTCCACTGATTTTATGGACTTGTCTCGCAAGAAAATATGTGGATGACGTAATTTCATTTTGGAAACACTTTTTTCTATTACGTCATAAATATCAAATTTATTTTTTTCGGATGCGATTTGAGAGTGATAAATAACCTGCAATAATAAATCTCCAAGTTCATTTTCTAATTCTTTTGTATCGTTACTTTCTATCGCTTCTACTACTTCATAAGCTTCTTCTAAAGTGTATTTGGATAATGATTTGGATGTTTGCTGAATATCCCAAGGGCAACCATTTTTAGGATTTCTTAGTCGTTTAACGACATCAATAATATCATCTAAATTCTTTTTTTTACTTTTCTTTACCATGCTAGTGCTTGTGCTTGAAATATTTGACTTTTATAACTCCGAATATCGGCATATGCATCATAAATTTTATTTTTCTTTCTTGCACAAAGAATAAATCCTTCACTCCAGTCTGTTGTAGGTATAGCGCGATGACCTCTTTTATTTAATTTATTAATAAACTGAGAAAATCTTTCCTCGACAATTAGTTGCTTATAGTTAGGGTCATGGGGGTGAAAATAAGCAGGAAAATGATCTGATGATATTCTTGGTTCATTTAATGAAATATCAATAGGTTTTTTTGCAAATAAATAATTCATTAAAAATTGAGACTGCCATTGATCTTGTGCATCACCACCCATGGTTCCGCAAGTAAAGAGTTCCTTTTCTTTAGTATTGATCATTAATGTAGGACTTAAAGTAGTTCTTGGTTGCTGATTAGGCTGAATGAAATTTACATGACCTGGTTTTGATAGATAAAAAGTCATTAAGCGATTACCCATAGGAAATCCTAATTCTTTAACAACTTCGTTAGATCGTAGCCAACCACCACTTGGCGTACATGAAATAACATTATTATATTTATCAATAATACTAATATGAACTGTTCCAGCACCCCAAGGTTTAACATCCTGATCTAAGGGTAGAGTAGGGCGATTACTCATTGGATTACCTGGAATTATTTGTTCAATTACTTTGTTCGTTATCAATTTTAATCTTTGATTAAGATAGCGATCGTTTAAAAGGTGTTTAGCTTGAACTTTTAAATTCTCCTTACCTGAAAAATACATCTCCCTATCAGCAAAGACTAATTTTAATATTTCTGTAAAATCATGAATTGATTTTTCATTATCGAGGCATTTAATTTTTTGTTTCTGGGCAAGTTTTAAAAGCATAAGTGAAGTTAAAGCTGACCAGCTGCAACTAACAGAACCCGCTGCTGCGCAGGTTGAGTACTACACCATTGCTTCGGGCGACACCTTGTGGGCCATTGCTCAACGCTTTTTAGGCAATGGCAACGATTACACCGTCGTCTACGCCAAGCTCTAGGAATGCATAACGTACAGCGTTGATTTTCGCTAAGAAATCTTCGTGTGGAACCGTTACTTTACCGTCTTGGTGACCACACTGTTTCGCGTCAGATACTTGGTTTTCGATTTGGATACAGCATGCACCCGCTTCGATGAACTTCTTAGCTAATAAGTAAGTTGCTTCTTCGTTACCGAAACCGGCATCGATGTCTGCAATAATTGGTACAACGTGCGTTTCGAAGTTATCGATAGCTGCTTGAGCTGCAGCAACGTCACCGCCGTTAGCGCGTGCATTGTCTAGCTCTTTGAAAAGGTTACCTAGTTCACGTGCGTCAGCTTGACGTAAGAACGTGTATAATTCTTCAATTAGGTCAGCAACAGACGTTTTTTCGTGCATGGATTGGTCAGGAAGAGGGCCAAATTCTGAACGAAGTGCTGCGACCATCCAACCAGAAAGGTAAAGGTACTTTTTGTCAGTTGTTTTTTGGTGCTTCTTGATAGCGATCATTTTTTGTTGACCAATGAAGCCGTGCCAGCAACCAAGAGACTGAGTGTACTGTGCAGAATCTGCATCGTACTCAGCCATGTCTTTACGCATAATACCTGCAGTGTACTTAGCGATATCTAAACCGGTTTTAAAACGGTTTTGTAATTTCATGCGAGTCGCATATTCAGGGCTAATTGCATTCCAAGCTTGGTTTTGACCGATAAGCTCAGCAAATGCGTTTTGCGTTTCTTGATAGTTAGACATAGTCTTATCCTTTCTTTCAGGTTGATTCGATTGCGAAAACAAGTTGTTGTTTCGCGAACACATATACATCCTAGAAGGTTTATTTTGATAAATACAATCAATGAATTCCATTACCATCATTCATATTGTGAATGTAATATAAGTGGGTGGAAGCTTTTTTATTTTGCGCTTAGGTTTGATGGGACATAGCGAATGAACGTCAAAAATCTGACTGAATATGTATACTGATTATAAAAACTGTGAATGAGTCTAAGGTATTAGTCTATTGTGCGACATTAGCAATAAAAAATGTCACAACTATGTCATTAATCATTCAGAATCATCGTATATAATGGCCAAAATATTCATAGGGAAAATAACTATGCTAAAAAAGATATTCTTCGTATCGGCAAGTGCCATATTATTTGCTTGCTCATCCACACAGGTGCCTGATACCACTCCTGCCCCAGTCAGTGAGCTCAATCAACCTCTTAACATTATCATGGTGGTAGCAGATGGAATGGGCCCAGCCTTTACTAGTGCGTATAAATATTATCAAGATAATGCTTCCACACCTGAACTAGAAGCCACTTGGTTCGACCGACATCATGTCGGTATGTCTACCACGTTTCCGGCGAAAGTCTCTGGCTTAGTCACAGACAGCGCCGCAAGTGCAACGGCATTAGCCGCAGGGGTGAAGAGCTACAATGGTGCAATTGGTATGGACGTGGATAAAATACCGGTTCGCACTGTTTTGCATGCGGCCAAAGCCAAAGGCATGAAGACAGGTTTGGCCGTGACTTCACAGATCGTACATGCGACACCTGCAGCCTATATTGCCCATAACGAATCGCGTCGTAACTATGATGCGATTGCCGATCAGTATTTTGATTTGCGTTATCAAGACGATTTTTGGGTGGATGTCATGTTAGGCGGGGGAACCGCTTATTTTGACCGCGAAGACCGCAATTTGGCTCAAGAGTTCATTGATGCCGGTTATGCCTATGTGACTGAGTATAATGCATTGGCACAAATTGAGGAGCCATCACGTGTGTTGGGTTTGTTTGCTGAAAAGGGCTTACCATGGGCATTAGATGACCCGCAACCTCAACGCTTGCGCACTTTGACTGAGCACGCTTTGAAGCATTTGCAACATGACGAAGGATTTTTCTTGTTGGTGGAGGCCAGTCAAGTAGACTGGGCCGGACATGCGAATGACATTACCGGTGCGATGGCCGAAATGCAAGATTTGCATGACACCTTGTTGTTACTTGAAGAGTTTCAACGAGTGAACCCAAATACGTTGGTGATCTTAACGGCTGACCATTCAACGGGTGGACTGACCTTAGCGAAAGACGGTGAATACCGCTGGTCACCAGAATATTTACATCATATTCCTGTCTCCGTTGAATCTATGGTGCTCACCATGCAAGAAAAAGACATGAATGGTACCGAAAGAGTAAAGTATCTCGAGGAAGTGTTGGCATTTGATTTGACGATTGAGCAAGAAGAAATTGTAGTGCTGATGGATTTATCGCAAGGCTTACGCGCGTTAACCGCACAAATCAAACCCTTTATCGACATTAAAACCAATACCGGCTGGACCACCTCGGGTCATACGGCGATAGATGTTCAAGTCTACGCATCAGGCCCTTATGCAGATAAATTTGCCGGCCAGCAAGATAATACGGATATTGCGAAAGCAATTTTTGCGATCTTAGACAATTAAATCACTGATTGAGAAACGTCTCGACTGGCTCCCCAGTGAGGCGTTTCATTTGTCCAAAGATATACCAAATCGCCCCAAATAATAACAACATACTTGGTATAACAATGACTGGGTAACTTAATGCGGTCATGCGTCCAAGCTCTTCAGTGTAAGCGGTGGTACCCGGTTCAGAAACCAAGATCCACTTCGCTAAACCATAGTTCAATGCTGAAGATAAAAAGAATGAGCTTGCTACAATATAGTTACTAACATCGATTTTTTTCTCAAAACTAGCTTCATTGTTGTTGTGTGCTAATGCTTCCCCTAGTTTTGGCCAGTTGATGAGCGTGTCATTCAGCACGAGAATTTTGATTAGGGGTTTTTTCATATAGCGAGTGATGAGTACCGCAATGCCAATAAGCCCAGGAATGGCGGCCTCTTTGATGGCAATATATTCGGCAGGTAGTTTAAGTAAGCTGATCCCACCGGTCAATAACACACTGATGATCCCTAATACCGAGAAAAAATTGACCTTTTTTTCTTTGGCTAATTCAAACAGACCATAACCAAGCGGGAACGCCAATGCCACCGCAATGCTCCACAATGGGCCAAGATACTCTTCTTTACTAGCATATGACATGATCACGACAGGAATGATGATGTTAAAGGCAAGGTTACCGAAGAAATTTTGATTTTGTGGTTGGGCGGGTTTGGTATTGGTCGATGCGCTCACTTCGGCCTCTGGAAAATGAAAACAAAAAACCTAGTTTGTCGCAAAAAGCTAAGCGATGCAATCCCTTAAACTATGACATGTGGAATAAAGCGTGACATATCCTGTGTGATCATATTCGCATCTTCTCGAATCGATAAGCCTGCCGGTAAGTCATCCACGAGCCAGGAACCAATGAGAGTGTAGTGTTGTTCGAACTTTGCTAATTCAGTAAACGCTTGATAAATGTACCCTTCGCTTCCATAGGGACCATCTGAACTATTAGTAGTTTGCCCATCATCAATAATACTAATATTGGCGCCTTCGCGAGAAAAGATCGGTTTTTTGACCCATTTTCCAGTATCTATGTTGTTGGCTTCATCAGCAAAATAGGCTGGCAATAGATTAGGGTGATTGGGAAAGAGTTTCCATAACATAGGCAACAAGGCTTTATTCGAAATAATTGCTTTATAAGCAGGCTCTAGCCAATGCACTTGACTGGAGTAAAGGTGCTCAGCAAAGGGATCGGCAAAAATGTTTTCCCATGGATAAAGTTTGAAACAATGCTCAATCACGCGGTCGAGTTTGTCGGTATAAAAGCCCTCAGGTGAGACCCCCATGTCTTCAATAAAAACAAAAAAGTCCCTTAACCCCGCTTCTGCCGCGCAATCTTGTAAATACTGAACGGTTCCGCGATCTTCGACCGTGTCTTTGCAGCAAGCAAAGTGCATTTGCGACATCTGATAGTACTCACGCAGATTGGCAAAGCGGTGCACAAGTTTCTCTTGTAGTGAATTAAACTGATCAGTATGAGGAGGCAATATGCCACTTTGAACTTGTTCTTCTAACCACAGCCACTGCCAAAATCCGGTTTCATATAAACTCGTCGGCGTGTCTGCGTTGTTTTCGAGTAATTTGGCGGGGCCTTTGCCATTGTAGGCAAGATCCATGCGGCTATACAAACTGGGCGCTTGATGGATCCAGCTGTCGCGTACCAAATCCCACATCGATTCGGGAATACAAAATTGTCGCAAATACTGCTCGTCATGCACGACCGCATCGACTACTGCTAAGCACATCTGGTGCAGTTCTGCAGTCGGATCTTCTATATCTTGCTCAATTTGTTGGAGTGTAAATTGATAAAAAGCGGATTCATCCCAGTAAGGCTCGCCATACATGGTATGAAAGTGAAAGCCGTATTCGAGTGCTTTAGCTTGCCAGTTTGGACGTTCTGCGCAAGTTTGTCGAATCATCGTGTGCTGAACCTAGCCACCAAACCCTCCTGAGCGACTTCGGGTTGTAACGGATTTACCAAATCCGCCTCTAGATAAGGTGCGACTCGCAGTTGGTTTGGCTTTGAAATCACTGCCGTATACTTTGGTCGCCGTTCTATGGGTGCCACCAAAGCTTTTGCCCGATGCGTCAAACCATTGATTTCGCAAAGATGAGCGACGCGAATACGAAGTGAATAAAGGCTGAGAATAATACCGTTTTTTCTTTTTTTTCTTAAAGTCGATATCCCAATCATTATCTTGAAACAGCATGCGACTAAGCATAAATCCGGCCATGAAAGGCATAAAGAAAGAACCGTTTTCGTTGCGAACGTATTCACATCGGTTTTCACCAAATTCAAACTCGCAATCACGCTCATTACTGAATCGCGGTGCGGTTCTCACCGCGTCTTCAACCGCGCTCTCATAAGCATACTGGCACTGTTCAAAAAAACTAGGGTTGTTGTCGGTACACTCACCTAGCGAGCGATAGATATCAGCGACTTCGGGTTCTTCACCGCAACCAGATAATAAAACCGCAGCAATGCCCACTGCTAGCGGTTTGACAGCAAATACTTTGCGGTAACGATTAAGCTGGATGGCACTGCGTTTAGTACTTTTTGAGGACATTGTCATGGGAAGTCCCCTTAGTAAGACATGCAAGCTGCGTTCAAAATACCCACGGCCACAGAAACCATACCGAGCATGACCCCTGCAGACGTTTCATTTTTTTCAATACGCTCGCTAATCTTCGGCATGAATGTCAGCTTGAGTATGACAAAAGCCAAAAGCTGAGCAACCAAAGCGACCAACGCCCATACGATAAAATCTATATAAGCAACGGAATTACTCGCAGCACCGCCGACAGCGATAGCAAAACCCACCACAGCGCCACCAAAAGCAATCGCTGCTGCCGTATTTTGTTGTTCTTTAATAAGTTGCCACTCATTGTGGGGCGTCACAAAGGCGTAGATAATTTTAAATAAAAACAACAAGGCAACAGCAGAACCAAAATACAGCGCAAAATTTCCTGTACTTGCTAATAAATCAATCATGATGAGTGCCCTCTACAAAAGCATGCCATTGCATGTCATTAATACGGCTGCGCGCGATATAAAAAACGCGGTCGCCAGAGTGGATTTTAGTATCGAAACGTGGATTAACGATAATATGTTGTTTGTCATCCGCTTTAGCATAGCCGATAAAAATGGCATCGTGGATGTGTTTTATCTGCACAAATATATCTGAGACTTTTATCGAGCCTATATCTTCTGGGACAATCGTCGAATATTGCTCATGCCCATCAGCAACGCTTAACAAATCGTGATGCAGCAACGATGAGCCTGGGTCAAAGGCAGATTTAGCGAGCATTTCGACGGCAACCGATGGTGTGCATTCGACATTAGGGCAATGCTGTTGTAACAAACTCACCAAAGATTCGTCATTAAAATATGCAACTATATGAGCATTAGGATTGTGCTTTGAGCAAAATAGCGCAGTCGTCATGGTAATGTCATCATGTGGATTATCAATCAAGATGGTTTTGGCACTATTGACATTCGCTTTGTTCATATCCTTTTCACGGTTAAAAGATGACACGCGAACAAATTCAATTTCACCTGGCATAGGGTTTTCAATATCGGCTTTGACACACAGTACAATGTCGACTTTTTCGGTACTTTGCTGACGTTCTTTGAGCAGTAATTGCAACAATTGAATGGTGCGTTCATTGTTCCAACCTAAGATCAAAATATGTTGTTCGTTCATGATGCTCTTTAATCCTCTAATATCCAGTTGCCATTGTCTGCTTAGCCAAGCTGCGATTCGTCCAATTACCAAAGCAAAAAGCGACAGTCCCAGGGGTATCACAAATAAACTGACGACCCATTTGCCTGCATCCGTGGTTGGAGAAAAATCACCATATCCGACGGTCGATGTTGTGACAATAATGTAGTACACAAAATCCGTTGGCGAAGTAACGCTGATTTCCCCCACGGCATATAATAGTGCCCATGTCGTCACAACATAACCAAGCAGCACCAAAGCAATATTAGTGCCACTGGCGTGATTGAAGTATTTTACAAAGGAGCGTTTGACTTTTTGCCAGAGAGTCATGTGTTTGATTAATAATTAAAATGTAAATTTAGTCTACGAAGTTGCGAACCAAAAATCCACCGCAAAATGTAAGAAAGCATGACCATTGCGATTAACACAAAAAGCCCACCTAGGTGAGATGGACCAATCGGCTTTTGGAGCATACACACTGCATCACTGTGTTACGCTAACTCTAATCGGTTCTGCCAAATTCTGACGTGCGACTTTTTATACTTAAGTATGTCAATCAATACTTACAGTTTTACTTGCCTTGTATGCCGACCAAAGTACAATATCGGCAAATTTTCGAGGTAGCGTATGAAAACATCTGATTTTGGCTTTGATTTACCAGAGCATTTGATTGCCAAGTATCCCACAGCAGACCGAACTGCCTCTAGGTTACTTCATTTAAATGGTAAAACAGGGGCAGTGGCTGACTATCAATTCCCACAAATGTTGCGGCTTGTGGAAGAAGGTGATTTACTCATTTTTAACGACACACGAGTCATCCCTGCGCGCTTGCTAGGGCAAAAAAGCTCAGGTGGAAAAGTCGAAGTATTGGTCGAAAGAATGCTTGAAGATAATCGAGTATTAGCACATGTTCGAGCCAGTAAAGCACCTAAAGTCGGTGCAATGTTGCGCTTAGAAAACGCGCTTGATGTCGAGATGCTGGGGCGTGACGGTGTGCTATTTGAACTCAGATTCTTAACCGATATGAGCGTGTTAGAATGCCTTGAGCAATATGGACACATGCCATTACCACCTTATATAGACCGCCCAGACGAAGATTCAGATAAGGAACGTTATCAAACTGTCTATAACGACAAGCCAGGAGCTGTGGCTGCCCCTACCGCAGGTCTACACTTTGATGAAGAACTGTTAGCTAAATTAAAAGAGAAAGGTGTGCAAGTTGGCTTTGTCACCTTGCATGTGGGTGCAGGCACCTTCCAACCAGTCAAAGTGGATAATGTTGAAGAACACACTATGCATGCTGAATATGCGGAAGTCTCAGAAGCGATTGTGGCGCAAATCAAAGCAACAAAGGCTGCGGGAAAACGAGTCATTGCTGTAGGGACAACTTCGATGCGTTCGGTGGAAACTGCGGCCAAAAAAGGCGATGACACTGGTGAGTTACTGGTGCCTTTTTACGGTGATACTGAAATTTTCATTTATCCAGGGTTTGAATTTAAAGTATTTGATGCGATGTTCACCAATTTTCATTTGCCAGAATCCACTTTGATGATGTTGATCAGTGCTTTTGCAGGCAAGGAACATGTTATGAATGCTTATCAGCACGCTATTCGCAATGAGTATCGGTTCTTTAGTTACGGTGATTCGATGTTTATCGAACGTGCTTAGTTTGATAGACTATGCGCCATATTTTGGCGTGATTTATTCAACGCCGTATTACAGCGAGAATAGTTCGTGGAATTTAAGTTATTAACAACATCTGGTAAAGCTCGTCGAGGTCAGTTGATTTTTGAACGAGGCATCGTCGAAACGCCAGCTTTTATGCCAGTGGGTACTTATGGCACCGTAAAAGGCATGACCCCAGAAGAATTAGCTGAGTCAGGTGCGCATATCTGTTTAGGCAACACCTTTCATTTAATGTTGCGCCCAGGCACTGGAATCATACAGCAGCATGGTGATTTGCATGATTTCATGCATTGGGATAAGCCAATTCTGACGGATTCCGGCGGTTTCCAAGTATTCTCTCTCGGGGACTTGCGTAAAATTGACGAAAATGGCGTTACTTTTCGCTCACCTATTAACGGTGAAAAAATCCTTCTTACCCCAGAGAAATCGATTGAAGTTCAACGTGAACTCGGCTCTGATGTCGTTATGATCTTTGACGAATGCACGCCTTATCCGGCGACTCATGAAGAAGCTCGAGTGTCGATGGAATTGTCAATGCGTTGGGCGAAACGCTCAAAAGATGCTCATGGAGATTCAAAGGCAGCATTATTCGGTATTGTTCAAGGCGGTATGTATGAAGATTTACGTGATGTGTCGCTCGCAGGGTTGACTGAAATTGGCTTTGATGGCTACGCAATTGGCGGGCTCTCAGTAGGCGAACCAAAGGAAGACATGATTCGCGTGATTGATCACATTGCACATCAATGTCCAGAAGACAAACCTCGTTATCTAATGGGGGTTGGAAAGCCAGAGGATTTGGTTGAAGCGGTGCGCCGAGGTGTCGATATGTTTGATTGCGTAATGCCGACACGTAATGCGCGCAACGGTCATTTGTTCGTCACTGACGGCGTAATTAAAATCCGCAATGCCAAACACAAGACGGATACAGGACCATTAGACGAAAAATGTGATTGTTACACTTGTAAAAATTATTCTCGGTCATATCTACATCATTTAGACAAGTGTAACGAAATCCTTGGTGCTCGTTTGAACACCATTCACAATTTGCGCTACTACCAACGAGTCATGCAGGGTTTACGCGATGCGCTAGACGCCGACAGATTAGACGAATATGTAGTAGAGTTTTACACAGCGAAAGGTATGGACGTCCCGCCCTTAGCTAGCTGATTGATGTACCATTTAACAACCAATTTTAAATACAAATAACAATTTAAAGACTATAGGAAGAAACATTATGTCATTATTTATAGCAGACGCTCATGCTCAAACCGCCGGTGCTCCAGCAGGGGGAAGTGGTATTGAACTATTAATTATGTTAGCCGTGTTCGGCTTGATTTTTTACTTTTTATTGTACCGACCGCAAGCTAAGCGTGTAAAAGAGCACAAAAATCTTGTCGCGTCTTTGGCAAAGGGCGATGAAGTAATTACTGGTGGTGGTTTAATGGGTAAGATCACCAAAGTAACCGATGAAAAAGACTTCATCGAAATTGCGTTAAACGACAATAATAATGTCTTGGTACAAAAGAACGCCGTCACAGCCGTTTTGCCAAAAGGCACGATGAAGTCGCTATAACAGAAGCGCAAATGGGCACTCACAAGTGCCCATTGTTGTATTACCCCTTGCCAAATTTTAAGGACTGGTCGTGTTAAATAAGACCCCCATTTGGAAATATTTTCTTGTCGTCATCGTACTTGGTCTATGCGCGTTATACGCTATGCCTAACTTGTATGGTGAGGATCATGCCATTCAAATCTCAGCTAGCCGTAATGCAGTCGTTAATGAACAGCTCCTAGCACGAGTTGAATCTACGCTTGCGAACGCAGAGATCAAAACCAAACGCAGTGAATTAGACGTAGACAAACTCCTCGTCAGGCTGTTTGATTCTGATTCGCAATTAGTGGCCCGTGAAACTATTCAGCGCGCGTTAGGTGACGATTACATTGTAGCCATGAACCTTGCTCCTGATACGCCTCAATGGCTAGCTGATCTCGGTGGTTCGCCAATGAAGCTAGGCTTAGATTTACGAGGTGGTGTACACTTTTTGATGGAAGTGGATATGAATTCCGCTATCGCTAAAGCCCAGGAAGATTTGGTTGGAGATTTTCGCACCTCTTTGCGTGAAGAAAATTTACGCTATCGCTCGGTAAAACCTGTCGGACAAAATGTCCAGGTTCAATTTCGCGATCAAGACACGCTTGACAGTGCTAAATTCTTTTTGCGTAACCGCAACGGTGATTTGTTATTCAGTGAACGCGACGGCCTCATTTTAGATGTGGCCTTTTCCGAAAATCGCTTACGTTTAATCCGTGATAACGCAGTCAAACAGAACATTACCATTATTCGTGAGCGGGTGAACCAACTTGGTGTTGCCGAACCTGTTGTGCAAAAGCAAGGCGCAGAACGCATTGTGGTTCAATTACCGGGCATTCAAGATACGGCGAAAGCCAAAGAGATTTTGAACGCGACTGCGACACTAGAATTTCGCATGGTTGACCAAGATAACGATGTTCGCGATGCGTTGAATGGACGAGTACCGCCTTCTTCTATTCTTCTCAATGACCGCTCAGGTCAGCCATATTTACTCAAAAAACGCGTCATGCTAACGGGAAATCACATTGTGGACGCCAACTCGGGCGTTGATGAATACGGAGTGCCACAGGTCAATATTTCACTTGATTCTAAAGGTGGCACGAAGATGTCTCAAGGTACCAAAGATAATATTGGTAACCCCATGGCAACGGTATTCATCGAATACAAAACGACGGGTGAGCGAGATGCGAATGGCAATCTGATTTTTGAGAAAAAAGAAGAGATTATTTCTGTCGCAACGATTCAAGCTCGCTTAGGTGCCTCGTTCCGTATTACGGGATTAGATTCGCCTAAAGAAGCTAGGGATTTGGCTTTATTATTAAGAGCAGGGGCTTTGATAGCGCCTATTTCAATTGTCGAAGAGCGTACCGTTGGTCCAAGTCTTGGTGCAGAGAATATTGAATTAGGCATGATTGCCATTCAATCGGGCTTAGCTTTAGTACTGATTTTTATGTTGTTTTATTATAAAGCTTTCGGCATCGTCGCGAATATCGCATTGGTCACTAACTTAGTCATGATAGTTGGTATTATGTCTATGATCCCCGGTGCAACGCTTACCCTACCCGGTATGGCAGGGATTGTCCTGACTGTTGGTATGGCCGTAGATGCAAATGTATTGATATACGAGCGAATACGAGAAGAGATCCGTGAAGGTCGCTCGCCACAGCAAGCCATTCATCATGGTTACGATAGTGCATTTTCTACTATTTTAGATGCAAATATTACGACTTTTATTGCTGGTTTGATTTTGTTTGCTGTCGGTACCGGACCAATTAAGGGGTTCTCTATTACCTTAATGATTGGCATCATCACCTCGATGTTCACGGCAATTGTTGTGACTAGATTGCTAGTGAATGCTATCTGGGGTGGCCGTCGCATTGATAAGTTGTGGATTTAGGAGAATAACATGCAATTATTAAAAATAAATTCCACAATTAAGTTTATGAAATTGCGCATACCTGCGATGGTTTTGTCTACTTTATTGATTTTGGGTTCACTTGCCTCTTTGGCGGTAAACCAACTTAATTGGGGCTTAGATTTTACTGGTGGTACGCTCATAGAAGTGGGTTACCCTGAGGCGGCTAAGCTTGATGAAATTCGGTTGCAACTGAATAAAGCTGGCTTTTCCGATGCAATCGTACAAAACTTTGGTAGTTCACAAGATGTCTTAATCCGAATTGCTCCACGTGATGGGGTAAAAGCGGCGCAAATAGGTGACCAAATTATGGCGTCACTGCGGGCAGATGGCACCGATGTGGATATGCGTCGCATTGAGTTTGTCGGACCGCAAGTTGGTGAAGAGCTTACCGAGCAAGGTGGGTTAGCGATGTTAACGGCCCTTATTTGTATCTTACTGTATGTCATGATGCGCTTCGAATGGCGTTTTGCGCTGGGTTCCGTCACCGCGCTTGCTCATGACGTAATCATCACGCTAGGTTTGTTTTCGCTATTACAACTCGAGTTTGATCTGACCATATTGGCTGCAATATTAGCGGTCATAGGCTATTCACTGAATGATACCATCGTCGTGTCAGATCGTATCCGTGAAAACTTTCGCAAAATTCGTAAAGAAGAACCAGAAGGTATCATCAATATCTCTTTGACCCAGACACTTAACCGAACCGTTATTACCTCTGTAACAACGATCTTAGTATTATTAGCGCTATTTTTTAAAGGCGGCGCATTGATACACGGCTTTTCTACGGCATTGTTATTTGGTGTCGTAATTGGAACCTACTCTTCGATTTATATCTCGAGTTCAGTCGCTCTTTTATTAGGTATTTCAAAAGAAGACTTGATCCCAGAGGCGGTTGAAAAAGAGGGTGAAGACTTAGACCCGTTATTGTAAATTGCAAAAAGAAAAGCGACCTCACATTGAATGTTCAGGTCGCTTTTGTATTTTTATCAGGTCAAAATTTTTCGCACAAAATCAATTAAGCTTTGTTCAAATGCTTTAGTAACTGTTGGGTGACTTTGGGATTACCACACACGACATCACCTGATGCCAATATGTTTTCTCCACCTAGGAAATCAGTGACCACACCACCTGATTCACGAATCAGAAGCATACCCGCGGCAATGTCCCATGGTTTTAGCTTGGCTTCAAAATACCCATCATATTTGCCTGCAGCTGTGTAGGCCATATCAAGTGCTGCTGAACCCGAACGACGAATATCGCCAGATTGAACTAAAATGGGTGTAAATTTTGACATATAATCCGCGATTCGGGCTTTATCACGAAATGGAAATGCCGTAGCAATAATTGCAGATGATAACTCACGACGCTTGCCACAACGAATGCGAAAACCGTTTAACTGAGCGCCTTGTCCTTTGGTAGCGGTAAACAAATCACCGCGAATTGGGTCAAAGACCACGGCAATTTCAAGTTTGCCTTTTATTTTTAAAGCAATAGAAACAGCAAAATGTGGGATCCCTTGGATGAAGTTGGTCGTACCATCGAGTGGATCGATGATCCATTGATAATCTGGGTTATCAAGTGTTTCACCGGATTCTTCACCGAGAAAACTATGGTCTGGGTAGGACTGTTGAATCTTACTGATGATGGCCGCTTCTGCTTCGCGGTCAACTTTAGTGACAAAATCATTTGCCCCTTTGATATCAATATTCAAATCATCGCGGTTTTCAAAGCCACGGGTAATAATGTTGCCTGCCGTGCGCGCGGCACGAACGGCGATGTTAAGCATTGGATGCATCACGGTCTCGCTTATCAGTAAAATTCAATTGTCAAAGAACTGCATTGGTATATGTTCGCCAACGCTATGTTATTATACGCATCAGAATGAACAGCGCAAAGATAATTTTTGTCTGGGACATGCTTATGCTAGACTTTGCACCTATTTTTTGATGACCTTATTTCGACATGCTTGAAAACATTAAGATTGTATTAGTGAATACCTCTCACACCGGCAACATAGGTTCAACGGCTCGGGCAATGAAAACTATGGGGTTAAGTCAATTGGTGTTGGTCGACCCGATTTCAGCACCAGATGGCAAATCCAGTGCGCTTGCCGCAGGCGCTGGAGATGTACTGGCGCAAGCTAAGACGGTTTCGAAGTTAGAAGAAGCGATTGCAGACTGTTCTTTGGTGGTTGGTACCTCAGCGCGTTCACGGACATTACCTTGGCCCATGCTTGAGCCAAGAGAGTGTGGTGTTCGTATGGTAAAAGAGTCATTATCAGGGCCGGTGGCGCTCGTGTTTGGTCGTGAAAACAACGGCCTGACCAACGAAGAATTACAACAATGTCATTATCATGTTTGCATCCCTGCCAACCCTGAATATTCATCTTTAAATTTGGCCGCTGCAGTCCAAACCTTATGCTACGAAATTCGCATGGGCTATCTCAAACAAAACGAGTATCCTGATGTCGAACAAGAATATCCTCTAGCTGAAGATTTGGAGCGGTTTTATGCCCATTTAGAAAGTACGCTCAAGGATACCGGGTTTGTGGTAGAGAATCATCCGGGACAAGTGATGGTAAAATTACGACGCCTCTTTAATAGAGCTCGCCCAGAGCGCCACGAATTAAATATCTTACGTGGCATGTTGAGCTCAATTGATAAAAAGTAAACAAAGAGACTGATATGTTTCGTTCTATCAGAGAAGATATTAAAAGTGTATACGCCAGAGATCCTGCAGCGAGAAACGCGTGGGAAATTATTACTAATTATCCTGGTTTACATGCTATTTGGTTGCATCGCTTAAATCACAAATTATGGGGCTGGGGCTGGTATTGGCTAGCCAGAACATTATCTAATGTTGGGCGCTTTATAACTGGTGTGGAAATCCATCCCGGAGCAACGTTAGGTCGACGAGTTTTCATTGATCATGGAATGGGGGTTGTTATAGGTGAAACGGCCAACATAGGTAATGACGTTACTTTGTACCACGGTGTGACATTGGGTGGAACTAGTTGGAAAGCGGGCAAACGGCATCCTACCCTTGAAGATAATGTTGTCGTCGGCGCAGGAGCAAAAGTACTTGGTCCAATTACTATGGGAAGAGGTGCTAAGATTGGCAGTAATTCCGTGGTCGTGAAAGACGTACCCGCCGATGCGACAGTAGTTGGTATTCCTGGGCGCATTATTATGGCCAAGCCAACCATAGATGAATCAGGTGAACGAGCTAAAATTGCCAAAAAATACGGCTTTGATGCTTATGCAGTTTCCGATGAAAACCCCGATCCAGTTGCTAATGCAATAGGTTTATTGTTAGAGCATGTACATCAAATGGACAACAAAGTAGTAGAAATGTGCCATGCCATTCAAGAAATAGGGGGTGATGTGTGCACTCAAGATTTGCCCAAAGTCGATTTGCAAGACTTTGTTGACTCAGGCATTGAGCCAACTCCTGCAAAAAGTTCCGATGATTTTGACCCGCATATTTAGCGTTACATTTTATTAACAATACTTGACTAAAATAGTCGGATAAATACTTGACTATTTTAGTCGGAATTGTACAATTACGCCATTACATGAAATGAGGTGTGATGATGAAACTAACGTCAAAAGGTCGCTACGCGGTCACTGCAATGCTTGACGTTGCTTTACACTCTACTGACGGACCAGTACCCCTTGCGGATATTTCTCAAAGGCAAGAGATTTCACTGTCTTATTTGGAGCAGTTGTTTGCTAAATTGCGCAAACAATCCTTGGTTGAGAGTATTCGTGGCCCCGGCGGTGGTTACCGTCTTGGACGCCGTCCACAGGATATTGCAGTGGGTGAGGTAATTGCAGCAGTAAACGAAAGCATAGATGCGACGAAATGCGCTGGTAAAGCAGATTGCCAAGGTGGCGAGAAGTGTTTGACGCACAATTTGTGGCAGGATTTGTCTGAGCGAATTAGTGAGTTTTTGGACAGCATAAGTTTGGGCGAGTTAGTTGAAAGACAGCATTCTCACAAAGCCTCTGATATCAATAACCATTTAAACCAAAAAATCAACGTGAATATACAGTTGTAAGTGGAGCAACCATGAGTGAATTACAATTACCCATTTATTTAGACTACTCGTCAACAACCCCTGTTGACCCAAGGGTTGCCAAAAAAATGGCCGAGTGCCTACAAATGGAAGGTAACTTTGGAAATCCAGCCTCGCGTTCACATCGCTTCGGTTGGGTAGCAGAAGAGGCAGTAGATATTGCACGTAATCAAGTTGCGGATTTGGTTAATGCAGACCCACGCGAGATCGTATTTACCTCTGGTGCAACCGAATCAAATAATTTGGCAATCAAAGGTGCTGCGCATTTTTATCACAAAAAAGGTAAGCACGTCATAACGTTGAAGACCGAGCACAAAGCCGTTTTGGATACATGTCGTCAGCTAGAGCGTGAAGGATTTGAGGTTACTTATCTTGAGCCGATGAGCAATGGTTTGGTTGACCTTGAAGTGTTAGCAAACACGATGCGCGATGACACAGTGCTCGTCTCAATTATGCACGTCAATAATGAAATCGGTGTGATCCAAGACATCGCAGCCATTGGTGAGTTGTGTCGCAGCCGCAAGATTTTATTCCACGTTGATGCAGCGCAATCTACTGGCAAAGTAGAAATTGATTTACAGAACCTAAAAGTCGATTTGATGTCGTTCTCAGGTCACAAGACTTATGGTCCCAAAGGCATTGGTGCATTGTATGTGCGTCGTAAACCACGAGTTCGTATTGAAGCCCAAATCCACGGCGGTGGCCATGAGCGCGGTATGCGTTCAGGCACACTCGCTACACACCAAATCGTCGGTATGGGTGAAGCGTTTGCTTTAGCGAAAGCTGAAATGGCCTCAGAAAATGAGCGTATTCGCGTCTTACGTGACCGTTTGTGGAACGGTATCAAAGATATTGAGGCGGTATACTTAAACGGCGACCTAGAACAGCGGGTAGTGCACAACCTGAATGTGTCATTCGCTTATGTAGAGGGTGAGTCTCTGATTATGGCGCTTAAAGACATGGCAGTATCTTCCGGTTCGGCCTGTACGTCTGCATCACTTGAACCTTCATATGTGCTTCGTGCATTGGGTCTCAATGACGAATTGGCACACAGCTCCATTCGTTTTAGTTTTGGTCGTTTTACCACTGAAGCTGAAATAGATTACGTCATCGATGTAATTCGTAACGCAATTGATAAGCTGCGTGAAATGTCTCCATTGTGGGATATGTATAAAGACGGTGTAGACCTAGAATCGGTCGAGTGGGTTCACCACTAAGTGGTTTGTACGTTTTAGCGTTAGCTAAATGCATGAATTTAAAGATTATGAAAGGTTAAAAAAGTAAAGGTACAATTATGGCATACAGTGAAAAAGTCATCGATCATTATGAAAATCCTCGTAATGTAGGCGGATTCGACAAAAACGATCCAACCGTTGCAACGGGTATGGTAGGGGCGCCAGCGTGTGGTGACGTTATGAAGTTACAACTCAAAGTAGGTGAAAACGGCATTATCGAAGACGCTAAATTTAAAACCTATGGCTGTGGTTCTGCGATTGCTTCGAGTTCGCTTGTAACCGAGTGGGTCAAAGGTAAAACCTTAGATGAGGCGACCACAATTAAAAACACCGATATTGCGGAAGAGCTTGCTTTACCACCAGTGAAGATCCACTGTTCAATCTTAGCTGAAGATGCAATCAAAGCAGCCGTTGCAGATTACAAAAAGAAAAACGCTTAGTTCATAGATACAAAGGTTATAGGAGATATAAGTGGCTATCACAGTAACTGACGCAGCAGCACAAAGAGCGAATGCTTTTTTACAAAATAGAGGGCATGGTCTTGGTTTGCGCTTAGGTGTAAAAACCACTGGATGTTCAGGGCTGGCTTATGTTTTAGAGTTTGTTGATGAGCTAAATGAAGACGATACGGTGTTTGAAGACAACGGGGTAAAAGTCATTATTGATGGTAAAAGTCTTGTTTACCTTGATGGTACACAGTTAGACTTTGCCAAAGAGGGGCTCAATGAAGGCTTTCAGTTTAACAATCCAAACGCAAATGGTGAGTGTGGTTGCGGCGAAAGCTTTAACGTCTAATGACGCAACTTAAAGCATGATAAACCGATAGACCATGAATTATTTTTCACTATTTAATCTTCCCGAAACGCTAACGCTGGATACTCAAGCGTTAGCGTCTTCTTATCAGACCTTACAAAAGCTTACTCATCCAGACAAATTTGCCACAGCATCGGCGCAAGACCGGCGTATTGCTATGCAAAAAAATGCTCAAGTTAATGACGGTTACAGCGTGTTAAAACATCCACTGACTCGAGCACAGCATTTGTTGAGTTTGCGTGGGTTGACCATAGATAATGAACAACATACCTTGGGTGATCCTGAGTTTTTGATGCAACAAATGGAGTGGCGTGAAACGCTAGAGGAAATCGGTTCAGATGAAAATGCACTTGAGCAAATGCAAGACGATATCCAAGCTCTAATACGAGATAAGCTCACAGCGTTAGACGCCATGTTTGAAGAGGATGGCTCTGATAATGAAGACATCGCAAATGAGATTAGAAAACTCACTTTTATCTATAAATTTTCCGCGCAAGTAGAGGCGCAATTAGACAAATTGGACGATTTTTAACATGGCATTATTGCAGATTGCAGAACCTGGACAAAGTGCAGCCCCACACCAACGCAAGCTCGCCGTTGGTATCGATTTGGGGACAACTAATTCACTGGTTGCGACGGTGCGCAGTGGTCAGCCACAAACCTTACCTGACAGCCAGGGCCGAACTTTATTGCCTTCGGTGGTCCGGTATCACGGTGGCGAAAAGACTATTGGCTTTCCAGCACAAGCAGATGCTAATAACGATCCAGTCAATACTATCGTCTCGGTAAAACGCTTTCTTGGCAAATCCCAAGATGAAATTTTAGCAACATGGCCGAATCTACCCTACCACTTTGTGCAACAAAGCCAAGGCGTAGCGCTTCTTGCAGATGGCAAATCAAGAAATCCTGTTGAAATATCAGCTGACATTTTACGTCATCTGCGTCACCGCGCAGAGGCTTCACTAGGCGATGAGTTAACCGGTGCTGTGATTACGGTTCCGGCCTACTTCGATGACGCACAAAGACAAAGCACGAAAGACGCAGCGAAATTAGCTGGTTTACACGTTCTAAGATTATTGAATGAACCCACTGCGGCAGCTATTGCATATGGATTGGATTCTGGACGAGAAGGGCTCATTGCAGTTTATGATTTGGGTGGTGGCACCTTTGATATTAGCATTTTGCGTTTGCACAAAGGCGTGTTTGAAGTGCTCTCGACTGGAGGCAATGCCAGTTTAGGTGGAGATGATTTTGACCATGCCATTGTGCAGCACTGGACGACACAATGGGAGTTGTCTGAATCGCAGCAAAAATCACAATACAGACGATTAGTGTCTTTAGCCAAAGCGACCAAACAAGCATTGAGCGATGCCCCCTCTATTACTCAAACTATTGATATAGACGGTCAATCCTTTGATGCTTCCCTAGAACGTGAAACGTTTGAAAACTTAATCGCGCCATTGATTAAACAAACAGTAAAAGCTTGTCGCAGAGCCTTAAAAGATGCAGAAGTCAGTGCTGATGAGGTGTTAGCAGTCGTCATGGTAGGGGGCTCAACACGAGTCCCATTGGTGAGAGTACAAGTTGGTGAATTTTTTGGGCAAGAACCATTAACTTCTATTGACCCAGACCAAGTGGTTGCTTTAGGAGCAGCAAGTCAAGCGGATATTCTTGCGGGAAATAAGCCCGATAATGAAATGTTGTTGTTAGACGTTTTACCTCTATCGCTTGGTATCGAAACGATGGGTGGTTTGGTCGAAAAAATTATCCCTCGAAATACCACCATACCGGTCGCAAAAGCTCAAGAATTCACCACATTCAAAGATGGGCAAACAGCGATGATGGTGCACGTATTACAAGGTGAACGTGAACTCGTCGATGATTGTCGCTCTCTGGCGAAATTCACGTTAACTGGGATTCCACCGATGACGGCGGGGGCTGCGCATATTCGTGTGACATTCCAAGTCGATGCGGATGGCTTACTCAATGTTACCGCGCAAGAAAAAAGCACAGGCGTGCAAGCAGAAATCCAAGTTAAACCATCATTTGGTCTCGCTGAAGAACACATTGCAGAAATGCTTAAAGCCTCCATGGCAAATGCAAAAGATGATATGCAGCAGCGCATGTTAAAAGAGCAACAAGTCGAGGCGGCAAGAGTACTTGAGGCACTCGAGGCTGCCTTAGATGAACATCGAGAGTTATTAAGTGAAGAAGAGTTTGCACAATTGCGTCAAAGCATGGATACTCTCGCTGAAATTTCTCAAGGGCATAGCACTGATGCGATTAAGGCACAAATTGAAGTCGTGGATAATGCCTCACAAGCCTTTGCAGCTCGTCGGATGGACATATCCATTCAACAAGCGTTAGCGGGCAAACAAGTCCAAGACATCTAAATTCTGAATAAGCAGGAGACGGTAATGACCCAAGTCATATTTTTACCCCATGATGAACTCTGTCCAGATGGTGCAGTGTTAGAAGCCAAAAAAGGCGAAAGCGTTTTAGATGTTGCATTGAAGAATGGTATTGGTATCGAGCATGCTTGTGAAAAAGTGTGTGCTTGCACGACTTGTCATGTGGTCATCCGTGAAGGGTTTGATTCGCTCGCCGAATCAGATGAGTTGGAAGATGATTTATTGGATAAGGCGTGGGGGCTAGAGCCTGAGTCACGTCTAGGTTGCCAAGCGATTGTGCAAGATGAAGACTTGGTTGTGGAAATCCCCAAATACACCATTAATCACGCAGCCGAAGACCATTAAAGACGAATAAATAAAATATTCGAGTTTTTGTCTGGTTTTGCTATAATCTGCGAAATTTTGTTAAATCAAAGAATTACAAGGAGCCTATAATGGCCTTAGAAAGAACTTTTTCAATTATTAAGCCGGATGCGGTTGCTAAAAACGTTATCGGTGCTATCTACAATCGTTTTGAGAGTGCCGGTCTAAAAATCGTTGCTTCTAA
>JALRKK010000079.1 GCA_023268935.1 Glaciecola sp.
TCCTAGTTTTGTTATTTGGTATTTTCCTCTAGGCTTCCAATTTATCATTTTTATCTTCCTACCCTACCGGTTTTGGGTCAGTGCGATACTGGCTATCTGTTTTGCCAGTGGTCTAACTATGCAAGTACAGGAGTCTATTTATTACGACATGTTAAGACATTTTGTACAAAGCGTGTTTATGACCATTCATACATTGCCATTCATCTATTACGCTCGAGAACATCACATTAACCGTCATTTATTCACTCTGAAATCAATATCTTTGATAGTATTGCTTGGCATGCTGACCCGGTTCACTAGCGTAGGCTACTTTGTTCTGTCAGATACTTCTGTCTATGACAAAGTAAAAGCAGAAGACGTTTTGGATATGTTTATCCTGCATAATATAGCCGCTTATCCAGGTTTACTCTTAGCAATTACATTGTTCCTTATCGTCATGTGGGTATTACAATTTCGGTATAAAATTCCTGAGTTTTCAAAAGCCGAATTATTGCAAAACATCTTTCTTCTCACACTCGCAATGGTATTTGCATTTTATACTAATGCATTTACTCGAGAACTCTTGAAGTTATTCTTATTCCTTCCAATCATCTACTTTGCCATTCGCTTAACTTGGTTTGGAAGCTTGAGTTGCGCATTATGGATTAACACGGTTCTATTAATATTTTTACATAACGCTGACAGCCAATTGTTAGTTGATTTTCAAACCTTTATTGCCGCTTATTTTGCAACGGGGTTGGTGACAGCCGCTCTGCAACTGGAACACAGCCGGGCCACTTCATCTTTGGTTCTAAGACAAACTACTTTGGAGGCACAAAACGCTGAATTATTAATTTCCAAAAACGATTTACAAAACTTATCGAAACAGGCCATAAATATCCGAGAAGCGGAAAAAAAACGTCTTTCACAAGAACTACATGATGATGTCGGCCAAAGCATTATTGGTTTGAGAGCGTTAATTTCCGTATTGGAAAAAAAATTCGATATTGCAAGACTACACCCTGAGTTGCTGAATGACATTAAGATAGAATGCGGGAATCTGTATAACAATGCTTATCGGTTAATGTATTGGCTTCGGCCAAAAAATATTGATGATGCGCCCCTCAACATCGCTTTGAGTAAAGAAAACTTCAATGAATATCTTGGCAACAACTTCATCGAATACCATGCCTATGTCACAGAGGACCTAATTGATCTAACTGATACCAACAAAATCACGATTGTACGCATGGTCCAGGAGTGTATCAAAAACACAGTTGAACACAGTAAAGCCGACTCTTGCTCTATTAGTATTGAACTCGAAGACAAGCAAGTACATTTGTCTTTTTGTGACAACGGCATCGGCTTTAATGATAATACCCTAGCCGGTAATTACGGCGATGGACTGTTTATGATTTACAACCATGTCATAGCACTTGGTGGCAAGATGCACATCCACAATACCAACGGAGCGAATATCGATGTTTGGCTTCCGCTTTAATAAATTATTGTCGACGGTGACTGTTTTACATTTTTTTCTGGTCTTATTGTGCGGATTTTTTGATTCGCTGATCATCAATTTGACTCAAGGCTTGAGTACTCAATTGGTGGTAATACCAACAGCCATTTGGCTACTATTTTCTGGATATGCCAGCCTGCTTTTAAAATTGTTAAGTACCATTTTTATGCTTTGGCTCATGTCTACTATGGGGCTATTCGATTTATATAACAGTATCATTAGCTTTGGCTTTATGCTGCTGATAATTTTGCCATTGAGTCGATTACTTCCGGTACAAAATAATTTTGAACTCCACACTATTTCTTTACAGATACTGAGCATAGTTTTTTTTATCACTGTGCATTTTCTTGTACTGAATTACGGCTTAGGCACACTCGAACAATACAGTACGACTCAAATTAAACTTGCCATACTGGGCAATGTTGCATTCAGCCTGATATTGATTTGGCTATTTAACCTCAGTCATTATTTTATTTCAGACGAGCATGAACAACTGCCTGTCAACTTCCCCCGCCTAATTCTTGCCTTGGTTGTTTTCACTATCGTGCTGATTGGGATCGTGGCTTTATCCGCCGATTACATCAAATACTTAGCTATTTTTAGTATTTTACCGGGGCTTTGGTTTTGTCATAAACACCGCTGGGCGGGATGTGCAGGGTTTGTTACTGTAAGTAATTTGGTATTATTGGGGTTTATCGCACATGTCATTATTCAATATGACCCGGCATTACCATTGACCCAGAAAGCGTATTTGCTTAATGAACTAGCCACTCAAACGAATCACTTTGAACAATACTCTCGAATATCGCTCGGCATTACGCTGTATGAAACAGTTTGGTTCCTATGCTTGTTTAACTTGATTGGAATACTCATCAGTGCGATGTTGTACGAGTTGGACTTGGCACAGTCCAAATTACTCAATGCTCAATCTAATTTGAGCCTCACCAATACCCATTTACGTGAAGTGAATCACAACATCCGTAACGTAAATCAATTATTGGTCAACGCGCAAGAGTACGAAAGACAACAATTAGCGAAAGAAATCAATATATCGCTGCGCGAAAATATCAAAACCATTGATTCCGCTTTGAGCGTTATTGAATCCGACTGCTCCAATCCAGACACGGCCGATACCTTTCAGAGCCTAAATACATATAGCGGGCATATCCATCGTTCATTGCATGAAATTGTCCACAAACTAAAACCACAGATGTTAAGCCGAGATGGCTTGTATGAAACGCTAAAAGGAGACTATTTCAAAGATAAATTAGCTTTATTTAAAGTGAATTACTCATTCATATATGAGCCAAACTTCATCACTCTTTCAGATAATATCAGTATTGCCGTATATCGAGTTGTGCAAGAGGCCGTCAACAATACCATAAAATACGCTAATGCATCCCATTTTACCATTGAGCTCAAAACAACACCTGCGGCTTTGTCATTGATCATAAAAGATGATGGCGTTGGCTTCGATCCGGCACATAAAACATTTGGTTTCGGCCTGGAAGGCATGCAACAACGTATATTAGCATTAGAGGGAACATTTCAGATTGATACTCGCTCAGGTACGCAAATTAGTATTATGATTCCACTGACCATTTAAGACCGCTGTCCCTCTATTCTCCATTCAGAGATTAATAGGTTGCTGTGATATTATGCATTTTACCCTCTCTAAGCTCATAAATAGTATCAGCACTTCGAATCGTCTCAGGCCGATGTGCAATGGTAATGCGAGTCATAGAAAGTTGCTGAATGGCTTGATTCACATGCTGTTCAAGCTCGATATCCAAGTGGCTAGTAGCCTCATCCAAAAATAACATCTTAGGTTCTCTGTATAGCGCCCTTGCCAATAATAACCTTTGCGACTGACCGCCAGATAACGCATTGCCCATATCGCCCACCAATGAGTTATACCCCATGTTCATTTGGGCGATATCATCATGAATACCAGCTAAGATGGCAGCTTCCATCACCTTCTCCATGTTCATTTGTGGGTCAAAAAAACTGATATTTTCAGCCAACGTCCCCGACATTAACTGGTCGTCCTGCATGACTGAGGCCACTTGCTGTCGATAGTGACGTAAACCAAGATGTTGGATGTTCACCCCGTCCGCTTCAATCTTGCCAGAATGCGGTGTTAATAATCCCAGCATCAGCTTCATTAACGTGGATTTACCTGTGCCCGATGCCCCAATAATCGCGATGTTATCGCCGGCCTTGATGGATAAGTTCAACTCATCAAAGAGTAAGGGTTCGTTGTCGGCATACCGAAAGTTAATATTGTTTAGTGTAAATTCACCGCTAATGGCTCTAAACGGTTGTTCCGTTCCTTCGTGCTCTTTATCTGTTAAGGCAATGTCGGCCAATCTATCCAAATGCAGTGACGTCATCTTGATATCAATAAGGTTGCTGGTTAACCCCGCCATGCGATTCGTAAACTGATTTTTGTAAGCCATGAACGCAAAGAGCATCCCCACTGACATCTCCCCTTCCATCACAGCGAGCGCAGCAAGGTAGACCACTAGGATATTTTCTACTCCGAACAACAACCCATTAATTGTTTGATACGAAATATGCCATTTGCCTAAGCGATAGCTTTGATTCACGGCTTCGGTGTATTTGTTTTGCCACAAATTTAAGCGCTGGGTTTGCTGACCAAATAATTTAATACTTTGCATACCGCGCACGGTTTCCATGAAGTTGGATTGTTCAGCGGCTCCTGCGACGATACTCGATTCGGTAAGTTGATGCACAGGACGGTAGAGAATAATGCGAATGATGGCATACAGAAGCACCACGCCTAACACCACCAAAGCCAACGTGACATCGTACAAAAACATCATCACCAACACCACAATTGACATTAGTCCATCGATGACACCTTCCACGATTTTGTTGGTAAACAAATCCCGAATACTGTTCAGCGAGCCAAAACGCGATACCACATCGCCCATATGACGCTTATCAAAGTATTCCATCGGCAAATGCACCAAATGCCGCATCAGATTAGTCGCCATTTGCACGCTCATGGTGGATGAAAGATGCAATACTACCCAACTACGAAACGTATCCGTAATCACCGATACCAACATCACTAAGCCAAACCCGAGTGCCAATACAACCAGCAATGGTTTATCAAAACTAACAAGCACATTATCTACGACCAACTGGGTATAATAAGGTGCAGCAAGCATCAAAAATTGCAATATTAACGATAGGACAAACAGTTTGACTAAAGACGACGTTAATCCATCAATGCGCGTCCAAAATGATGTAATGCTGAGTTTGGCTCGTTCGTCTTGTTTCTTAAATTCTGACGTCGGGGTTAACTCCAACGCGATCCCCGTAAAAGAAGTATCCACTTCTTTCATCGGTATGACGCGTTCTCCCATTGCGGGGTCTAAAATTGTGATGGTCTTACGCGAGACTTTTTTGAGCACCACAAAGTGATTCATGTCCCAATGCAAAATACAGGGGGTCTTTAGGTTCTTAAGCTCATCCAATTCTAAACGCAGTGCACGACCCACCATATTCAACTGTTCTGCTAACTGCATTAACTGTTGCAGGTTCGCCCCTTTAAACGAGATGTTATAACGACTGCGCAAGGTCGATAAATCAATCTTATGGCCATAGTGATTTGCCACCATGGCGATAGAGGCTAGGCCGCATTCAGCGGCTTCGGATTGATAGATCACTTTACTTTACCTATTGATTTACCTAATTTCTGCCCTTGATAAATTAATAAATCCATGAAAAAACGGCCAAAAAATTTAAAAACGAGTGAGCTAAAATACAATATGAAATATTATTTTTTTTCATCCTTATATAACCAAGACCCAAACCCATTATAAAAAGATAAATATAACTAAAGGCATTTTGATACTGCATGTGAGAAAACATAAATAGAGTTGAAGTGGTTATAATGATATAATTTTTATCAATATCCAACATCATGAGTTTACTTATTAGCCACCCTCTAAAAAAAATCTCCTCTATTATTGGCGCAGCTAAACATATCGAAAAAACAAGTAACACTTTAACATATATACCACCTTCAGTTAGTGCGTTAATTATTTCAGATGAATGACTTTCACCTAAGATATTCACAAACTCTGCAAGACAATAAAAAATCAAAAAGTAAAAAAACACAACTGCAATAACTTTCCCAAAAAAACTAAAATCAACATCAAGCTTAAAAAATTCATTTGGGAAATTAAACTCATCCCTTTTACTTATAAACAAAACAATGGGTAACATAACTATAATAGCAATATAATATTCTATATCTTTGTATACATCCCCAGTGACAAAAGGCGATATTAAAAATTTTGACAAAACAACTGAAATAAGTTGCAACAAAAGGAATAGAGCTGTCATTTTTAATTTTAATATCACTGCTTTTTTAACTTTTTTGTTTATCATAACGATCTTCCAAGAGCAAATAGCATTTGTTAAATAAGAGGAGGCAAAGCCCCCTCTTAGGAGGTATTAGGGTGCTAAATTTATATCCTCGTCACCCATAGAGCTCCCCCAGTCAACTTCACTTAAAGATTCCGCTGCAAAATCTAATGCTGTATTCACAGCCCAACCGATAGCAGCACCAACAATATAGGGATTACCTCCATTTACTTCTTTAACTTCCTCAAGATTTAGTTCTTTCATATTATCTCTCCTTGGGTCGTTTACAGTTTGATTTTAAGGTTTACACACGCCCTTTCAGGCTAATAATCGGCTCAAATAACCAGCTTAGAAGACTGCGTTCTTCGAGCACGATATCGGCGCTTATCGTCATACCCGGTTGTAACGGAACCGATTGTCCATAGGCGCTGATGCTTTGTGTAGCCATAGCGACTTCCACTTTGTACACTGGCGTATTGATAGCAACCGGCATATCAATCTCCCCAGGCATCACAATATAGTCACTTGTTTTTATAACTTCCCCATCAAACAACCCAAAGCGTTGATAAGGAAAAGCGTCAAATCTGATTTTGGTGTTTTGTCCCTCGGTAACGAAACCATAAGCACGTGAAGGGACGAGTAAAATGGCACGAAGCGAATCACTCTCAGGCAAGACAGTCATTACATATTGCTGCTGTCTCACACTATCACCGACTGATAACCCTATATTAGTCACTTTACCTGTTGTAGGCGCAGTTATTAACCATTCGCCACTAGCTTGATGAGATAATAACTGCTGAGATAGGCGTGACTTCTCGCTATGCAAAAGTGCAAGGCTTTGTTGATGCTCAATTGGTAGGCTGGCTAATCGTGCCTCAAGTTCAGCCAGTTGATTAATGGCTTGCTGCTCGATAACTTGAAGTTCTGCTATCTGTTGATTCAGTACAATGACTTGCTCTGATTGTGTATCGACATCGTTTTGAGTCACCGCACTTTGCAGTTGTAAACCTGCTAGTCTATCTAGACGGGCCTGTTGAATCACTAATCGCTCATTAGCGAGTTGAATTTGAGTGGTGGTATAAGCGCGAGTTCTATTATTGCTATTCATTGCCAGTTTTAATGCATTACGCTCTTGCTCAAAGGCTATTTGAGCATGACTCATTCGGTTAGTCATCAAATCTAGCTGCTCTCGAGTGGCGTTGACGAGCGCCTCATTCACTGACAAACCTTCTGACGTTTGCTGAGTGGTGGTAACTAAGGCCAATGGCTCCCCGGCTTGAACTAACTGACCGTTGTTCACTAATAGTTCTGACACGACGCCAGCTGATGGAGCCAGTATTTTTGAGGTGCCTTTACTTGGGGAGAGATACCCCGTGACGGCTTCTTTACGATGGAACTGGGAGTTAACCAAAAACAATATGGCTACAAGAATGATAATCACCAGCGAAGAAAACAGCACATAACTCGACACAGGTCTCGCAATCAACACCTCACCATCTAAGCGTGAGGATTGCCCTTTTACCGCGTTTATTCTAAATAGTCCATTCTCTTGAATTGTCATGATTAGGGTAAACTCATTTTACTTTTGATTATTACTCTTAATGGTAACTATAGAACACCTTGTTTCTTTTGCAAAAAAATAAATTTCAAAAAATCATTTAAAATCAATAACTTGAAAAAACTGATCCGCTGTTTTTTGCGCAGTCAGTTTTTTATCAGTGATTTAAGAGTGATGAGTGAATGCAAGATTTAGACAGACTGACAAAGGAACTGCACAAGGCAGGTCACTTTTGTATAGGGCGCGGTTTTACAACCGTCCCTGCAGGATTAGCTCGCACATCCTGTGCTCAGGGCTATGCCCTGCCTTAGGCACTGCCAAAACGTTCCTGACGTTTTGGTCGACCTGCTTCGCAGGTTCTCATCCATAGAGGCAATGTATACAAAAAGACCTGCACAAGGCAGGTCTTTTTTGTATATGGCGCGCCCTGCAGGATTCGAACCTGCGACCAATAGCTTAGAAGGCTACTGCTCTATCCAGCTGAGCTAAGGGCGCACTGGAAATTGGAATATAACAGGAAATCACTGTAGAAGAAATGGTCGGTGAGACAGGATTTGAACCTGCGACCCCTTGTACCCAAAACAAGTGCGCTACCAAGCTGCGCCACTCACCGACTAGGGTTGCGCATATTAACAGAATGTCTGAATTGGTCAATTTATTTTTGGCAATTTATCCACGATATGAAACAATATGCACATATTCACACGTCGCATAGGTTCATTCATGCAAGCCCAACTCATCGATGGCAAAGTCATCGCTCAAAATGTTCGACAAGACGTCGCCTCTTATGTTTCTCGTGCCGTTGCTGCCAATAAGCGCGCACCTGGTCTAGCCGTCGTTTTGGTCGGTTCAGACCCAGCATCCCAAGTTTATGTAAACAACAAACGCAAAGCCTGTGATGAAGTCGGCTTTGTATCAAAAAGCTACGATTTGCCAGCAACCACCTCTCAAGAAGAACTGTTGGCGCTCATAGATGAATTAAACAACGCCGAAGAGATCGATGGAATTTTAGTCCAGTTACCTTTACCTGCTGGTCTAAACGCTGAAGAAATCCTTGAGCGCATCAATCCATACAAAGACGTAGATGGTTTCCACCCTTACAATATTGGTCGCTTAGCACAACGTATCCCTGCAATTAGACCGTGTACGCCTAAGGGCATTATGACCATGATTGAGTCGACCAAACGCGATATCAAAGGCCTTGATGCGGTCATCGTTGGCGCTTCCAATATTGTTGGTCGCCCGATGGCTTTGGAGTTACTGCTTGCCGGTTGCACTGTAACGACTTGCCACAAATTTACCAAAGATCTCAAAAGTCATGTTGAACGAGCGGATCTCTTAGTCGTGGCGGTGGGTAAGCCAAACTTTATTCCAGGTGAATGGGTCAAAGAAAACGCCATCGTGATTGATGTAGGCATTAATCGCTTGGATGACGGTTCGTTAGTTGGCGACGTCGAATTTGCCAAAGCACAAGAACATGCTGGCTGGATAACTCCAGTACCAGGAGGGGTCGGTCCAATGACGGTAGCAAGTCTTATCGAAAATACACTTGAAGCATATGTAAAGGCGCAAACACAAAAATGACTCAATCTGCAATTGAGGCAACAAAATATTGGTTAGAACATATTGTGATTGGGCATAATTTTTGCCCTTTTGCGAAAAAGCCTTTTTGTAACGACCAAATTCGTTATGTTGAATCAAAAGCACTCAGACCCGATGAGCTGTTTGACCAATTAGAGGATGAATTTACCTTTCTTGACACACACTCAGCTACAGATACGACCCTAATCATTATCAAGCAAGAAACTACGTTTGATGATTATCTCGACTACTTATACTTCGCTGAGAGAGTGCTAGATGATCTGGGCTACTCCGGTACTTATCAAATTGCGAGTTTTCATCCTGAATATACGTTTGCCGGTGTCGAGAAAGACGATGCCAGTCATTATACCAATCGTTCTCCCTTTGCGATGCTACATATTTTGCGGGAAGACAGTTTGAGTAAAGTACTTGATGTGATGGATGATCCTGAAGGGATCCCGGAAAAAAATATCGCCACTGCACAAACGCTTGGTCAAGACTATTTTGTGCAACAATTAAAGCGTGCAGTGCATGGCTGAAATCCATCCGATTGGGACTATTTTAACGCCCTTCGATGAAAAATTTGGCATTCCACGTCAAGCTTCGCTGCTTTCTAAAGTGTATTGTCAGGTTCGTATTAGTTCACAATTCAATGATATAAACGCCTTTCGAGGACTGGTCGACTACTCCCATATCTGGTTAATTTTTGGCTTTCACCAGGTAAAGCAAACTGATTTTAGACCTTTAATCCGACCACCGCGATTAGGAGGCAATCAAAAACTCGGTGTATTTGCATCCAGAAGTCCTTTTCGGCCAAATCAAATTGGTATGTCCGTAGTGCAACTGCACTCAGTACAACATACCGAAGAAGGGGTCCTACTTAATATCAGTGGAGCAGATGTGGTCAATCACACACCACTTTATGACATAAAACCTTACGTACCTTACGCCGATAGCATCCCCGATGCACTCGCTGGTATTGCGCCAGACGCTCCGGAAAGGTTGCAAGTCACCATCGAATGTGAAACGCAAGCTCGACAAATTGGCATGACCTCACAACAACTCGAACAAGTGACTCTGATCCTACAATCTGATCCCCGTCCAGCCTATCAAAATCAGCCTGACAGAACCTATAAAGTCAGATTATTTGGCTGCGATTGGCATTTTTTAATCGTCAATAACATCTGTTATGTACGAGATGTAAAACGAGACTAATTTAGTCCTTTTGCCCTGCCGGAGTTGTGCTAAAATGCTCCCAATTTTTTGACGCACGCAACGAAGGACATTGATTCAATGCGCACTACTCAGTATTTGTTATCCACTCAAAAAGAAACTCCAGCCGATGCGGAAGTTATTTCTCATCAGTTGATGTTGCGATCGGGCATGATCCGCAAAGTCGCATCCGGCTTGTACAACTACCTTCCGACCGGTTTAAGAGTCCTTAACAAAATTGCGAACATTGTACGAGAAGAGATGGACAAAGCCGGTGCGATTGAAATCCTCATGCCAGTAGTACAGCCAGCAGACTTATGGGAAGAATCCGGCCGCTGGGAAGAATACGGTCCAGAATTATTGCGCATCAAAGACCGTCATCAGCGTGATTTTGTTCTTGGCCCGACACACGAGGAAGTCGTGACGGCGTTGGTGCGGAACGAAATCAGTAGCTACAAACAGCTCCCTTTAAACGTATATCAAATTCAAACTAAGTTCCGAGACGAAGTTCGTCCGCGTTTTGGCGTGATGCGTGGTCGCGAATTTTTGATGAAAGACGCATATTCTTTCCATTTATCTGCAGAATGTTTGCAAACAACATACGACAAAATGTATCAAGCTTACTGCAACATCTTTGAACGCATTGGTTTAGAATACCGTCCGGTGATTGCGGATAATGGTTCTATTGGTGGAACAGGCTCACATGAGTTTCATGTATTAGCGGATTCTGGTGAGGACGATATCGCCTTCTCAACCGTTTCTGATTATGCTGCCAATGTCGAAATGGCAGAAGCAGTTGCCCCTGAATCACAGGGAGAAGGTACTCAAGCGCTAACCAAAGTCGATACACCGAACGCCAAAACCATTGCTGAAGTTTCTGTATTACTGAATATCGCACCGACTACTACAGTGAAAACCCTGATTGTACTTGGTGAAGCACAAGAAGATGGTTCTCAGCCGTTAGTGGCGATAGTCTTACGTGGCGATCACGAACTCAACGAACTCAAAGCTGAAAAACATCCATTGATTGGTGCGCCATTTGCGATGGCCTCAGAGGAGCGCATTCTTGCAGAAGTAGGAGCCAATGTCGGTTCAATTGGCCCTGTTGGATTATCCATACCTGTGATTGTGGATCGCAGCGCCGCCGCATTAGCTGATTTCGTGTGTGGCGCTAATATTGATGATGTACATTATACGGGTACCAATTGGGCTCGCGATGTCGGTGAATACGATACCTTTGATTTGCGTAATGTCGTTGCAGGTGATCCATCACCCGACGGTGAAGGAGAAATTGCCATAAAACGTGGTATCGAAGTTGGACATATTTTCCAACTTGGACAAAAGTACTCCAAAGCCATGAACTGTGGTGTCTTAACCGAAACAGGTAAACATGAAACATTAACCATGGGATGTTATGGCATTGGTGTATCTCGTATTATGGCTGCTACGATTGAACAAAATCACGACAAATTTGGGATCAAGTGGCCAGACGCGATTGCTCCATTCAAACTTGTGATCATTCCAATGAATATGCATAAGTCACATCGCATCAAAGAAGTCGCTGAGCAACTTTATGAAGATTGCCTAGCCGCAGGTGTTGAAGTTTTGTTCGACGACCGTAAAGAGCGCCCTGGAGTTATGTTTAATGACATGGAATTAATAGGTATTCCTCACTCTATCGTGATTGGCGAACGCAACTTAGACAATCAGCAAATCGAATATAAATCTCGACATAGCGGTGAAAAACAACTGCTTGACCTGGACACCGCATTGCAGTTTATTAAGTCACTTTAAATTCAGTGCTATTGCACCTTTTATCAGCCATGACTACACTTTGCGGTACTCATGGCTTTTTTATGGATGAATAATGCTCAAACAACTTTTTATCTTCATATGTCTCACCAATTCAGTGCCGCTTTTTGCTCAACAGAGTCCAGAGGAAACACCATTACAAAAAGCCAAACGCGTCGCATCAGAAACCATTCAAGAAATTGAAAACACACCCAAAGCGCCCTCCATTTTGGATGCACGAGACGCGGCCGAACAGCGCTTAGATGCAGTGCCTTTTGCAATTTACCAGCACCAACAAAATTACCTCTTACCATATACCTACGCCAAAAATCCCAACGCAGACGGTCAGGTCGACTTAAACCAAAATAATATTGACAATCAAGAAGCCAAATTTCAAATCAGTATCAAAATCCCAATTTATTCATTAGGCGATACCAATACCGGTTGGTATTTTGGTTTTACGGCAAAGTCATTTTGGCAAGTCTATAACTCCGAGGTGTCTAAACCATTTCGAGAGACCAATTATGAACCTGAGCTTATGTATCGTTGGCAAGCAGATTACAGTTTTTTGCAATATCGCTTCAATGCCGTTGAACTCAGCTTTAATCATCAATCAAACGGACAATCTGGTCTTAACTCTCGCAGTTGGAATCGTGTGATTTTGACTGCGCTCTTTAGCGACGTGGACTCAGCGTATTATGTGAGAACTTGGTATCGCCTCCCCGAAGACGCCAAAGAGAGTGTTCAAGATCCATCAGGCGATGATAATCCAGATATTTTAGATTACATTGGTCGAATTGAATTAGGCTATGCTTGGCAGTTCACACCTGAGCACAAGCTGTTAGCCAAACTGCGTAATAATCTTAAATCTAGCAATAACAGAGGCAGCCTTGAACTCAATTACACCTATAACTTTTCTGACCGATATGATGTATTGTTGCAATACTTTAATGGCTATGGTGATAGTTTAATTGATTATAACCGACATCAACAGAGAGTCGGACTTGGCATTCAACTGCGTTTCTTATGAACTCCTGCGAGATACGATTCGCATTAACTATGGTATGTAGCATTCATAATCTGATAAAAAAGGAGGCCTATAGCCTCCTTTCAATTTATTCCCACTCAATGGTTGCAGGAGGCTTACCACTGACATCGTAGACCACACGTGAGATACCATCAATTTCGTTGATAATACGATTGGATACTTTCCCTAAGAAGTCATAAGGCAAGTGCGCCCAATGTGCAGTCATAAAATCAATCGTCTCTACTGCTCGTAGAGAGACAACCCAGTCGTATTTACGCGCATCCCCCATGACACCAACAGAGCGCACGGGTAAGAATACGGTAAACGCTTGAGATACCTTGTGGTATAAATCCGCCGCATGCAGCTCTTCAATGAAGATCGCATCAGCACGGCGCAACAAATCACAGTATTCTTTTTTGATTTCACCTAACACACGGACCCCTAGACCGGGTCCAGGGAACGGATGACGGTAGAGCATATCGTATGGTAGGCCGAGCTCTAAACCAATCTTGCGTACTTCGTCTTTAAACAATTCGCGTAATGGTTCGACTAAACCCATTTCCATATCTTCAGGCAAACCACCTACGTTATGATGAGATTTGATCACATGAGCTTTGCCAGTCGCAGAGCCTGCTGATTCAATCACGTCAGGATAAATAGTACCTTGCGCTAACCATTTGGCATTAATTAACTTAGATGCTTCTTCATCAAAAACACGGACAAACTCATGACCGATGATTTTGCGTTTGGCTTCCGGATCAGCTTCGCCTTCTAACGCAGCTAAGAAACGCTCTTCCGCATCGACCTTGATAATATTTAGACCAAAATGATCACCAAACATGTCCATGACTTGCTGACCTTCATTGAGTCGTAACAAACCATTATCAACGAACACACAAGTGAGCTTATCGCCGATGGCTCGGTGAATGAGCATCGCAACAACCGAAGAATCGACGCCACCAGAGAGACCTAAAATTACTTCATCATCACCGACTTTGGCTTTGATACGATCAATAGCGTCTTCGATAATGGCATCGGCTGTCCATAGTTTTTCCAGACCACAGATATCCAGCACAAAGTGTGATAGCAAACGTTCGCCTTGACGAGTATGAGTGACCTCAGGGTGGAATTGCACACCGTAGAATTTTTTCTCTTCATTGGCCATCGCTGCAAACGGGCAACTATCAGTTTGTGCGACTTTAACGAAGCCTTCGGGGATAGCAGAGACCTTATCACCATGACTCATCCACACATCAAGGAGTGCGTTGCCAGAGGTGCAGATATAGTCTTCAATCTTGTCAAATAATGCATTCGGTGAAACCACTTCAACTTGTGCGTAGCCAAATTCGCGTAAATCTGAACCTTGGACAGCGCCACCGAGTTGTTCTGCCATGGTTTGCATACCGTAACAGATCCCCAATACCGGTACACCCGCATGAAATACGTATTCAGGTGCCCGTGGTGAGTTAGCTTCAGTAACTGACTCTGGTCCACCGGATAAAATAATCCCATCTGGAGCAAATTGTTTGATTTGAGCTTCTGTGACGTCCCACGCCCAAAGTTCACAGTATACGCCTATTTCGCGAACACGACGGGCGATGAGCTGTGTATATTGTGAACCAAAATCAAGAATAAGGATCTTTTGTGAATGAATATTAGTTGTCATTAAATTTCTCTGCAATTAGCCCATGCGATAGTTTGGTGCTTCTTTGGTAATAGTCACATCGTGTACATGTGATTCCCCCATACCTGCAGAAGTCACGCGAACAAATTGTGGCTTAGTATTTAGCTCAGCAATCGTTGCCGAACCAGTTAAGCCCATAGCAGAACGCAGTCCGCCCATTTGTTGATGAATGATATTGGCAATCGGGCCTTTGTATGCCACGCGCCCTTCAATCCCTTCAGGAACCAACTTATCGGCACTTTTTGAATCTTGGAAATAACGATCAGAAGAGCCTTGAGATTGATTCATCGCGCCCAATGAGCCCATTCCGCGATAAGATTTGTAATAACGACCTTGATAAAGTTCGACCTCACCTGGGGCTTCTTCGGTACCAGCCAGCATAGAGCCGACCATGACACAAGACGCACCAGCAACAAGTGCTTTGGCGATATCCCCAGAGAAGCGAATGCCACCGTCAGCAATGACTGGAATATCTGTGCCTTTCAGTGCATCGACTGCATCACTGATTGCAGTAATTTGTGGTACACCACAACCTGTAACAATACGCGTAGTGCAAATAGAACCTGGGCCAATCCCGACTTTAACGGCATCCACACCTGCATCAGCCAAAGCTTTGGCGCCTTCGCCGGTCGCGACGTTACCAGCAATTAATTGCACATCTGGATACTGTTGACGAACTTTTGCCACACGGTCAATAACGCCTTGAGAATGGCCGTGAGAGGTATCAATCAATAGTACATCCACACCGGCTTGCACGAGTAGTTCTATGCGTTCATCTGTACCAGCACCAACACTGACCGCCGCGCCAACACGTAAACGACCAAATTCGTCTTTACAGGCATTGGGTTTGTTTTCGGCTTTTTGATGATCTTTGACTGTGATTAAGCCTTGTAATTTAAATGCATCATCTACGACTAAGATTTTTTCGATGCGATGATCGTGCATCAGTTCAAGTACTGTTTCACTTGAAGCACCCGGCTTTACCGTCACTAGACGATCTTTAGGTGTCATCACGGTTTCGATTGAACCGGTTAGGTTGGTTTCAAAACGCAAATCACGACCGGTGACAATACCCACTAAATTGTTATCATCGTCTATCACTGGGAAACCAGAGTAGCCTAGACGTGAACTGAGTTCATTGACTTCCCCAATGGTTGCGCTGGGGTTGACTGTAACTGGATCGGATACAACACCGGATTCGTATTTTTTGACCTGGCGAACGTGATTAGCCTGTTCTTCGGCTGTCATATTCTTATGAATAAAACCAATGCCCCCTTCTTGGGCTAATGCAATCGCAAGGCGCGCTTCTGATACCGTATCCATGGCAGCTGAAATCATTGGGATATTTAAGTTGACTTTACGAGTCAAACGGGTTTGTAATGATGCAGTGTGAGGGAGGACCTGAGAGTGGCCCGGAACGATTAAAACATCGTCAAATGTTAAAGCTTCTTGAGCAATTCGTAACATGCAAATAACCTACTTGGAAAGGGTGTTAATTGCGGTGTAATTGTAGTGGTTTTCCCCTTTTTTCACAACAAAATTCTTAAGATAAAGGAAATAAATACAGATGTTCGATCCGAACCGTTTAAACCCTGGTCAATCACAAGGCTCAGCAAGAAATATTTTGAGTATCAGTTCACTCAATAGTATGGCCAAAAACATTCTGATGCGTGAACTGGGTCAGGTCTGGTTAAGTGGTGAAATTTCGAACTTTGTTGCAGCGTCTTCTGGCCATTGGTACTTTTCACTCAAAGACAATAAGGCTCAAGTAAAAGGCGCTATGTTTAAGGGTGCCAACAGCCGAGTTTCAAAGACACCTAAAAATGGCGATAAGATCATCGTCCGCGCCAGTGTCAGTTTGTATGAACCCCGTGGCGATTACCAAATTATTGTCGAATATATGGAGCAAGATGGCGAGGGGTTGCTCAAACAACAGTTTGAAGCACTCAAAAATAAATTAATGCACGAAGGCTTATTTGCCACTCAAACCAAACAAGCTCTACCTGAGCATATACGCAGAGTCGGGGTGGTTACTTCCGCCACCGGCGCAGCACTGCATGATATCTTGACTGTGTTAGAGCAACGTAACCCCGCGATTGAAGTTATTGTTTACCCTTCACAAGTTCAAGGCGCTCCTGCTACTGCACAAATTGTTCGAGCTCTGCACATCGCTAATCAGCGCAATGAAGTGGATGTATTAATCGTTGGGCGTGGCGGGGGCACATTAGAAGATTTATGGTGCTTTAACGAAGAGGCTGTTGCCAGAGCGATTTTTGGTTCACGCTTGCCGATAGTCAGTGCAGTGGGTCATGAAGTGGATATAACGATTGCGGATTTTGTTGCTGATGTTCGAGCGGCAACGCCTTCTCAAGCTGCCGAACTAGTTAGTCAGGACACTCAGCGCTGGTTTGATGCTCTGAACCAATATGAAAGACGTCTACGTCAAGGAATGCAACAACTGCAAAGCAATGCTCAGCACCGCATTGAACAACTCACAGCCAAGCTTATACAAAACCACCCAAAATATACTCTACAACAACAAGCGCAATATCTTGACCAACTCACTATGCGCTTACAAAAAGAAATGACTGCGCATCTGAACCAATCAGTGAATAGGGTAACTCATGCCCAGCAAACACTTATGCGCTGTAACCCTAAACATCGCATAGATTTGCAACAATCTCACCTTCACAACTTAGCGACTAGACTTAATCAAGCCCAAATTAATACCATGTCCAATGCTCAAACCGAGCTAAAAAGGCTTGCAGGATTGCTCAATTCAGTTAGTCCTTTAGCCACCTTGAGCAGAGGATACAGTATCACTAAACACAGTAATGAAATTATTGTCGACCCTTCACAAGTTCAAAGTGGCGATGAAATCACCACTCAATTAAAGCAAGGAGAAATCCGTTCAATTGTTCGCTAAGCGGTTATTTTTTCTTGTGATAGGCCATCATGCGCTTGCGTTTACGCATCTGTGATTGAGTCAGCACGTTTTTCTTGCCTTCAAATGGATTTGCGCCTTCTCTGAACTCAACTTTGATTGGCGTGCCCATAATTTGTAAGGACTTGCGATAATAGTTCATCAAATAGCGTTTGTATGAATCCGGTAAGTCCTGCACTTGGTTACCGTGGATCACAACGACTGGAGGATTATAACCACCCGCGTGGGCGTATTTCATTTTTACACGACGACCGCGAACCAGTGGTGGCTGATGGTCATCTTGGGCCATTTCCATAATTTGGGTCAACATAGCCGTATTAATCCGCTTCGTCGCCGATGCGTACGCTTCTTGTACTGATTCAAACAAATGCCCAACACCAGTACCATGTAGCGCCGAGATGAAGTGACAACGAGCAAAATCTACAAAACCTAAACGACGGTCTAATTCGCGTTTGATTTCGTCTTTGACATCTGTATCGAGCCCATCCCATTTGTTCACTGCTAATACGAGTGAACGACCTGAGTTCAAGACAAAGCCAAGCAAGCTCAAATCCTGATCAGTAATACCTTCTCTGGCATCAATCACTAGTAAAACAACATTCGCCTCTTCAATAGCTTGGAGCGTTTTAACAATAGAAAATTTTTCAACCGCGTCATTGACTTTTTTGCGTTTGCGCACACCGGCAGTATCAATCAAGACATATTCACGATCATCCCTCTCCATCGGAATAAAAATACTGTCTCGGGTTGTTCCCGGGAGGTCATAGACCACAACGCGTTCTTCTCCGAGGATGCGGTTCGTCAAAGTTGATTTGCCAACATTGGGTTTACCAACAATCGCAAGTTTAATCGGCAAACTTTGTAGGCGTCGTAGTTGCGCTTCGGCATCTTCGTCCGCATCAATGTTCTCTTCCTGAAGTTGCATATCAGGAAAAGTTTCATCCAATGGCAGTAACGCATTATCCAACAAGCGAGAAACACCTCGACCATGTGCCGCGGCAATCTGCGCAACAGTGCCAAGTCCCATTGCATAAAACTCTGCAGATTCGCTGTCACCATCAATACCGTCGACCTTATTGGCAACAACTTGTACCGTTTTATCCTGGCGACGCAGATGATCAGCAATCAGTTGATCCGCTGCGGTTAGACCCGCTCGAGCATCAACCAAAAAGAATACGACATCCGCTTCATCGATCGCCAACAGGGATTGCTCAGCCATCGCCGCATCAATACCCTCTTCATCGCCTGTAATACCGCCTGTATCAATGACAATGAACTGTCGCCCTTCAAACTTAGCTTGACCGTACTTACGGTCACGAGTCAATCCGGGAAAGTCAGCTACCAAAGCATCGCGAGTATTGGTTAAGCGATTGAATAACGTAGATTTCCCAACATTGGGGCGCCCTACCAGCGCGATAACAGGCAACATAACCTTTCCTAATTAAAACTGAGGTGCAAGCAGAGTTAGCTCACCGTCTTGGTTGATCACAATAACTTTATCATCCATGACAACCGGGGCACTATAAAAGCCTTTGCCCTCAGCATTATCCAATACAATTCGGGATTGGTAAGTGCCTTCACTCGTATTCAAAAAATGTACCGTGCCAAACCCATCCGACACAACCAACGAATCATTTAGAACCGCTGGTGCGGTTAGCTTGCGACCTTTAAGGGCATTTTGTGACCACAGCTCAACGCCGTTACGACGGTCAATTGCGAACACACTGCCTGTTACATCGGTAACGTAAATCGAGTTACCTGATACAACCAGGTTTTGATAACTGGCGTATTCACGTTGCCATACTACTCGCCCCGTACGTAACTCAACAGAGACTAAAGAACCGTTGTATGACACGATATAAACGTTTGCCCCAGCAAGCACTGGAGTTGTATCTACGTCTATAATACGCTCAAGTTCGGTAGCACCGGCTGGCGTCGTTACCGTTGCCTCCCAAGCAACTAAACCAGAATCAGATACACTGACCTGTAATTTGCCAGCTGCCGTGCCAACAAAAACACCGCCGTTAGCAGCAGTAGGTTGAGAGATCCCACGCAACGATAATGGAGGCACTTCCGATTCGTGCATCCATTTCTCTTCGCCAGTTTCTAAATCCAATGCGAATAGACGACCGGCGGTAGTGTTGACATATACCAAGCCATCGCCAAACGTCGGTTTTGCTAAAATCTCGCCAACCACTGTCTGATCAAACGTGATGTCACCTGTCTCTTGGCTCAGTGCTAACACTCGGCCATCTTCGGTACCGAGCCAAATATTGCCGTCAAATGCAGCTAAACCACCAGCCACTTTGGCTGACTCGCCACTGGAAAACCAGCCACTGGCAGAGCCAATATTCGTTCGCCAGATGGTCTTTCCTGCTGCGTCCAAAGAGATGACGGTACCATTGCGGTCGGCGACAAAAATCGTGTTATTCACTACAACAGGCATTAAACGAGAAAAGAAACCTTCCGTCCCCTTACCAATGTCACGTTGCCACACAGTTCTAACGTCAAAAGCTGGTTCTAGAGGTGCTAGAGTAAGTACCTCGAGTTCTTCATCACTCTTAAATAAATCCGTGACCGGTTGTAAAACACTGCAACCGCCGAGCAAGAGCAAACCAACTAACGTGGTCGCCAGGCGTAATTTATTGCCACTCATGAAGCATTACTCGCCATCAGGTTTGCTAAATCATCCAGACGCATTTGTACAGATTGGTCATCTTGTGCTGCAAGAGAACGCACAAAAGCGTCACGTGCTGCTGATAAATCCCCCTGAGCAACAAGCACATCACCGCGAATTGCTTCTTGCTGAGCGATAAATGCAGTACCGGTTATAGCATTGAGAGTCGCAATAGCTTCACCGTATTGAGTGAGCTGCAACTGAGTTCGAGCTAAGCGTACGCGCGCGACATTTTGTAAGGTTGCATCGGTTGTAGAAGCAACGACTTGCTGTAGCAACTCAGCAGCTTTTGCATAATCATCAGCTTGGACTGCTGCTTGTGCACCGATGAACCCAGCACTTTGGCTTTATCGCACAGCCAGCGCCAGACCGGATGCGGGGGCGCTGTATTCAGGCGCAAAACTGCAGGCGAATTATGGCGAATTTGCGGCCGAGGCCGCGCGCATTGGGGCCTGGCTTGCAGCGCAGAATATTGGCCGGGGGGATCGGGTGGCGGTGTTTGCGGCCAATTCGGTGGAGTATTTGCAGGTTCTTTATGGCATTTGGTGGGCAGGCGCAGCGGCCGTCCCGATCAATGCCAAGCTGCACGCGCGCGAAGCCCAATGGATTTTGGACCATTCCGGTGCGCGGATGATGTTCGGTGATGTAAAAACCTGTGCCGCCATGACAGATATTGGCGGTATTGATCTGCCATTGGTGAACCTATCTGAGCGGGTTTGGGCGGATGTACAGGACCCGCTGGACAGGCCTATCAGTCTGGATCCGGATGCGCTTTTGTGGCTGTTTTATACATCTGGCACCACTGGGCGACCCAAGGGGGTGATGATCACCTGCGCCAATATCAGCGCCATGGTGGCCAGTTACTTGCTGGATGTGGATGATGTCCACCCCGAAGACGCCATTCTGTATGCCGCCCCGATGAGCCACGGCGCCGGTCTTTACAATTTCATGCATGTGTTGCGCGGGGCGCGCCATGTG
>JALRKK010000083.1 GCA_023268935.1 Glaciecola sp.
AGCTCTCGATTGAGATCTCCGGCTTTTTCTAAACCGTGAATAAAGCGAATATGTTCTTTTAGTGACTTGGCGCCGCCTAATTGTGAAATAGAAATAGATTGAGTTTGGCGATAACAATCATCTAACACCAAATCCGCCACATTATCAGTCATATCGTATAACAATTCATTGCGCTGTTTCAGCGTGAGATCACCTGCTTTCACTAACGCATTGAGTAGGATTTTGATATTGACCTCATTATCAGAACAATCCACACCGCCCACGTTATCAATAAAGTCGGTATTGATTCGACCACCATGCTTAGCATATTCAATACGACCAAGCTGAGTTGCCCCCAAGTTACCACCTTCACCAACGATTTTGGCTTTGATTTGCTTACCGTTAACTCTGACTTCATCGTTGGCGCGGTCACCGACTTCAGCGTGTGACTCATTTGATGCTTTGATATAGGTACCAATCCCACCATTCCACAGAAGATCCACAGGCATTTGTAGCAACTCATGAATGAGCTCATTTGGGGTCATACTTGCACGTTTTGTATTGAGCATCTTTTTCATTTGCGCAGTCAAGGTAATGCTCTTGGCTTTGCGGTCGAAAATCCCACCACCATTACTTATAAGGGAAGTATTATAATTGGACCAATTTAAACTTGGGTCTGCAAATAAACGCTCTCGTTCGCGATAACTCGCTTCGGTATCCGGATTTGGATCAATAAAAATATACATATGGTTAAACGCTGCAACCAAGCGAGTGTGTTGGGATAACAACATGCCATTACCAAACACATCTCCGGCCATATCACCAATACCGACACACGTAAAATCTGTAGTCTGACAATTAATCCCAATTTCTTTAAAGTGGCGCTTTACCGACTCCCAAGCACCACGTGCTGTGATCCCCATTTTTTTATGGTCATAACCCACAGAGCCACCTGAGGCGAAGGCATCACCTAACCAAAAATCAAATTCGGCGGAAATTTCATTGGCGATATCCGAGAAGGTCGCTGTACCTTTATCTGCCGCGACAACCAAATAAGGGTCGTCTTCATCGTGTCGTACCACCTGTCTTGGCGGCACAATAGCGCCATCGATAATATTGTCAGTCAAATCCAACAAACTGCGAATAAAGATCCGATAACACGCCTGGCCTTCAGCGATAAAGGCATCTCGTCCTCCTTGTACAGGTTGCTTACAGACAAAACCACCTTTTGCGCCTACGGGCACAATTACGGTATTTTTCACTTGCTGTGCTTTAACTAGGCCAAGTACTTCGGTGCGGAAATCCTCTTGTCGATCAGACCAACGCAACCCACCACGAGCGACTTTACCACCGCGCAGATGCACCCCTTCTACTCGAGGTGAATACACAAATATTTCAAATTTAGGCAATGGCAAAGGCATATCTGGGATCAGCTCAGGGCGCATTTTAAATGAGACGTAAGCTTTTTCATTGCCTTGTTGTGTAGGCTGATAAAAATTAGTACGCACCGTCGCCAAAATCATGTCCAAATAGCGACGAATAATACGGTCGTCATCTAAGTTGGAAACGGAATCTAATTTGCTAATAATGTCTTGTGAAAGTTTATCTTGCTCTTTGGCTTTAAATTTGGTGTTGGGTGTAAAACGATATTCAAACAAATCGATTAACAATGCTGAAATATCAGGATATGCCGCTACCGTATCAGCAATGTAGTCAATACTAAACAAGCTGCCAGTCTGACGCATATATTTGGCATATGCACGTAAAATTGTGACTTTACGTCCACTGATATTGGCAGACAAAATCAATCGATTAAACGCATCATCTTCAAGGTGACGATCCCATACTTTGGCAAAGGCAGATTGAAATAGCTCTTGAGATAGAGCCATATCTGGCGGTGGGAAGGCATTATGCAGCATCGAGAAATCCATGACCCAATAATTGCGCGACGTGCCGTCATGCGAGGCTTTGACTTGATACGGTGTTTCATCAATCACACGCAAACCAAAATTTTCCAACATGGGCAGAACATCGGATAGATGAATGGGTTCATCGCGATGATATAATTTTAGGCGAACGGCTTTAGATTGTTTATCTACCTCTTGTGGACGATAAAACAACATAGTTAAAGGCAAATCATCACTTAACTCACAAACTTTGTTAATGTCGGCCAGCGCTGCAGATGGCAAATGGTTATCCATATAAGACTGTGAAAAAGCATGACTAAATTGTTTGATGAGGCTAACGCTTTTTGCTTCACCAAAAGCTGACTTAATCGTACTAATTAAACGATCATCCCATGACTTGCTTAGTTCACTCACATTTTGTTCGATATCACTCACGGCAAAATCCACATTGTTGTCGGCTACGCGTACGATATAGTGGGTGCGCGCATACACTGATTCGGAAAAATACGTCGTAAATTCAACAGGTTGCTCACTATTAAACGCATTTTTTAGGTACTTTTGTGTCGCAACACGTAACGCGGTGTTGTAACGTTCACGAGGCACATATACCAAACACGATATAAATCGCCCGTAGGCATCTTTGCGAGTAAACATGCGTGAAAAACCGCGCTCTTGCATCTGCAAAATACCTTTAACAATACGCGCTAGTTCTTTGCTTGACGAATGCAGAAGTTCTTCTCGTGGATAAGTCTCCAAAATATTAATTGTGGCTTTGAAAGCATGAGTTCCCTGCTCAACATCCATCAACTGGCACACTTGTGCAATCTTTTGTTTTAGAACCGGAATATTAATAACAGACGAGTTATACAATGCCGCAGAGTACAATCCTAAGAAACGATGCTCCCCAACCACCTGCCCCTCAGAATTAAATTCCTTGATGCCGACATAGTCTAAATACGTTGGGCGATGGACTCTGGCAACCGATGTTGTCTTAGTCAATATTAAAGGGTGTTGACTTAATGTGGCTTTACGCGCGGAACTAGGTAAATTACTGATTCGACGGTCGCGATTGCGAGTGGTATTAAGCATAATACCCAGGCTGGTTTCATCATGAGGTTGCCAAATATAATCGCCTTCTTCAGGGCGAACTTTGTAATAGCGATACCCCATTAGGGTGAAATTGTGTTTTGCTAGCCAATCTACAAACTCAATGGCTTCTTGTTGGACATTGGGATCAATTGCAAATGGAATATCGGATAAAGATGTTCTAGCATTGTCGAGTTTATCTTGCATTGGCGTCCAATCTGAAACGACTTGTTCGACCTCACTTAATACTTGTTGTAACTCATCTGTTAATTGAGCTAATGCTTTAGAACTGGTTTGACGGTCAATTTCGAGCAAAAACACAGTTTCTTTTATGCATGTTTCGCAACTTGCTTTGTTTTTTGACACAAAATGCATAATTTCGTTTTGTGCATTGCGTTTAAGTGTAATTGGACTATTTAAAAACAGGTGGGCTGTAATGTTTAAACGCGCCAAACACATGCGAATAGAATCCACCAAAAATGGTTTGTCTGGCACAATAATCTCAACAATGGTGTGTTCAGATTGCCAACCATCTTTCGTAATTTTGGGGTTGAACGCTTTGACAAAGGGACTAGCGCCATCGTATTCACTAAAGTGCTGCCAAAGCGATAACATAGCACCATAGGTATCAGAATCCGATCGCCCTATCAAATCCTCATGCGCTATATTAGAAAATAGTTGTTCTCCAAATTCAGTAATAAGAGAAGCTCGAGTAGAGGATGTTTTTTCTTGTATGAGCTGAAATACTTTGTCGAGTAAGACTGAGTTGTGGGGCACAGTCATTGGCTTGTCCTTGTGTTATGTTCTATCGTTTGTATGATTGCATCTATGCTATCTGTATCGACTATTTGAGACGATTTATCACTATTTTGACCAATAATTTAGGTAGATTAAAGACATTTTTCACATATTTTTTACGTTGCACATAAGTATGCAGATAAATAACCAAAAAGGGGCATAAAGCCCCTTTTAAATCGCATATTTTTGCCAAATTAATTTAGGCTACGTCGCGTTGTTAAACGTTTTTTTGCTTGTCTTTCCACCATAAAATACGGGCAAGCGCGGGTAATACAATGATCGCACCGAGCATGTTCACGACAAACATAAACGTCAGCAAAATGCCCATATCCATTTGAAATTTTAGACTCGAAAATACCCAAGTACTGACGCCAATTGCTAAGGTAATCCCGGTAAACAATACCGCATTACCGCGTTCTCTTAATGCGGTTAAATACGCTAGATGTACGCTCTGTCCAGATTGAATACAGCGCATCATCGTTGACAAAATATAGATTCCGTAATCAACACCGATACCAACCCCAAGGGCAATAACCGGCAAGGTCGAAACCGTTAATCCGATTTGCAGATAAGTCATTAGAGCCTGCGCTAATACGGAGACAATATACAGAGGTAAAACAACTGAAATGGTCGCTCTCAAGGATCGGAAGCTCAGTAAACACAAGATAATTACAGCACCAAACACATAAATCAACATTGGCGTTTGCGACGCACTCACCGCTTCATTGGTAGCTGCCATCACCCCAACAGGTCCTGATGCTAAGACAAAACGCAAATCATCCCCCTCGTATTCGGTGCGATATTCTTTCACTGCATCGACGATTCGAGTAATGGTTTCAGCTTTGTGATCGGTCATAAACAAAATCACAGGCATTACTGAGCAGTTGCCGTTGAGTAAACCACTTGACGATGGAATACGCGCAATTGATTGAACTAAAGTCGGCTCAGTTCTGGGCAAGACATTCCACTTTGGATTGCCTTCGTTGTAACCTGCGTTAATCTTTTTGGCAACATGCGGCAAAGATACCGCAGATTGAACGCCTTCAACATTGCTCATACGCCACTGAAATTCATCTATACGGTTCATCACATCATGAGAGGTACAAGCCTGCTCTTCTGCTTCCACCAAGATTGAAATGTAATCGACAGTAATTTCATATTTATCTGTAATTAAAAACGTGTCTTGGTTGTATCGCGAATACTCATGCAAGGCAGGCGCGCCAGCATGTAAATCCCCTATTTTCATTTGTTTAGATTGAATGAACCCAAACGCAAAAAGTATAGCGGTTACTGCAACAATCACCAGTGCGATATTTTTTTCACAACACTTAGAGAAAACGAGCCAAATGCCTTCTGTACCTGATTGTGCGCTAAACTTCTGCTGATATTGCGCAGAGAAACGAACATAACTCATTAGTACAGGTAATAAAATGAGATTCGTCAGAATAATTACTGCGACCCCCATAGATGCCGTAATCGCCAATTCTTTTATAATACCAATATCAATGACTAATAATGTCAGGAAGCCCACAGTATCTGAAAGCAAAGCAATACCACCAGGGATCAATAATGTCGTAAACGCGAGTTTGGATGCGTCAAAGGCACTTAAGCCTTCAACAACTTTTTTACTCACAGAATTAATCATCTGCACCCCATGGCTAACGCCAATGGCAAACACCAAAAACGGTACTAATATCGACATCGGATCTAAGCCAAAACCAAACAACGTCAACAAGCCTAACTGCCAGATGACCGCAATGATGGAACAAACAATCGGCAAAACAGTGAGCATCAAAGATTTGGAAAAGATAAATACCATTATTGTCGTAATTAATATGGCGATGCCAAAGAACATAACGACATCTTTTGCGCCATCAGCAACATCTGCGATCATTTTAGAAAAGCCAATAATGTGCAGACTGATAATGTCGTTTTCGTACTTACCGCGCAACTCAGATTCTAAAATGTTGCCGATATTGAGCATATCCACATCTTTACCCGTTTCTGGGTCGACCGATTGCAACTGAGCCGTCACCATGGCACAACTGTAATCATTGGATACTTGACGCCCCACAATACCGGCTTTTTCGATATTTTGTGCAACCTGCTCTAGTGCTTTAGGATCTTTACTATTGAAGTCTGACGGAATAACTGGCCCACCAGCGAAGCCTCCCTCGACAATTTCGGTAAAACGAGTTGCCGGAGAAAACAAGGAAACAACAAGAGAACGTTCGACACCATTAATAAAAAACACATCGTCATGAACATTTTTGAGTGTATCAAAAAACTCTGTGTTGAAAATATTACCCTTGCGATCACACACTGAGACTAAAATGTTGTTGGCACCATCAAAATCTGCTCGGTGTTTGATATAATTTTGCATGTACTCGTGTTGCAATGGAATATTCTTCTCAAAGCCTGCGTCAAGCTTGAGCATGGACGCCATGTACAGCAAAAATAACGTAGCGATAGCAAACAACGCCATAACGGCTTTGCGGTGATTAAAAATAAATGATTCGGAAAAAGAGATGAAAGAGTTCATAAACCTTACTGTATAGTAATCGATTGAAGACCGCTTGCGGTCACAGAAAGCAACGTTTTAGCATCAGCAATAGCACTGAGAACAGAAACCTTCTCAGACGTCTGGAACGTATTAACGGCATCGTCATTACAAGATGTATCACTGTTTATTTGGTCGATAAACAACTTGCTCACATAACCATTGTTGGCAACAGTGACCCACGCATCATCAGTTTCAATGATAGTATTCACAGACGCGCTGTGGCACAAATCTATCGTCAACCATTGCTCATTTGACAATAAAAACGTGTTTCCTCGTAAACCAGATACCAATAAACCATTGTCGGTGTTGGCTAAACTAAACAATGAGCCCTCGTAATCAATGGCTAGACGTTGCCAAGTCTTGCCAAAGTCAAAACTTTGTGCGACCAAGCCGGTTTCACCAACCAGAGTGACCCTATCGCCTGTCACCTCAATTCGGTTAAGATGCGGTAAAATATTGGCAAGTTCTTCATTGTAGAATGCTTCACCATCAAGTTCGCGGACCTCTTCCAAATATTCAATATCAAATGGATTTAATAAAGTAGCATGAAGTTCTTTTTGCCATGTCTGGCCAGCGTCAACAGTACGATAAAACACCCCATACGCACCAATAGCTACTCCGTGCTCATCATCAAAAAACACGATGTCCAAGAACGGTTTGTCAGCATCAAAATCTTGCATTTGTAACTGCCACGATAGACCACCATCAGCAGAATGCAGAATCGTTAGATCATGGCCTGCGGCCCATATTCGGTCACCTGATACGGCAACGGAAGTCAACGTTGCTCGAGATGGCACGATGGCTTGCTGCAAAGAGTTAAAATCGTCACCAACCAATACATGACCTCTTTCTCCTACCACGATATAACCACCAGATAACGGTGCAATATCCAATAGTAAAGAATCCTTGACCAGTGGCGCTAGCAAAGAATCATTTGCGTTTACCGTAAACACAAAAAAAGATAACACAAAAAATAAAA
>JALRKK010000103.1 GCA_023268935.1 Glaciecola sp.
ACTGCTCGGCTTCTACCGAATGTGGAGGTATCTTGAGTTTTTCGATTTGAGAGTCAGGTTTTTTATTATTATCTGCCACAACCGTAAGCCATTTGCCAAAAAAATAAGATAGTCATTATCCCCTTTTGCATGTCAGTTTCAACTGCTAATTTGGCTCCTTAAAAAAAACCGCCACCTGAAATCAGGCAGCGGTTTTGTGATTATTTAAATACCGAGTATTTACGCTTCAGCAACAATAACCACTTTCGCAGTTGCAGTAACGTCAGAGTGTAATTGTACGTCGATGTCGTACTCACCCAGCTCACGTAAAGTACCAGTAGGTAATTTAACTTCAGCTTTAGTAACGGCAACGCCAGCAGCAGAAAGTGCATCAGCAATATCACGCGTACCAACAGAACCGAACAATTTACCTTCGTCGCCCGCAGGTGATGCGATAGTCACAGCTTCAAGAGCGGCTAACTGTTCTGCACGCGCTTGAGCAGCTGTTAATGCTTCTGCAATTTTAGCTTCTAATTCAGCACGACGTGCTTCAAATTTAGCGACGTTGTCTTTGGTTGCAGGTACTGCTTTTCCTTGTGGGAACAAGAAGTTACGAGCATAACCGGCTTTCACTGAAACTTGGTCGCCCAAACCGCCTAAGTTAGCGATCTTATCTAATAAAATAATATCCATTGCTAACTCCGCGCTTATTTGTGGCCATCAGTGTAAGGTAACAATGCTAAGAAACGCGCACGTTTGATAGCAGTTGATAACTGACGCTGATATTTTGCACTAGTACCTGTGATACGGCTAGGAACGATCTTACCTGATTCGGTGATGTAGTTCTTTAAAGTAGCAGTATCTTTGTAATCAATCTCTGCAACGCCTTCGGCTGAGAAGCGGCAGTATTTACGACGTCTAAAAAATCGAGCCATGAGTACTCTCCTTATGCTTCTTCGTTAGTAGACTCAGCTTTTGCTTCTGGAGCAGGCGCTGACTCTGAGCGTTGTTCACGACGTTCTTCTTTCTTCATAGGTGAAGGTTCAGTTACTGCATCTTTAGTGCGGATAACTAAGTTACGAAGGACAACATCGTTGAAACGGAATGCAGTTTCTAGTTCCTCAACCGCTTCAGCAGTTGCTTCGGCATTGATTAGAACATAGTGTGCTTTGTGTAGTTTTTCGATTGGGTATGCCAATTGACGACGGCCCCAGTCTTCTAAACGGTGGATCTGACCGCCTTCTTGGGTCAGGATACCAGTGTATCTTTCGATCATACCTGGTACTTGTTCACTCTGGTCAGGGTGAACCATGAATACGATTTCGTAATGACGCATCGTGATTCCTTATGGTTTGTAGTCTTTGCAGTACAGCCTGCTGCGCTAAGACAAGGAATAAATGGGATTGGCTGTAAGGGCGCGAATATTACGCAGGTTTTGACCAAAAAGCAAGCATTTATCGAATTGTGATTCTGCTAAAGTATTGGCCTATCTATTGAGTGTAGGCGAAGGAGATTTTGAAGAACACCGAACGTTCGTTGCTCGTCAGTCGTTCCATTGTTTCATCTTGAAAACCCGCATCCGAATAACCCAAGAAAAACTTGGTCAATGGATTGACTTTATAAGAATACAAAAGCTGCACGCCCATATCTTTGTAATAAGGCGTTACATCATCAATATAATTATCCACATTGCGCTCGACTTCTGATACATCGACAATGAGGCGTACAAATTGTTTGGCATCAAACTGATAGGTCATGCGTCCTTGCAATACTTTTGCCGTGAACACGTTCGCACCGCTCGCGTCGAGTTCGACGTATTCATACCCAGCATTGAGCTTTAGATGACGATTAAACTGATATTCAAGTGATGAATCGGAAACAAAGCGATCACCCACTCGATTGTTGGCAAAATCAATCTGCTCACCTTGTGAGAAACGCTGAAATAACTCTAAATCGGCAGTTGGACGCGTTTCAATGATCAAGCGATTAAAATACTCGTCAAATAATGTGGTATTGCTGGCAATAGTTAACACACTTGGATCCTGTCTCAAACCCACCCGCTGTCGCCGAGTTTGCCCAAAATCAATGTAGGTATCGTATTTGGCATTGATTGAGAAAAATGCTTCGATTTCTTTTTCTAACAAATCGCCATTGTCATCGTGATGAATATCCCAGTCTCCGCGTAAGCGCAAACGATTCCACCACGCTTCTTCACTGCGCCAGATATACCCGCCACCTATGACAGATGTCCTGCGATCCACTCTCGAGACAAACCCCAAATCTCCGCGAAAATCAGCTTCGTGGTCAAAATGCCCCACTCGGATAAAATAATGTTCGGTATCTCTGCGATATTCTAGGCGAAACGCGCCACCGCCAATCGCTTGACCGTGTTGAGTACGCAAAGCCGCTTCTGAAAAGGCATCTCGCTCATCACACAACTCATCGTCACAAAATTGCTGATACAAGTCCTGTGGATATTCTGTATCTGAATGTACATATTGAATGCGAATGTTATCCGCATCCGTCGGTGTCCATTTGGTATCCACCCCAAATACGTAGTTGTGATAATCATCCGCTTCACGCAAGGTAGACACAATACCCAAAGAGAGGTCTTTATTGACATCATAACGATAACGTAGCGCCATATTGTTAGATTTGTTTTCTAATGTGCTGACTCTTGAACCCAGATTACCTGGCACCAAAAAATTCGTCGTTTCATCATTGGCAAAAAATACGCCCAATGAATGCTGAGCCAACCGGCCTGTCAATTTGATACCGTATTCTGGAGCATTGATATTTCGTGTATAAATGAGATTGAGCATGGAAGTAAAGTAATCGGCGTTCTCAACAAAGAACGGACGTTTTTCTGGAAAAAATAACGCAAACGTATTGTTCACGGACACTTGAGCCGAGTCAGATTCGACCTGTGAAAAATCCGGATTCAAGGTGCCTTGTAAAGATATCTCCGGAGTAATCCCCCAATTAATATCGAGACCGACTTCTTGTCCCCGCTCACCAACCCAGTCGCTTGTTGGTGAAACCTCTCGTGTTTGTGAATACCCACCAATTACAGTCGGGACAAGCTCCAGTGCATTCCCCTGCTCAGCCTTGGCAAAGCCAGTGACTGACATCATTTGACATAAGTCACAAGCGTTGTTGCGGTCGTACTGAATATGAGAAATCCGATACATGTGTTCCCTGGGATAAAAACGCACAAACTCAACACCCCAAGTTTTCTCTGCATCAGATTGCGAAAAGTTCATAGTGCTTAACGGAATCGCAAACTCAACAATATAACCTTCATCCGTTATTTTACCCTGGCTTTGCCAAATTGTATTCCAACTGTCCGACTCATTCCCGGTCATTTCGTTTTGAATCGCATCAGATTGAATACCCAAGGCATTGGCAAAAAATTGATAGGCTAAGCGTCCGTCATTAAAGGTATCGATTTTGACGCCAACGATATCGTCCCCCCAGATCAAGTCACGATCAACAAGCCGAGCTTGAATATCGTTCGGTGAAGAATCATAAGCTTCAAAGAGTACATATAACTGTTGCCCATCTTCAAAAAAGCTGACGGTGGTATTGACTGGTGCGGGGACATTGTTAAAGGGGCGCATGACGTTGTTCACATCAATGCGGTTGGCATGAGACCATTCTTTATCAGAAATGTGACCATCAATCACCACGTTGTGATCGACATTAAATGGCACATCTAACTTTGCACATACTGAACAACTGAATACAGAAATTAGTAATAAAAAAAAGGCTCGCACACATCCTCCCTAGCAACAATGCTCGGCATTATTTCACAAAGAATTAATTTGCAATAGGAATGTTGGGCAAAAAGATGTAAACAAATATAAAGAAAAAAGGATCGTCCTTGATTCGTTTGTATCCTTACAAACTGACGATCCTTGTCTTTCGTGTGTTAGAGTGTGATTTTTTAACAAAAGCCACATGTTTAAGGTACACGCAGCGCTCAGAAAAAACTTTCACCAAACGGACAAAAACTATCACCCAACGGACATTTTGGCCTTTTTGCATGACTTTTTTTTAGCGCTAAGGCATTATTACCTCATCAAAGCAGAATTGATGACATTAAATGTTCCGACACGTTGTTTTTTTATCCATCGTCTTATTCATAGGTTTCAACACCTCTGCGCACAACTATTACTCGTTACCTTTTTCTCAGTACAATATTTCTGACGGATTACCTGACTCTACTATTACTGCTTTAACTCAAGATAGTCACGGTATGCTTTGGGTTGGTACACCTGAAGGCCTCGTTCGTTACGACGGTCGGCGCTTTCTGAACTTGCGCAATCAACTGGGGCTAAATCCTAGTTCACCCTATGTTTATGGCCTAGCACTTGGACAAAAGCAACGTTTGTGGGTTGTATTTGCCGATGGTATTTACGTTTTGAGCCCAAACGCCCAAACTTTCGAGAAATTTTATTCATTTAAAGATGATTATGCTGATGAGCGTCATGTCACACAGTTGCGTAACGGCGAACTTGCCGTGTATTTCGATGATCAGCTGTTGTTCATTGATACCAACTTGTCTCAACCAATTGTCCAACGATTCCGCTTTTCTCATCCCATTGATGCAATAGATATCCTTGGTGACAATTATCTAGTCGGCCACAACTATGAACTGGTGAGGTACCAAAAGGCCCCTTCAGGAGAATTTACGCCTTCCCAAAGTATAACTATCGGATGCAGTATTCAAGACATCACAGTCTCAGGTGAGAATATTTTTGTCAGTTCGGGAAAAAGAGGGATTTTGGTATACAACCAAGAATTTGAATTGACTCAACATTATACTAATGAATCTCATGCCATTGGCTCTAATCATATCAAAAAGACAGTGATTGATGAAAATGGACATATCTGGGCAATTTCTTATGCTGATGGCATCTGGTATCAAGGTCCCAAGCAAGATTTTAGGGCATACTATGAATACAATGACCCGCATTCCATCGGCGCAAATCGGATAACCTCAGTATTACAAACAACAAACGGTGATATGTGGTTTGGCACTGAACGCGGTGGACTCAATCACTATCGCAGCAACACGCAGTACATTTATCACCTCAAACACGAAATATCAGACAACTCACCTCTCAGTGGCAATAATGTAACGGCCATTGCTGCTGACAAATACTTACGCGGCTGGATTGCAGCCAACTCGGACGGGCTTTCCATTTACAACCCAGTGAAGCGTGAAAGTCAGCTTATTTATGCCGGGCTTGCGGGTGTGAGGGTGTCGGATATTTATATCGACGAAGACCACGCCTGGGTACTAGATGATTTTGGCATCACACAAATTTCAGTAGAGGGTCTCCATGTTATCCGTACGTTCACTCCAGAAAATTCAGATTTAGCTGCTTCGGGATTGGTTAAATGGGTTGAATTATCTCCCAACCAAGTATTTTTGTTACATCGCAAACAAGGCATTAGTCTTTTTGATAAAGAGAGTCAATCATTTCAACACTTTGACCGTGATAATTCCAATCTACCGACTAATTTTTTTAGTTATGGATTGGTTCATCAAGGCTACGCATGGTTCGCTTCAAATCGAGGCTTACATGCATTTAATCCAAAAACGGGTGATTTTGACAATTTCTTATTTGAGACAGATTTAAAAATAAATCTCATCAATCATATGATTGCAAATGATGATGAAATTGTATTATCAACCAATCTTGGCCTATATGTATTTAATCCGTTGAGTAAGACATTTAGTAATGAAGGAGTACCTCAGCAGGTTCAACAAATCAACCTACAAGCCACAATGGTTAATGACAATGGCGATATTTGGTCTACTACAAAACAAGGAATGCTCAAGTATAGACTCGATTCAGAAATGATCGACTGGTTTATTGAAGAAGACGGTTTACAAGGAAATGAGTTTAATCCAGGTGTGGCGTATTTGAACTCTCGTGGCCATTTTGTATTTTCTGGGCTCAATGGAATTTCGGTTTTTCAACCAAATGAATTTAACAAAACGATACCAAAGTTGCTGTTATCCGCTGCTGAAGTGTTTTATGCAGATGGTTCATCTGAGTTTTTCATACATCCTTCTCAGAATACGTTTAATGACAACTCAGCTCGAGCAATCAGTGCAATTGAGCTCTTTTTTGGTGATAGTAATTTCACTACCCATGCTAATGATCGCTTGGCTATCAAAGACGGGACGAGTGAATTTGTGAATGATGATTTTCGCTTTTCATTCTCTCCAAGTTATGGAGAGAATCGACTCTTAATCAGTCTTCATGGCGAGATCGATAATAACTTTGCAAATGATGTCATTATCGATGTTTTTCAGCCCAGTCCTTGGCATCAGCAATCTGATATTCAACTTGGCATAATCTTTATTCTTCTGTTTATACCTATTAGCGTATTTTACGTTCGTCTGCGCCAGACCAGAAAAATAATTGAAACAAAAGATAAAACGCTCACCTTGCGCAATGAGCAACTAGCGAAAGAACATTTAATTCAAAAAAATAAACGCGAACAATTAGAGCAAAATGCTTCCGAAAAAAATCAAATGTTTGCCAACATTGCCTCAGAATTCAATGTTCCCCTAAGTCTTTTACTCGACCCGGTGGATGAATTATTGCAAAGTGAATTGCAAACACACTCAAAAGAGCGTCTGTTAGCGATCAAGCGCAATGCTTGCAAATTAAAGAGTCTTAACCAAAAAATCTTTGAACTATCACAAGCGACCTTTATATCGTCTAAATCTGATGAAAATAACTCTACCGATTTAGCCCTGTGCTTACGAACTGTCTTGGAAAACACACAGCAGTTCGCCAAAGAGCGTAAGATTGACATTCGTTTCAGTCCTATAGAGCCATTTCAGGTCAACGCCAGCTTAACTGAAATGCAAACGTTATTGAGTAATCTTATTTTAAATGCTTTGCAGTACAACCACCAAAATGGTTTCGTAGATATCCATGTAGAGGCTAATGTTGATCTCTTAAAAATCATGATTAGAAATAGCGCTATCCCACTACAAGATAAAGAATTGAATCACTTATTTACCCG
>JALRKK010000091.1 GCA_023268935.1 Glaciecola sp.
GTCATTGGATTCATGTTGGCTTGGTTGGCCTTAGGCTATGTCGATATTTTACCAGTGAATATGGCCAATACAGCGCATACACTCGGATTGCTAACGGGTATGATCTGGGCGGTAGTTTTTGCCCAGTTGGGAAAGCGTTAATTACTGCTGATAAAGATGTTTGGTAAATAACACATCTTTCAATGGGTTTTCGACCCCGGTGATTACATTCCCGCGGCGAATAAAAGGGTAAGTATGAGCTGTTTCATAACGACCAGTTGATTTGTGCAAAATTATTTACCACTGTATCGGCAAGTAAGGTAAGATCTGCACCGAATTTTTGACATGTGTCATCACCTAGGAGCCTGTTGCGTGACATTGCCAACTCACCTCTCATCGCTATCTCAATACTTGGCCAAACAATCCTGGTACGACGATTTGGCGCTTAGCTCTGATGCACAGGAGTGGTTGTTGGCAACCGAGTCATTAACCGAACGTTTAATGTCAGTGACGGATGGCTTTGCTGTGCATCTTGTTCAGCAATCGTGTTTGCCATTGCATGCCAGCGAAAGAGCCGTGTTGCAAGATGACCAATATGTTGTGCGCGAGGTCGTGTTGCACAACGCGGGCATTCCCTTGGTCTTTGCGCGTTCTGTAATCCCTCAATCGCTTTGCCATGGTGAGTTTGTTGGTTTGGGTAATCAACCATTGGGTAAGATTTTGTTTAACGACAAGCGGTTTGTGCGTCAGCCATTTACTTTAACTCGTATCGATCAAGGCTCTGTCTTTGCCCAAGCATGGAATGCGAGAGCTGATTTATTTGGTCGTCGCTCGGTGTTTGCCTACGCTGACTCCCAACTGCTCGTCGCTGAGGTGTTTTTACCTTCATCACCTGCGTACGGAGCGTCGTTATGATGCGTCAGGTGAAAGGATTTTGGTTCATCACGCGAATGGACAAACCAATAGGCATCTATTTGTTGTTATGGCCTACTTTATGGGCAGTGGTTTTGGCTTCATTGGGGCAACCGCAACTGGATATATTATTGATTTTTGTTGCAGGTGTGGTGGTGATGCGCGCAGCGGGATGCGTTGTCAATGATATCGCCGATCGCAAAGTCGATGGCCATGTTAAGCGCACGAATGCTCGCCCTTTGGTTTCAGGGCTGTTAAGCACCAAAGAAGCGATAGTTATGTTTGCTGGGCTTTTGCTGGTGGCACTTATCTTAGTGTTGCAGTTAAATCAGCCTACATTCTATCTGTCGTTGGTAGCTTTGGTACTGGCCAGCAGTTATCCTTTTATGAAGCGCTATACGCATCTACCTCAAGTGGTTTTAGGCGCCGCATTTAGTTGGTCGATACCGATGGCGTTTATGGCAATCAATCAAAATATCCCAACTTGGGCATGGTATTTATACATTGCGAATTTGGCATGGACCGTTGCGTATGACACCTTGTACGCAATGGTGGATCGCGAAGATGACCTAAAGATTGGGGTCAAATCCACGGCGATTCTCTTTGGTCGCTATGACTTGACGATCATAGGCTTGCTGTATACCGTGATGCTTGGGATGTTGACCTTGCTTGGATATGAACTGATTCTCGGTAAGTGGTATGTCGCAGGCCTCACTGTGATGGCAGCAGTGATTGGTTATATCATGTGGCAAGTCAGGGAGCGTGATCTCACCCGGTGTTTCGCTATGTTCAAGGCCAATCATTGGATTGGCTTGATCTATTTGTTGGGACTGTGGGCAGAGTTACTCAGCGTTTGAGTTATTCTCTAACGCATCTAGGCGCGCTTCCAATGCTTTGAGTTTTTCGCGGGTGCGCAATAATACCTGGCTTTGCACGTCAAACTCTTCACGTGTCACTATATCCATCTTGGCAAGTTGGGCTTGGATCACTTGTTTGACCTTGGCTTCAGTTTCATTGGCCATGGATTTGATGCCTTCTGGCATGGCGTCGGTGATCTGCTTGGCAAATTGCTCTAATTTTTGTGGATCTAACATGCTGATTTCTCCTTTTGATCAGTTTTTATTGTAACTGAGCCATGTAAAGTTTCAATGCAAAGCATGCAAATTCAGGTAAAATACTCTTTATGAAATTAAATTCTGCGCAACACGACGCGGTCACCTACATTTCTGGCCCTTGCTTAGTGTTAGCAGGCGCAGGCAGTGGTAAAACCCGCGTAATCACCAACAAAATCGCTTACCTGGTGCGCGAATGCGACGTGCCCGCTCGGCATATTGTCGCCGTGACCTTTACCAATAAAGCCGCGAAAGAGATGAAAGAGCGAGTGGCACAAAGCCTTGACAAGCGCGAGGCGCGTGGCTTAAAAGTGTCTACTTTTCACACCCTAGGTTTGAACATTATCCGCAAATACACGCATTTATTGGGACTCAAATCCGGATTTTCGTTATTTGATGACAAAGACAGTTTTGCACTGCTCAAGGACCTTACCGAGGAAGTATTTGAAGGAGACAAAGACCAAATCAGGCTATTACAAAATTGTATTTCCAATTGGAAGAACGACCTGATTTTACCTGAACAACTTGCCAAACGCGCAGCCAATGACGGAGAAAAACAGTTCGCGCATTTTTATGAGCGCTATCAATCGCATCTAAAGGCTTATAATGCACTGGATTTCGATGATTTGATTTTGCTCCCCACGTTGTTGCTCAAACACAATCAAACCGCGCGTCAAAAGATCCAATCCAGCATTCGATACCTGTTGGTAGATGAGTATCAAGATACCAATACCTCACAGTATATTTTGGTCAAGCTGTTGGTTGGAGAGCGCTCGCGGTTTACCGTCGTGGGCGATGATGATCAGTCCATTTATTCATGGCGCGGCGCGCAACCGAAGAACCTACAGTTGTTGAATCAGGATTTTCCACGTCTCAAAGTCATCAAATTAGAAGAGAATTATCGCTCGTCTGGCCGTATTTTGCACTGCGCAAACATCTTGATCCAAAACAACCCGCATATTTTTAACAAAACCTTAAGAGCCAATTTGCAGTACGGTGAGCCGCTTAAAATTGTCATTGCACGTAACGAAGAGCACGAGGGAGAGCGCGTGGTGGCAGAGCTACTGGCGCACAAATTTATGAATGCCACCTCATTTGGCGATTATGCGATATTGTATCGCGGAAATCATCAGGCTCGCGTGTTTGAAAAAATTCTCATGAACAACAAGATCCCTTATAAGATCTCTGGTGGCACTTCGTTTTTTGACCGCACCGAAGTCAAGGACATCATGGCGTATTTTCGGGTGCTAGTGAATGCCGATGACGATAATGCTTTGTTGCGGATCATTAACACCCCAAATCGTGGTATTGGCAGAACATCTTTGGAGAAGATTGGCCAGTTTGCTAATGAGAAACAAATCGGTTTGTTTGCGGCTATTTGTGACGGTGATTTGCAGTCTGTCTTGACCCCTCAAGCGTGGCAGGCAACGAGTCAGTTTGCTCGGATGATGGTCGAAGCGTCGGACAATGCTGATCGTGGCGATACCGTTGCGGTGATCCGTGACCTCATTAAGCAAATTGATTATGAAGCTTGGCTGTTCGAGCATGCTGCATCCCCGAAAGCGGCAGAGATGGGTATGGCGAACATCTCCACCTTGTACGGCTGGGTCACGGATATGTTAAAAGGGTCTGAAACCGATGCACCGATGACGCTGTTGGAGGTTGTAAACCGGTTGATTTTGCGCGATATGATGGAGCGTGGTGAAGATGAGGGCGCTGGTAATCAGGTGCAATTGATGACCTTGCATGCGTCCAAAGGCTTGGAATTTCCTTATGTTTTCTTAGTCGGCATGGAAGAAGGCTTGTTGCCACATCAATCGAGTATTGATGAGGACAATGTCGAAGAGGAAAGAAGATTGGCGTACGTTGGGATCACCCGCGCTCAACGCGAATTGACCTTTAGTATTTCTCGAGAACGCCGTCAATTTGGTGAAATCATTCAGCCTGAGCCTTCTCGCTTTTTGTATGAGTTACCCCAAGACGATGTGGAGTGGGAGTTCAAAAAGCCAACCAAAACGGCTGAACAGCGCAAGGCTGTTGGGGCAGTAGGGATTGCCAATCTCAAAGGATTGCTTGGCGACTCCAATGGCAGTTAGTCGTTCTATTTGGTTGCTGGTTACACTTCTGTCACAATATCCGCTATTGGCCAGCGCGACTTGGGCAAACCCGCATTAAAATCCGATTCTGCGCGATAGCCCAACGCAATCACACAAATCGCAGATAAGTTTTGCGCTGGCAAATCAAACTCTTTATCAAGAGAAGGAAAATCGAACCCTTCCATTGGCAGAGCATCGATTCCCATGGCCGCAGCGGCGGTCAAAACAACACCAATGTTAAGGTAGGTTTGTTTTTCCATCCAGTGCTGGGTGTCTTTGAGCTGATAGCGATGTAAATTCACAAACGTTGAACGGATCCCGTGATAGGTTTGCTTGAAACTGGGGTCTTTGGCAAAGCGTCCGTCTTGCTCCTCGCGTTCTAATAAAGAGAGAAGATAGTCGTCGTCCATATGGATCTTTGAGCAAACGACCACGACATGAGAGGCGTTTTGCACTTTTGGGGCGTTGTATGCATAAGGCCCTTGTGCACCTAGGTTTACTCTGGCTTTACCCACATCCGTGGAAGCCACAATAAAATGCCAAGGCTGGACGTTGACACTGGAAGGAGCAAAGCGCATGACATCTAGTAATGATGTCATGTCTTGTTCTGAAATGGTACGGTTTGGGTCAAACGCTTTGGTCGCATAACGCGTCTGCATAGCTTGGGTAATATTCATTAAAAATCCACATTTTCTCGATACTGAACATCGGCATCGCGTAGGCACAATGTTCATTTACTTGCAAAAAGCTTAGCTGGCTTTGTAGCCTTGCTGATATAACGCGAGTGCTTCATCTGGATGCGCTTGACGGGCTTTGATCTCGGCAAGCAAAATCACATCCTCTTGGCGCTCTTCAATGGCGATGGCTGCCTCGGCCTCGCTTTGCGCTAATTCATCATTACCAGCATGGTACGCAAGATGTGCGAGTGTGGAATGCAATAACACGTTATCGCTGTCGCGCTTCAGCCACTTTTGTAATAATTTTGTTGAGGCTTTGGGCTCGGCTAAATGCAGCTTTTTAAACAGTGGTAACAGCTGTGTGTGCGGGCCTGATTTTTGCGCTTCAACGAGCGCTTTTTCGGCTTCACTGTGCATATCTTGGGCGATCAACTGCTCAATATAAGCTTTTTGTTGGGCAGGAGATTTGCGTTGCGCGCGCGGCAGTTTTTGCCATTCTTGAATTAACTCATTACCACCCTCATTGGACGCAATCAAAGCAAAATCCCCTTCTGCTGCCAAATCTTGCCAGTGTTGGTAACGACCGCCCAGGGCTTTTTTCCAACCGGTTAAGCGTTCACGCAGTTCGTGCCACTTATCCGCTGCGGCTAGGCCTTCCGCCCAGACTTCGATAACGTTGGCTTTGGTTTTTTGGGCAATGGTTAAGTTTTCGATGATAGCCAATGCCGCCTTGCTGTCATTTTGGCTGATCAGGAAGCGCGCTTTGGTCAATTGTGCGGCTAGCGCACTGTTTTCATTGAGTGCGGCTTCGTCCCAATAACCTAACGCGGCTTGAGTATTACCAAGTTTGGCTTCGACATCGGCAAGGGCTAGCAAATTAAGTCCATTGAATTCGGCGTTGCGGATTTTGAGAAGGGCTTTGCGCGCTGGCACAAAATCCCCTTCTGCAAGGGCTTGCATGCCTTTGTTGAAAAACGATTGACGGCGACGCGAGCCCCAACTGCCTAACCAGTTTCTTGAACCAGTTAACATCCCTACAATGCGCTTAATGAGCCATTCAATGACCAAAAAGCCTATGACCGCAAAAAACACCATCACGCCTAGGCTGATCACGCTCATCTCTATGGTGGTGTTTTTGAGGGCAATCAGGACATAGCCTTTTTCGCCGACCAAATTCGGTCCAGTAATCAATCCGACGACCAAAATAACAAATAATAAAATCACTCGGATCATGCTTAGTTCCCTCCTGCAAAGAGGGTCTGAATACGGGCATTAATGACCTCAGCCAATGGGACTTGGGAATCAAGCTGTGCCGGGATGTCTTTACTGGTGTCTACAGCAATCAAATCCTGAATTGACTGAATGTAGGCTTCTACGCCTGAATTATCCAATTGGTAATGAGCCACCACAGTATCCAATGCGGTTTGTAAGCCTTGGATATACAATGCTGGTTCTTCTTGCAAAATCGCCTGTTGTGCATTGAGTAGTGCATATTTGAGCTGTTCACGAGCAAGCCATTGTTGTTTACCAGACATAAACGGAGTGACATCGGTAGTGCGTTCTTCAACTGAGATAAAGTCTTTGACAATGGCATCCCAGCTCGCCTTGAGATTGGCTTTCCAATTCGCCACATCGGCGCTGACGGTAGTTTGCTCCTCAGGAGCGACCGGATCAGGTAGTTTCAAGGTATCTAATGGCAACGCATCCACTTGGGCAATCAAAGCAGAAATGCTCAGCGCGATAGAAGTTGAAGGTACCTGGTTAACTTGTTGCAAGGTTTGAATATCTTTTGCCAGAAGGGCGCGGATCGGCAAAAGTGAAGTGTCCGCTAAATCGGCAATACGCACATCTGCAGATTTCAACAGCATTACGGCAGATTGCACATCTTGCTCAAGATAGAGTTTTTTGCCTGCGAGTTTGACCAGGTAATCGGCTTCAGCCAATAACCAATCTGATGGACGACGACCAGCGACATCGGAAATGCGCTTGGATAACCCTTCATTGGTCAGTTCATTAAGTTCAACACGCTGGGTTAATTGATTTAGTGCTTCAGCTGTTTGGCTATCATCGGTTTGTAAATTCGTTAAGGTTTCAGTTTGGCTATTAAGGACCTTTTTGACCGCAGCAACCTCTTGCGATACGCCATTTAAGCCTGTTTCCAGGCGAGAGTAACGTTGTTCCAGCAATTCGATTTGGGGATTGGCGCGCGCGACTTTGATGTAGTTGAGCCAGTACCAGTAACCGCCTGCAAGCAAAGCAATGATGATTAAAAAGTTGACTGTCGTGATGAACCACAAACCTTTATGACCGTGTTGTTGGATCACTTCTACTTCGATTTCATTGTGGGGGGGCGCTGGTTGAGATGAAGCAGGTTCTTGCGTGAGTTCGCTATCTACCTTGTCGCGTTGTGCGGATGAGTTGTCAACGACTTCTCCTTCGATCACGTCGTCTTTTACATCCTTATCGTCTGCTGCCATGAGCTACTCCATTTATATACTTTGTAGGGTACTAATTAAATCGGTGTCCGATGCACCATTGGTATTGAACACGGATGCGATACCGCGTTCATGTAATATCTTCACAATGCGCTGACTAGGTGCCAACCAAGTGCAACGTTTTAGCCACTGACTAGCAAAATGTGCAAAAGCTAACTCTACTTGTTCGCCGCTAGTGACAATAATAGTCTTAATATCGACTGGTTGCCAAGCATGTGTAGCCACTGGCTCAGATAAATTGAAGCGCTCATAGCTGCAAAGAGTAACCACATCCGCACCACGATCGGTTAATGTGTCAGCTAAAGCAGTTCGACCGCCTTTACCTTTGATGATCACTACTTTTTCTTGCAAAACACGTTGTAAATGGTGAAGCTCTAGCAATCCTTCTGAGTGCTCAGCCCCTTTGGGCGCACGAAAAATTCTATGACCATTACACCAAAAAGGATCTTTACTTGTCCATTGGGCTAAGGTCTGAAAAGTACTATTTCCTATCGCATAGATCAGGCAAGAGCTATGCAGTTCCGGAAGCAGTGGTAGCGTCCATTTAGCCGCGACACTTGAGGTAAAAACAACATGCTTAACCCTCTGCCATTCAATCTGTTTGATCTTAGCAACTAGATCATCGCAAGGTAAGCAACGCTGTAGAGCCACTCCAACACAATCAATCCCGGCTTGAGCAAATGCGTACTGAGATGCTGCAATCTTATGTTCAGGTCGCAACAACAGCACATTCATGTTAATCAATGCTCACATTGGCAAGGATGTCAGCAGCACCTTGTGCAAGTAGATCTTCTGCAATAGATACGCCAAGCGCTGCTGCTTGCTCGCGTCGGGCGTCAAAGTCACCAATCAGACTCACCGTTTGCTCACTTTGACATACCAATTTGCCATCGACAGAAGCCACTAATCCTCGCAAGCGTAATTTGTCATTATTGAGCTCAGCAAACGACCCAATTGGAATTTGACAACCCCCTTCTAATTTGGCATTCATAGCGCGTTCTGCACTCACTCTAATGGTCGTTTCGGGGCAGGCTAAGGCTTGTAGTAAAACAATCACTTCCGGCTGGTCGTTGCGACATTCTATGCCAACCGCTCCTTGCCCCACTGCGGGTAAAGAGATCTCAGGAGCAATTTGTTCTTTAATGCGAAAACCCATATCCAAGCGAATTAAACCTGCACAGGCCAATATAATCGCATCGTAATCACCAGCGTCTAGTTTTGCTAAGCGAGAGTTGACGTTGCCACGCAGATCCTTAATGACCAAATCTGGACGTTTGGCTCGAAGTTGCGCTTGGCGACGTAATGAACTGGTGCCGACAATCGCCCCTTGTGGTAATTCGGCAAAACTATCGTAGTTATTTGAGACAAACGCATCATAAGGATTTTCGCGACGACATACTGCATGTAAGCCAAACCCTTCGGGGAATTCCATCGGTACGTCTTTCAGTGAATGCACTGCAATATCGGCACGTCCTTCCATCATGGCCACTTCGAGCTCTTTGATAAATAGGCCTTTTCCACCAACTTTGGCAAGTGGTGTGTCTAATATACGGTCGCCTTTGGTGGACATCGGGAGTAACTCCACTGCCAAATCTGGAAACGCACGTGACAAACCTGCTTGCACATATTCGGCTTGCCACATCGCAAGGGGGCTTTTGCGTGTGGCGATGGTTAGGTTTTTACTGCTCATATTTTATCCGTTATGTTGCGTATCCAAAAGTCGATTTAATCAGCTAAGCGAGCTTGTAACCACGCGCTGATATCTTTGATTTGATCTGGGTGCACATTGTGTTGCATCGGGTAAGTTTGCCAGCTGGCTGCAAAACCATTTTGCAAAGCCGATTTGTAGGCCGCTTCACCCATATTCATAGGCACCACATCATCATGTGTACCGTGCGCAGCAAAAATAGGCGTATTGACACCAGCGTCGGTTTTTTCTGAAGGCAATAACATTGGCTCTGCCATATACGTAGATAAACAAATCAAACCACCGAGAGAATGCTCATAACGCGCACCAAGGTGATAAGTGATCACGCCACCTTGAGAAAACCCAGCAAGGATGATTTTGTGTGCTGGAATACCCGCTGCAATCTCAGCATCGAGTAACGCTTTGACTGATTCTGCTGACTCGCGTACGCCATCAATGTCAGCCCGTGAGCCAAAATCCATACTTTTTATGTCATACCATGCACGCATTTGCATGCCATTGTTAATCGTTACTGGACGTACCGGAGCGTGTGGAAAAATAAACTTGATGCCCAGTTCATCGGGAAGTTGAAATGCGGGAACAATCGGCGCAAAACCGTTACCTGAGTCTCCTAAGCCATGCAACCAAATGACAGTGGCTTTGTGTTCGCTTGGCGCTTCTACAACGACTGAGGGTAACAAATCAAGCATTGCCTAACCCTAGGCGCACTTCGACACCGGCCTGTTTGCTAATAGCAGCGTCCAAAAACGCCCAAAATTCACCTGCGCCTCGCTCATCGATCCATTGCCCATTTTCGTAGTTAAAATGGTGTCCGTTGTAACGGGTTGCGACCCATAGTTGGAGCAGAGGCTCTTGTTTGTTCAAAATGATTTTGGTGCCGTTTTCGAATACTAAAGTGATGATGCCATCGGCGCTCTCGGCCTCAATATCAGGTTCTTCAAGGGCGTCGATTTTTTCTTCAATAGCAATAAACGCTTCATCAATCAGGTTGTGATATGCCAATTCGGTTAATTCTGCCATGAGCTCTCCTGTACGTGGCCAGTGCATAGTGTTTTATTGGTTGATTATGTTACCATTGAGGGCAGTGTGCAATCCAATGTTAGTTCAGTCTTTTTTACCTATGTCTATTACACCAAGTTCATCTGCTAAAGGAAATCTCTTTGTCGTATCAGCGCCTTCTGGTGCTGGTAAGTCGAGTCTGATCAAGGCGCTATTAGAGCAATACAGCACCGATAACCACCCCCTGCAAGTTTCAGTATCTCACACCACTCGGGCGCCACGACCCGGTGAAGAGGATGGGGTACATTATCATTATGTGGACGTGAATGAATTTAAAGCCTTGATTGAACAAGGTGGTTTTTTTGAATGGGCGGAAGTCTTTGGCAAATACTACGGCACATCAAAACAAGCGATTGCGGATACCTTAGAACGCGGAATTGATGTGTTTTTGGATATTGATTGGCAAGGGGCAAGGCAAGTCAAAGCCCAATTTCCTGGTGCGCAGACTGTGTTTATTTTACCTCCCAGTGTTGCTGAGCTTGAACGACGCTTGACTGGGCGAGGGCAGGACAGCACGGAAGTGATTGTCGGTCGAATGGCGCAAGCAGTAAGTGAAATGTCGCATGTAGACGAATTCGATTACGTGTTGATAAACGATGATTTTGAACAAACGTTGAGGGCGTTTTGGAGTATTGTTCAAGCCCAGCGTCAGACTCAGACTTACGTCAATAGCGCTCACCGCACGCTGATTGATGCATTACTTAACAAATAATTTATCGTTCAAAATATAGCAATATCGATGTTTATAGGATAAAATCACGCCCCTTTTACGAAATTTTACTATTTTACACGGAGAAGACCATGGCTCGAGTCACTGTTGAAGACGCAGTTGATCAGGTAGGCAACCGCTTTGATTTGATTTTATTAGCAGCTAAACGTGCACGTCAACTTGCCATCGAAGGTAAAGATCCTCTTGTTGATAACGTTAACGACAAGCCAACGGTTGTTGCATTGCGCGAAATCGAAAAAGGTTTAGTGACTCAAGAATCATTAGAAGAAGCGGAAGTTGCAGAGCAAGTTCGAGCGGAGTCTGCAGAATTTGCATCAGTTGCTAATATCCTTGCTGAATAAGCTTTTTTCCTTTTCTAATACTAGCATCACACCTTAATAAGACGTATTCTATAAACGTTATATTTAATTAAATGTGTGATGCATTAGTGTATTTATTTGAACCCTTACAAAAGACCATCGAAACCTATTTACCTACTGATAAGATTCAGTTGGTACGCAATGCGTTTGTCTTAGCTCAAGACGCGCATGAGGGGCAGATGCGTTCGTCTGGCGATCCGTATATCACACACCCTGTCGCAGTGGCTAATATCTTGGCCGAAATGCAATTTGACCACGAAACTTTGATGGCTGCTTTATTACACGATGTGATTGAAGACACCAGTTATACCCGTGACGATTTGGCAGAGCGCTTCGGGGATACGGTAGCTGATTTGGTTGAAGGCGTCAGTAAACTCGACAAAATAAAATTCTCAAACAAAGAAGAAGCTCAAGTCGAAAATTTTCGAAAAATGATGCTTGCTATGGTCGAAGACATCCGCGTCATTCTAATTAAACTAGCCGACCGCACTCATAACATGAGAACGCTTGGCGCGTTGCGTCCGGATAAGCGCAGACGAATTGCAAACGAAACGTTAGAGATTTACGCACCACTTGCTCATCGCCTGGGTATTCATGACATGAAGAATGAGCTTGAGAATCTGGGATTTGCAGCAAAGCACCCAATGCGGGCGCGAGCATTATCAAGCGCGGTAAAACAAGCGCGAGGCAATCGCAAAGAAATCATCGATAACGTGTTTACCGAAATTTGCACTCGACTTGATTCAGTGGGCCTGCCTGCTTTGGTCAAGGGACGAGAAAAGCATCTGTATTCGATTTATCGCAAGATGAAAAATAAAGAACTGCAGTTTAATGAAGTCATGGACATTTATGCATTTCGTCTGATTTTTGACACCATCGATGATTGTTATCGAGCATTAGGGGTGATGCACGGCTTGTATAAACCGATTGAAAATCGGTTCAAAGACTATATTGCTATTCCGCGTACCAATGGTTATCAATCTCTACATACTTCTTTGAAAGGGCCTCATGGTATTCCGGTTGAGATCCAAATTCGGACCCATGAAATGGATCAAATGGCAGACAAAGGCGTTGCCGCGCATTGGCTATACAAGGATAACGAAGATACGGATTCCAGTGCACATTTAAAAGCCCGCAAATGGATGCAGTCTATTCTCGAGTTGCAACAAAGTGCTAGCTCGTCGTTTGAGTTTATCGAGAACGTCAAATCTGATTTGTTTCCGGACGAAATCTATGTGTTTACCCCCAAAGGTTCGATCATTGAATTACCGATGGGGGCATGCGCGGTGGATTTTGCTTATGCTGTGCATTCGGATGTTGGGAATCGCTGTGTGGGGGTCAGAGTCGATAAGCGCAACTCGTCATTGTCGCAGCCATTAGAAAACGGGCAAACCATCGAAATTATTACTTCCCCACGCGCCAAACCGAATGCCAACTGGCTAAATTATGTCGTATCGGCGAAAGCACGCAGTGCGATTCGTCACTACTTGAAACGTCAGCAAACCGAAGATGCAGCGAACATGGGTCTGCGCTTGTTGCGCCACGCTTTAGGCTCGGTCAAATATGACGATATTCCAGCGCTGGATCTGCAACAAATCGCTTTAGATATGGGGCATAACACTTTTGATGAGCTACTCAGAGAAATTGGTTTAGGCAACGAATTAGCGGGTGTCATAGCTCGACGTTTGGTTGGGGAAACTGAAGGGTTAACTGAGTCAGATAAGCGCGGTAATGTGGCGATTAAAGGGACTGAAGGCTTATTGTTACATTATTCTCGCTGTTGTTACCCAATCCCAAATGATGAAATCGTCGCAGTTCTCAATCCGGGTAAAGGTATGATGATCCATCAGGTAGGCTGTACCAATATTCGTAAGCTCGCCCGAGATGAGCCGCAACGGGTCTTACCCATGGAGTGGGACGGCGAAGTCAATGGCGATTTTAAGGTTTCATTGCGTATTGAACTGATCAATCATCAAGGCATATTGGCCAAATTAACCAACACCATTGCAGCATCGAATTCTAATATCATCTCGATGAATTCAGATGAAAAAGAGTCCAATATTTATAATGTAGATTTGGTGTTAACCACCCATAATCGTATTCATTTTGCTGATATTATGCGTAAAATTCGCAATATCGAAGAAGTTCAAAAAGTCTCGCGACATTCGCAGAGCAAAACAATAAATTAGGAAATAACTATGTCTCGACAAATCATTCATACTGACCGTGCGCCAGCTGCTATAGGTACCTATAACCAAGCGGTTAAGGTTGGTAACACCACATATTTATCTGGTCAGATCCCACTGGTGCCAGAAACCATGGAAATGGTATCGGATGATTTTGCTGAGCAAGCCCATCAAGTGTTCAAAAATCTTTCAGCGGTGTGTGAAGCAGCCGGTGGCACACTCAATGATATGGCTAAGGTGAATATATTTGTCATTGATTTAGGACATTTTGCTACCGTGAATAGCATTATGGCTGAGTATTTTAGCGAACCTTACCCCGCTCGTGCGGCAGTGCAAGTTGCAGCATTACCCAAAGGCGCACAAATCGAAATTGATGGTATCTTGATCACTGAGTAAGCTTATGTCACCGGAACGTTATCAGCGCATCCGCCAAATGTTGGCGATGCGTCAAACGGATTTGACGGTGCTCATGGAAGAAGTACACAAACCTCATAATGTCTCTGCAATTCTGCGTACCTGTGATGCAGTTGGGATCCATCAGGCGCATGCGATTTGGGAAAAAACCCCTGGCATGCGTCGTGGCACCTCAATGGGCGCAACGGATTGGTTGTCGGTACAAGCTCATGACACGATTGATGATGCGGTGTCTCATCTCAAAGCGCAAAAAATGCAAGTCCTGGTAACGAACTTGTCTGATTCAGCTTTAGATTATCGCGAAATCGATTACACACGCCCTACGGCTATTATTATGGGACAAGAAAAAAACGGTGTGACGCCAGAAGCTTTAGCGCTTGCGGATCAAGATATCGTGATCCCTATGGTGGGCATGACGCAATCTTTGAATGTCTCAGTAGCGGCGGCCTTAGTCTTGTACGAAGCTCAGCGTCAACGGCAAAATGCCGGTATGTATCACACTCAACAATTGAGTGAGGAAGAATGTCAGAAAGCCCTGTTTAAAGGTGGTCATCCAACGATTTATAAACAGTGGTTAAAACACGATTTACCTTTGCCTCATATTAATGAAGAAGGACAAATTGATGCCTCACAAATATGGTGGGATACCCTACAATATTCTAAATAACAAGTGACGTTCAGATAACCATAATAACAAAGGGATTACGAGTGATGCAGACGACATTAGGCAGTATGCCAGTGACCAAGCTCAAAGGAGTCGGCCCTAAAATGGCAGACAAACTCCATGATTTTGGTTTGCGCACGGTGCAAGATGTGTTGTTTCACCTACCCATTCGCTACGAAGACCGCACGCGTGTTTACAATATTGCCGATGTCCATCATGGCTTGCATGCAACCGTTGTGGCGCAAGTCATCAGTGCCGATATCAAATTTGGCAAACGCCGGTCTTTGGTGGTCAAAGTGTCAGATGAGACGGGCGGTTTGTGCTGTCGCTTTTTCTTTTTTTCAGCGGCACAAAAAAAACAACTTATACCAGGTACACGTCTGAGAATTTTTGGTGAAATGCGCCGTGGCTTAAACGGACTAGAAGTGGTTCATCCCGAGTACAAAATTGTCCATGACGATGTCCCAATTGCAGTGGCCGATAGTCTTACCCCCGTCTATCCAGCGACTGAGGGTATCAAACAAGTCACACTGCGAAATCTCACCGAAAGTGCCTTACAAGCTCTTGACCAAGGTGCATTAGCAGAGTTATTTCCAGCGGGTCTGTATGACCAGCAAGTGTCTTTGCGCGAAGCATTGTATCTAGTACATCGCCCACCACCGGACGTCACGATGGAGCTGATAACGGAAGGTAAGCACCCTGCACAGCATAGATTAATTTTAGAAGAACTGATCGCGCATCATCTGAGTATTTTGCAGGTTCGTCGAGAGCATGCACAAGATCCAGGGTTTGCCATTGAGGAACGAGATCCATTGTCCCGCGTTTTTTTAGAGCAACTGCCTTTTTCCCCTACTAATGCCCAAGCGCGCGTGGTTGCTGAAATCAAATCAGACTTAGCTCAAGGCGTACCTATGTTGCGCTTAGTGCAAGGCGATGTGGGTTCTGGCAAAACCTTAGTGGCAGCTCTGGCGGCGTTACCCGTTATCGCTCAAGGATATCAAGTGGCCCTGATGGCACCAACTGAATTGCTGGCAGAGCAACATGCGCAAAATTTTGCTAACTGGTTTGCTCCGCTTGGTTTAAACGTAGGCTGGCTAGCTGGTAAACTCAAAGGTAAAGCACGAGAGCAAGTGCTTACCGAACTGCAAAACGGAACCATCAATATGCTAGTCGGTACGCATGCCGTGTTCCAAGAGAAGGTAGAATACGCCAATCTTGCTTTGGTTATTATTGACGAACAACACCGATTTGGGGTGCATCAACGCTTAGCTTTACGCGAAAAAGGCGAGCAACAAGGGCGCTTTCCGCATCAATTAGTGATGACGGCAACGCCGATTCCACGAACTCTTGCCATGACTGCTTATGCTGATTTGGATACTTCAATTATCGATGAATTACCACCTGGTCGCACGCCGGTCAAAACCGTCGTCATCCCTAATGCCAGACGCGATCAAATCATCGAACGGGTACGCCAGGTGGTGACGACTGAGCGCCGTCAAGTGTATTGGGTTTGTACCTTGATTGAAGAGTCGGATGTCTTGCAAAGCCAAGCGGCAGAAGACACCCATGCGGCGTTGCAAACACTGTTGCCTGAGTTGCGTATTGGTTTGGTACATGGCCGACTTCACGCGAAAGACAAGCAAGCACGAATGCAGGCATTTAAAGAAGCTGAAATTGATTTGTTGGTGGCGACAACCGTCATTGAAGTTGGCGTAGATGTACCGAATGCTTCGCTTATGATCATAGAAAACCCAGAACGACTTGGCCTAGCTCAACTGCATCAACTCCGGGGAAGAGTGGGCAGAGGGAGTGTGGAAAGTCATTGTGTGTTGTTATATGAAGGGAATTTGTCAAAAACTGCCGAGCAACGCTTACGGGTGTTACGAGAGTCCAATGATGGATTCTATATTGCTCAAAAAGACTTAGAAATTCGAGGCCCGGGCGAGATCTTAGGGACTAAACAAACGGGTATAGCGGATCTCAAGATTGCCGATTTGGTTCGAGATGGCCACATGCTCGACCAAGTCCATCAATTGGCTGAACACTTGTTCGCGCATTATCCCAAGCACGCCAATGCCATCGTACAGCGTTGGCTAGGATATAAAGGACACTACTCCAATGCTTAAGCAAACTCATATTCAACAATATAGTGACTTGCGTATTGTAGGCGGTGCGCCCTTTCCGATTCGTCTATCGGATACCATAGTTCAAGAAGCAAAACCAGAATATTTGGCACGGTTACAAGACCTTGCTGACACTTGGCAGTTACAAGCCTGGCCGAAATCGGCAGGCGTTCCGGCCCAAGGCTTACTCTTATCATTAAGCGAAAATGGCTTGGGTTTAGTGGATATCAACCAGCCAAAGGTACTGCCATTGATGGTAGATTTTGCCAGTGACGCGCTTGCGTATCGCAAAGACAAAGGCGGTGGCAAAAATGAAGCGATTGCCAAAGCGGTCGGTATCAAAGGACAATCTCATTGGCATGTAGTGGATGCCACCGCAGGCCTGGGAACGGATAGCTTTATCTTGGCCAGTGTTGGATGCCAAGTCACTATGTTAGAGCGTGCTAATGTGGTGTGCGCGTTGTTAGCCGATGGACTCGCTCGGTTGGCATGGCGCGATGACTTAGTTTGGTTAGCTGAAGCTCTTTCACTCAAATCAGGCAGTGCCCATGAATCATTGCAAAAGCTTGCCCAAGAAGCAGCACATGTGGATGTGGTGTACTTAGATCCTATGTTCCCCCATAAGAAAAAATCTGCCGCCGTGAAGAAAAATATGCAGTTTTTGCAACAACTGCTGGGTCATGATACCGATGCAGATGATTTGTTGACGCCAGCCTTAGCGTTAGCGCATAAACGCGTGGTCGTAAAACGCCCCAACTATGCACCACCGCTCAACAATCAGGCCCCAAGTATGGCGATTAAGGGCAAAAAACATCGCTTTGATGTGTATTTGCTGCAATAATCAAGTTTTTGAAGACTACTCGCCACCTACCTGCATCTCGCTCAACAAAATCGAACCTGTGTGAACTGAGCCTCGGATTTCTGTATCTCGGGCAATGCCTTGAATATTCGCCAGCATGTCCTTTAGATTAGACGCTAGAGTGAACTCATGTATTGGGTATTGGATCACGCCATTTTCGACCCAGTATCCTGCAGCGCCTCGTGAATAATCGCCGGTCACCCCATTAACGCCTTGCCCCATCAGTTCTGTCACTAAGATCCCAGTGCCCATTTGCGCGAGCAAATCGGACTGCTCGGCATGCGTCGTCGATACTTGCCAGTTGTGAATACCCCCAGCATGGCCTGTCGTGGTGAGTCCCATTTTGCGCGCAGAATAACTCGTTAATAGGTAGCTTTGTAAGACGCCATCTAGGACGATATCACGCTCAATAGTGGCCACGCCCTCGTGGTCAAAGGGAGAGCTTGCCAATGCGCTTGCTAGATGCGGTGTTTCTTGGATCGTTAACCATTCCGGCAAGACTTGGGTATTGATACTATCTAGCAAAAAGCTAGACTTGCGGTAGAGACTGCCACCGCTGATGGCGCTCACTAGATGGCCAAATAAGCTTGAGGCGATGGTGCGATCAAATACGATGGGGTATTTACCGGTTTTGACCTTTCTTGCGTGTAAGCGATTGAGGGCATTATTTGCTGCCTCCACACCAATGGCTTTGGGCTCTGGCAACAAATTTGCTTGGCGATTGATGCCATAAGCGTAATCGCGTTGCATGTCATCGCCTTCGGTTGCAATCATGACACAGCTCAAGGCATAGCGAGAACTTGGATATCCAGCCAAAAATCCATGTGAGTTGCCATAGACTCGACAACCAATATTGGCGTTGTACGTTGCGCCATCAGAATTCGTGATTTTGTCAGACACCTCGAGCGCAGCTTGTTCGGCTTCAAGTGCCAGTGCGAGAGCTTGCTCCGTATCAAGTGCAACAGGATGATACAAATCACAATCGACGATCTCTTTGGCCATTAGCTCTGCATCTGCCAAACCATTACAGTCATCGCTTTCAGTATGTTTAGCGATGGCAACGGCTTTTTCAACGGTAAGTTTGAGCGCGTCTGGTGAAAGATCTGAGGTGGAAGCTGAGCCTTTTTGTTGGCCGACATAGACGGCAATCCCTAAGCCTCCGTCATTGGTGAATTCAACCGTCTCAACATCTTGCATACGAGCTGTGACACTGATCCCTTGTACTTTTGACATGCTGGCTTCAGCAGCCGTGGCACCTGCCGCTTTAGCAAAATCCAACACTTGTGAAACGGCGTCTTGAATGTCGTTTAGCTGTTGCTGTATAGGTTGCATATAAAACTTCTATCCATTGTAGGGCCGGTCTTGATACAATAGCACTCAATTAACAAGCACCCACTGTGACAGGCAATCAATCTATGTCCGAATTTGATGATGTTCAAGACAACAACGAACCCGAATTTGTCAGTAAAACCCAACTCAAGCAAGAAGCCAAAGAGTTAGTTGATTTGGGCAAAAAACTCATCGAGTTGACGCCCGCCAAGCTCAAAGAGTTTGATCTGGATGATGAATTACTAGAAGCGATCACCCTCGCTCAAAAAATCAATCGCAAAAAAGACGGTTATCGTCGCCAGTTATCGTTTATTGGCAAACTCTTGCGTCAGCGCGATAATACGCCTGAGATTGCGCACCAAATGACGATGCTGAATGTTGCTCAGCGACAAGTTGTCCAAGCTTTTCATGCATTAGAGCACACTCGAGATGACATCGTCGCGCGTGGTGACGACGCCATTAACGAGGTGTTAACCACACATCCTCAACTTGACCGTCAACACCTTCGCCAGCTGGCGCGTCAAGCTAAAAAACAAGCTGAACAAAATAAGCCACCTAAGGCCTCTCGCGAGATATTTCAGTATCTCAAGGCGCACATCAAATAATTATTGCGTACCGCCGACGGTCAGCTCATCAACCTTAAGGGTCGGCTGGCCAACGCCTACCGGCACGCTTTGTCCATCTTTTCCGCAGACACCTACGCCACGGTCAAGGCTCATATCATTGCCGATCATCGAAATCTTACCCATGACATCCGGGCCATTGCCAATTAAGGTTGCACCTTTGATTGGTGTGGTGATTTTACCGTCTTCAATGAAATAAGCTTCTGAGGTCGAAAAGACGAATTTGCCAGACGTGATATCGACCTGACCACCACCAAAGTTGGGTGCATAAATGCCTTGCTTTACATTGCTGATGATCTCATCAGGCGAGTATTCACCACCCAACATGTAAGTATTGGTCATGCGCGGCATGGGCAAATGCGAGTAAGACTCACGTCGGCCATTACCAGTAGGAGCCACTCCCATCAGATGCGCATTGTGTTTATCCTGCATATAGCCGCGCAAGATCCCGTCTTCAATCAGTACGTTGTATCCTGACGGTGTGCCTTCATCATCAATACTCAATGAGCCACGGCGATCTGGGATCGTGCCATCATCGACGACAGTGACCCCTTTAGCAGCCACTTGCTCACCAATCCGCCCTGAGAAGGTAGATGCGCCTTTGCGATTAAAATCACCCTCTAAACCATGACCAACAGCTTCGTGCAACAATACCCCAGGCCAGCCGGCGCCCAGTACCACTGGCATAT
>JALRKK010000085.1 GCA_023268935.1 Glaciecola sp.
ACCCGCTGAAGGCTCTAAACCCGCTGAAGGCTCTTGCACTATTGGATGAGAAGACGTTACCACAAGAGAGTTGGTTTGGGTTTGTTGATACCACCAAATAATGACCATCAAAATCAATATGGCGACAACACCATAAGTTACCAACATCCAGCGGGAATCAATACTTTCTCGAGCAACTTTGCGCGAAAATGAAATCATTGGCGCATTGTACCGACTGTCTTCTGAATGAGCGGCATTGTATTGCTCGACGAGTGATTCTCCGTCTAAACCAAGAATTTTGGCATATGCGCGGATGTATCCCTTGACAAAGGTTGGGGCCACATTCGACAACGTTTCGTCATTCTCCAGGGCATAAATAATATGCTCTTTTAAACAAAGTTTTTGCGCGATATTTGGAACAGACAACTGTTTCTGTTGCCGCACTTTATGTAGTTGCTGACCGACAGACGTCGATACCTGGTCGAGCTCAGTTTGCTCTGTCATTCCTGATAAATCCATGGTTAAGGTTGACTTACAATAATTTTTTGACCAACTGATAAACGTGAAACATTTTCAAGATGATTCCATTTTATTAATTGGGCAACACTCACATTATACTTTAATGACAATCGGTAAAGGGTTTCACCAGATTTTAATTCATGTACGATAAGAGAGCTTGTATTAACTTCCTCTTTTGGTGTAACTGGTTCAAGGTGAGTAGATGGTTGAACCTCTCTAGAAACGACATCATCAAAGCTTACTTTCTGAGCGTTCGGATGCTGCGCAAAACGATCCAATAAAGTACGAGCATAACGCTTTTTAGAGGCTTTATCAGCTTCTATTTGAGCAATTTGATAGCGCAAATAGGTTGAATCTGCAGTAATTCCCGTCACCGCTTCCCAGCGCTCAAGTGTGTCTTTGGCATTGTCATATTGCTTCTGACTCACTTGCAGTTCGGCCAATAAAGCGAGTACGGTACCACGTCTAGGCTGATGGTTAAGCGATTTTTTTAGATAAAAAATGGCCTTCTCAATATCGCCTTTGCTTTGTTGGCAGACTGCAGCATTTTCATAAGTCTCAGCCGCTGCAATAAAATCACGAGCATTTACAGCCGCGAGAAAGCGCTGTTCCGCAGCGTCATATTCGCCTTGGAGACACAAAAATGCACCGTAGGAATTACTGATTTCAGGATCGTTAGGTGCAAGACCAAGTGCCGTATCGTATGAATTGCGAGCAAGCGCTGTCTCACCTACTTGCTGGTAATAATATGCCATTCCAAAATGCGTATCCGCATACCGTGGTGCAAAGGATAACGCTCTGTCCAAATTAAACTTTGCTTGAGAATAATTTCCTGCCTGCAAATACGACAGCCCCAATGATAATCTTGTTTTGGCAGCCCCTAGTGGGTCGGTAACTGTGTTTGCTTCTTCTTCCAAGGTACTGCCACAGGCCATCAGCGTAATACACACTAACGCTACCAATAAACGTCGCATGAAAACTCCTCGGTTGTTTTAATATATCCAATTATTTAGCTATTCTAACGTCAATAGCAGGACCGTTCATCTGTTTTTTTAACATGCGTTTGGTGCGGTCGACCACATCACCAACGAGTTGTCCGCAAGCCGCATCTATGTCATCTCCACGAGTCTTACGTACCATGACCGTATAGCCATCCGCCATAAGTACCTTAGCAAAACGGTCAATTCGAGAATTACTCGAACAGGTATATGGCGATCCGGGGTAAGGATTAAACGGAATCAAGTTGATTTTGCATGGTGTACCTTTAAGTACTTTACTCAATGCATGCGCCTGTTCGGTCGAATCATTAATATGTGACAGCATGACATACTCAATCGTCACTTTACCTTGGTTGGCTTTGGATTTTTGCAAATAGCCACGAACCGAGCGTAAAAACGTCTCTATATTGTATTTTTTGTTTATTGGAACAATCTCATTGCGCAATTCATCATCCGGTGCATGTAAGGAAATGGCCAGAGCGACATCAATTTGATCGGCTAATTTATCTAACGCTGGGACAACACCTGATGTCGAAAGCGTTACGCGACGTTTAGACAAACCAAAACCATAATCGTCCATCATCAACTCCATGGCTGGCACCACATTTTTGACATTCAATAATGGCTCGCCCATCCCCATCATGACTACGTTGGTGATTGGACGCTGTTTTGTATCTTTAGACAAACCTAATGTGGTTGCCACACGCCATACTTGTCCAATAATTTCACTGACTCGTAAATTCCGATTAAAGCCCTGTTGTGCAGTAGAACAAAACGTACATTCTAACGCACAACCAACCTGAGAGGAGACACACAACGTAGCACGATCGGTTTCGGGGATCCATACCGACTCAACCTCTTGCCCACCTTCTAAAGTTAGCGCAAATTTGATCGTCCCGTCTGACGCATTTTGCTGATAAGCAATTTCTGGTGCTTTGATCTCAGCATGCTCTTTGAGCTTAGCCTTTAGCACCTTATTGATATTCGACATCTCGTCAAAATCACTGACACCATGATGGTAAATCCACTGCATAATTTGATCAGCTCGGAAGGGTTTTTCATCAATACCTGACAAAAAATCTCGCATCCCAGCGCGATTCAAATCCAATAAGTTGGTTTTACCCGTATCAGTCATTTTCTTTATCTCATTAGCGATGGCCTCAGGCCAAAATCAAAGGCTATTTTAAACTAAAAAGGGAGCCTAAGCTCCCTTTTCTCAATCTTGTGTTGCTTAGCGAGTGCGTGGGCAAATTTCTTCTTCTGAGAAGAAATACGCGATTTCACGAGCAGCTGACTCTGGAGCATCTGAACCGTGAACGGCATTTTCGTCAATCGACTCAGCGTAATCAGAACGCAAAGTACCTGCAGCAGCATCTGCTGGGTTAGTCGCCCCCATGATTTCGCGGTTTTTGACTACGGCGTTCTCACCTTCAAGTACTTGAACCATAACTGGGCCAGAGGTCATGAAGTCAACCAACGCACCAAAAAATGGGCGCTCTTTGTGTTCAGCATAAAAGCCTT
>JALRKK010000112.1 GCA_023268935.1 Glaciecola sp.
CGCAGGTGCGATAGTCACCTCGCGTGAGAGCATTCTCGCTGCTGGCGATTTTGTGATTATCTTCACTCAAAACAGATTGGCTAAAAATCCCGCAAACCCAGATAAAATCTAGTCTTGCTGTCGCTTTAAGTGGTTACCCCCTCAAGCGAGATGCGCATTGTACAGACTTAATTTACCCCGTCAACCAAATATAGTCATTTTTTTGCAATATTTCTGACTTTTTTCTGTCACACACGCAAATAGTCTAATTCACAAGCATAACTCCTTATTTTTCTTTACAATGATTACTGTTAGTTAACAACCACAAGGATTTTATTATGCTCAAACGGTTCGATGGCATGGTCCCTTCATTAGGTACAGGGGTCTTTGTTGACGAAAGTGCCATTTTATATGGAGATATTACTTTAGGAGATGATGTCAGTATATGGCCATTAGTCGCTGCGCGCGGCGACGTCAATCATATCCGTATTGGCGCACGTACTAATGTACAAGATGGGTCCGTGCTTCATGTTACTCGTATAACTAAGTCTTTAGAGAATGGCTTCCCGCTTATTATTGGCGAGGATGTAACTGTAGGCCATAAATGTATGTTACATGGCTGTACCATTGGTAACCGTGTGTTAGTTGGAATGGGCGCTATTGTCTTAGACGGTGCTGTAGTGCAAGACGATGTATTCATCGGAGCCGGGTCAGTCGTTCCTCCTAACAAGACTCTAGAGTCGGGGTATCTTTACGTCGGTAACCCAGTTCAGCAAAGGCGCCCTTTAAAAGATAGTGAAATGGCATTCTTAAAAGAAAGCGCCGATAACTATGTCGCTTTAAAGGATGTCTACTTAGGTAAAACTACCGATTAAGCTCTAAGCGCAAAGCATCTAATACCGGGGTAGTATCTACTCGCTGCCCCGTCCATAACTCAAAGCTCTTGGCTGCTTGTCCAACTAACATACCCAAACCATCACTGCAGGTTTTTGCACCGGCTTTCATCGCCTGCTGCATGAATGTGGTTTGTCCTGACAAATATACCATGTCGTATGCCATCTCAATATTTTGATATAGATTTTTTGGTATATCAGGAAGCTGTTTTTGTAAGGATAAGGTGGTCGCGTTGACGATCACATCATAGCGTTCATTACGCACGCTATCAAAACCACCGGCTGTTAGCGTCTTATGTGAAAACGCTTGAACTAGCTCACGAGCCCTTTGCACATTGCGATTTACTATGTGGATAGATGCAACATGTTGATTGATAAAAGGCATAATGACACCACGAGCGGCTCCACCAGCTCCAATCAATAATATCCGCTTGTCTTTTAATGCCTGACCCTGACGCAAAATATCCTGCATCAAACCCGGCCCATCCGTATTGTGTCCAAGTAAACCATTAACGGTTTTATATAAGGTATTCACCGCCCCTGCCGTTTTGGCTTCATCAGTTAACACATCCGCACGCGCAAACGCTTCTTCCTTAAATGGCGTCGTGATATTTAGACCAATGTGCTTCTCTTTCCTAAAAAAATCCTCGACCGCATCCTTAAATAAATGCTTTTCAACGAGTATTGCATCGTATTGAATATCCACACCAGCTTGAGATGCAAACATGTGGTGAATAAAAGGGGATTTAGATTGGGCAATGGGATTGCCCATCACAGCAAAGTACTGCATCACATTATACTCCGTTCAAGGCATGCTAATGGTAATGCCCGTACTTTACCGTAATTATTACCGATGAACTATTAAAACTTATACGCTAATGACAGGGTATAGACCATAGGATCAATCGTAACGGTTTCAACATTACCTGCGTTAAACGTGGCTTCTGTTTCAATATCAATATAGCGAACTGAGGCATTTAAGCCCAAGTTATCACTGAACATATAATCAAAACCGACCTGAGCTGACAAGCCAAACGATGCATCCAATTCCAAATCATCCACACCTAATGCATCTTGATTGGCTTGCGTAAATTCTTCATCAAAAAAGATTGTGTAGTTTAAGCCAACTCCAGCATATGGCTGCAATACAGCTGACGGCTCAGCAAAGAAATAATTCACTGTCACAGTGGGTGGTAAATGCGTGACTTCTGCTAACTTGGCATTATTTGCAGTTAAGTTCACATCGTGCTTAAAGGGCGTCGCGGCGAGTAGTTCAACATTGATGTTATCAGTGAAAAAATACGCAACGTTCAGACCAAGTTGAGCATTACTATCAACTGCCAATCTAGTATTTAAGACGCTTGCATCGCCACCAACCAATACTGGAGAAGATGAATCGTCTGGGGATACTTGAGTTACGCCGACTCGCACAAGGATGTCGCCTTTTTCATAAGCCAATGCCTGAGCAGTAAGAGAAGATGCAGCGATTAGAGCAAGTGGCAATAATGTCGTTTTCATAATATGTGTTCTCTATGTGTAATTAAACTAAACACAGTATGCTGAAGAACCCACATATTTGATTTGATCTAGAACAATGCGCAGTATGCGCTGCGCATTATCGGTTCCAAAGATTGATATAGATCAGATATTGTTTGACGATAACCAATCTTGTGGAGTTAAAAAGGATGATAATTTGCCTTGTGCAGAATCTGGAGCAGGCTGATAATTATATTCCCAACGCGCCAATGGAGGCATCGACATCAAAATGGACTCGGTGCGACCGCCGGTTTGTAACCCAAATAAGGTACCGCGATCGTAGACCAGGTTAAATTCCACATAGCGCCCTCGACGATAGAGCTGAAAATCGCGCTCCATTGCACCGTATTCAGAGCTCTTACGACGCTCAATAATCGGAATATACGCATCGAGATACCCCTTGCCAACCGCCTGCATATAAGCAAACGATGAGGCAAAATCCGGCGCATTGAGATCATCAAAAAACAATCCACCTACCCCGCGAGTTTCATTGCGATGTTTAAGATAAAAATAATCGTCGCACCACTTCTTGTATTTTGGATACACATCCTCACCAAACGGTTCTGACAAATCCTTGGCTACCGTATGCCAATGCACAACGTCTTCTTTGAATGGAAAAAAAGGGGTCAAATCAAAACCGCCCCCGAACCACCAAATAGGATCCTCACCTTCTTTTTCAGCAACAAAAAAGCGCACGTTTGCATGTGAGGTGGGAATATATGGATTGTGAGGATGAATAACGAGCGATACCCCCATCGCCTGGAAGTTACGACCTGCTAGTTCAGGGCGAGCGGCCGTTGCCGACGCGGGCATTTGCGACCCAAACACATGTGAAAAATTCACTCCCCCCTGTTCAATCACGGCGCCATGGGTAAGCACTCTCGTGCGACCACCTCCACCTTCTGCGCGCTCCCAGTTATCCTCTTTGAAACTGCCTTTACCATCTGACAATTCTAAGGTTTGACAAATATCGTCTTGTAACTTGAGTAAAAACTCTTTGACTTGTTCGATCTGTTGGGCGGTCACCGCTTGCATATTCTTTCCTAGCTTTGTGTTTAATCGCGCAGCACCACACCGGTGAGTGCATCCGTTATCTTACTTGGTCTGGCGGTACGATCAACCTCTCCGTCGACTTTATAGACTGAATCACCAAAGTAGTCTTTGATTTGAGACAGATCCCTTGCGGGCTCTTTCCCTGAAGGATTGGCACTGGTGGACACCATCGGTTTATTTATCGCGTCACACAATGCCTTTACGGTTGGATGAGCCGATACCCGAACGGCTAGACTATTGCGTCCACCGCTTAATAACTCCGATATCTCAGGTCGTTTGGGAATGATCCACGTATATGGACCAGGCCAGGTATCACAAGCCGCTTGCCACTGTTCAGCGGTCAATTTATCTTTATCCACATACGCTTCAAGCTGTGCAAAATGACTGGCGATCAAAATAACGCCTTTGTCTTGAGGACGCGTCTTGGTATCCAACACTCGTTGCACCGCATCCAAATTGTCTGGATCACACCCTAGCCCAAACACAGCCTCGGTCGGATAAGCAATCACTTGTCCGGACTGAAATGCTTCACAAAATTCAGATAAATTGAGTTCTTTCATAGGTATTATGGTTGTTGATTAGTAATATGGTCACACTTTGGATACTGACTACATCCCCAAAAGGTTTTGCCTGATTTATTCATGCGCGCAACATAATGGCCCGTTTTGCATTTCGGACAAAAAACCTGACTCTCTGCTGGGTCAGCTTGTGGGTTGAGTGAACCAATATAATGGCAATCAGGAAATGCGGTACACCCTAAAAACATGCCGTATTTACCTTTTTTGATTGCCAAATCACTGGCACATTGCGGACAAGGGGTACCTGACATGACTTTAATCGTGCTGTCATCATCACTCTTTGGATTATGAATGTATTCACACTGTGGATAGTTGGAACAACCGATGAAAGATTGTTTTTTGCTGAATTTCTGCTGTAACGGAGCATTGCACTGAGGACAGTCACCATAAGCTTGAGCCAGCGCCTGGCTCGGCATATTGCTAAAGAGGGTTGTGTCTATTTTACTCATGAGCGGTAACGTAAGTCCCCAAAATAGCGCTTAATGCACCGGCCCTTCGGCAACATCGAACAGAAGGTTTTCCATTTGTGCATAAGCGGTTTCACGACCCGGGGCATTAAACAACACCATCAAAATAACCCATTTGAGGTCTTCTAGACCAAAATCTTTGCTTTCGATTTCCATAACCCGATCAATAACCATCTCACGCGTAATATTATCCAAAACATTAATCTGTTCTAAAAACATGATGAAGCCTCGTGCTTGGGCATCCAAAACCGCTAACTCCGGTTCGCAATACACACGCGTTATGGCTGTGTTATTAGTACCAATGAGATAAGGGGTTTGCTCTGATTCTTGTAAGGCTGCTAGTTTCTCTAACCACAATAAGGCTTTGTAAATCTCATCGTGATGAAAGCCGGCTCTGATGAGTTCTTCGGTCAGCTCTTCTTGGTCATAATGAAATTCCGACTCATTGTGAATCAGACTTTCAAATAAATACATCAAGATATCAAACATGATTGCGCCCTCTTATTCTGGTATACCCACCAGCTCTTTGCTGTACGTATCCAGACAATTCTAATGTGCTTAACTGACTCAACACTTCGGCAATAGGTAATTGCGTTCGGCTCACAATATCGTCCACAGACGTTACATCTATTCCTACACTATCTAACAATAGTGGATTTGCCAAGTCTTGTGTGAGTGTTTTACTATTTTCTTTTATAAAGTCAACATTGGGTCTCGCCCTTAGATTTTCAACATTTGGATAAAAAGAGAGCACATCGTCGACATGATTCAGTAGCATGGCACCTTGTTGAATAAGTTGATGACAGCCCCAGTTCTGCTCATCCAGCACACTCCCTGGCATGGCAAACACATCTCGGTTTTGCGCGATGGCGTGTTGCGCGGTCACCATAGTGCCAGAACGCAGGCCAGCCTCAATTATGCAGACACCATGAGATAAACCACTGACAATGCGATTACGCCTTGGGAAAAAATAAGGTTTGGCTGATTGATTTGGTAAAAACTCACTAATGACGCATCCCCCTTTTGCTATAATTTCTTGGCGAAGTGCTTTATGCGCTTGTGGGTAAGTATAATTCATCCCATGCCCTAAGACCGCCACAGTTGCCCCACCAACCGATAACGCGCCACTATGGGCTGCCGCATCTATGCCTTGAGCAAGACCAGAAACAACGACCCACCCTCGTTTGGCTAATCCTTGAGATAATGCCTCACTCACTTTTCTAGCTGGTTCGCTTGGATAACGATTGCCTACCACCGAGATGGCCACCGTTTCTAATACTCGTACATCACCTTGCACAAAAAGAAACAGAGGCGGATCGCTGATTTGTTTGAGCCAGCAAGGGTATCGACTGTCATGTAAGGGCACAAAATGCGTGTCTTTTGGCAACTTAAAAGGTATCGGGGTACCTGTTACGTAACGCTTAATGCAATGAATCTGAGAGTGAGTCAGTCCCATATTACTCAAGCGCTCATCTGCAACGAATGCTAATCGATGCACTGGTTCATCAAGCAATTGCGCTAGTTGATAAATCGTGGCTAAACCAATCTTAGGACATTCGTATAAGCCCAAATACGACGCTATAGATGTGTTATATGTATCGCTCATGGTAAGACTCCAAAAAAATGAAGCCTATATGCTCGAGCCGACCAAGTTTTTGATTCAACTTATGGACGGCCTGAAAGCACTCCGATGGATATAGCAGATTGTGCATTGAGCACATAGCCATAACTTAAATTCGCTTGCGAATGCACGATGACCACCTCGCCCACTTTCAAATCAGGTTGAGGCATACCGCCACGCACTAACCAACTTGATTCATCCACATAGATTGTACGTTGCACAGTGTGTTGAATATCTGGCCCTGCTTGATATAGCCCCATAATTAAACCCACGGACAAAGGCTCAGCATGTTGCACAATCACAATATCGCCTTGTGCGAATATCTCTCTTGGCTCTAGACCACCGATCACAACACCTACTTCTTCTTGGGCTGCATGCAAAAACAAATCTTCTGGCAATATTGTCTGAGAAGGCAACAGCCAGTCACCTTGCATGATTTCTTTGTTTTGCTCAAAGACTCTCACCAACCCTCGTTGTTCATTATGCAACTCAGCAACTTCAACATCTGCAATATGATGGGCCACCGTGGCCAGTGGCTTACCATCAATAGAATAGAGTATATGTGACTCACGCACTGCATGTAACTGACCTACCGACCAGTTTTGGGGTAATTGCGCAAATAGTGTATCGTGTTTGGCAAACAATAAACTGCCGTTTTGATTGCCTAATATTCGCCCGTGTCCTCGCTCTGATAAATTGAGTACCCGGTCTTGATTAAGTTGCGCCAGAACCTTTTGCCAATCAAAATTCCGAATTGGCTCGGGCATTTTGACTGTGCGCTTTCCCTTAGGTGATAACGTCAGGCTCGGTTTGGCTCGTAGGATCTGAAACTGAGGTTCGCCATCAACATAGCGAATGCGAATACTGTTACCTGGATAAATCAAGTGTGGGTTAATGATGTCGGGATTATCCCGCCAAAGTCTTGACCAGAACCATGGTTCATTGAGAAACAACTCGGAAATATCCCACAGCGCATCGCTGCGAATTGTGACCTTAGTTGGACGAACTTGCGCCGCGAGATTAAACGCCATAATGCCGCCTATCAGCCATAAGATTATATTGTATCGCCATCTATGATTGGGCATAACCGTTCACCTATCCGTTCGCCTATTTGTTTTGAATGGTGTTAGAATAGCCCAAAAGCACAATACGGAGAGTCCAGTTTTTTATGCTTGGTTATCCAGTGTTATACTTTAATTCATTAACAGTGAAACCAATTTGAAGGACGGAACATGGCGGTATTAACAGTACTCACCTTCCCTGATGAACGCTTACGTACGGTTGCCAAACCAGTTGCGACAGTCGATGCAACAATCCAAACGCTTATCGCTGACATGTTTGAGACCATGAAAGAAGAGCGCGGAATAGGCCTTGCTGCAACACAAGTAGACGTTCATAAGCAAGTTATTGTAATGGATGTGTCTGAAGCGCAAGACGAGCCTAGGGTATTTATCAATCCAAAGATCATTGCTAAAGAAGGCGTCATGATCAATGAAGAAGGTTGCTTATCTGTACCTGGAAATTACGCCAAGGTCGAGCGCGCTGAGCGCATCACAGTTGAAGCATTGAATGAAAAAGGTGATACCTTCATATTAGAGGCTGACGGTCTCTTGGCGATTTGTATTCAACATGAAATGGACCACCTGGCAGGAAAGTTGTTTGTGGATTACTTATCCCCACTCAAACGCCAACGCATTATGAAAAAACTCGAAAAAGAAGCTCGGCTTGCGGCTCGAGCAAACGCGTAATTCATTACAGGAACTCTTAGTGACACCTTTAAACATCGTTTTTGCGGGAACGCCAGAATTCGCCGCCGATCACCTAGAAGCGCTACTGGATTCATCACACAATGTGGTGGCGGTCTACACGCAACCTGACCGCCCCGCGGGACGAGGCAAAAAACTCACTGCTAGCGCAGTAAAAAGCCTCGCTCGACAACATGATATTGCCGTATATCAACCGGACAATTTTAAATCACCAGAAAGCATCGACGAGCTAGGTACACTCAATGCCGATGTCATGGTTGTGGTCGCATACGGATTAATTTTACCCAAAATCGTTTTGGACACGCCTCGGTTTGGCTGTCTCAATGTACACGGTTCGCTACTACCTCGATGGCGCGGTGCCGCCCCTATCCAGCGAGCCATCTGGGCAGGTGATGACGCCACTGGCGTCACTATTATGCAAATGGATGAAGGGCTTGATACCGGCGACATGCTATTTAAGACCCATTGCCCTATCGAGGCCAGCGACACCAGTGCCACCTTATATAACAAACTTGCAAAACAGGGACCAGAGGCGCTTGTTCACGTATTGAACAATTTAAGTGAATTTAGCCCTGAGCCTCAAGACAATGCGCTTGCCAACTACGCTAAAAAACTGTCCAAAGCCGAAGCCTTGATTGATTGGAAACAGAGTGCTGAGCAGTTAGCCCGCAATGTTCGCGCGTTTAATCCATGGCCGGTTGCATTTTTTCAATGCGCAGATCAAGCCGTCAAAGTATGGACTGCAGAAGTAGAGTATAGGTCGTCAACCGCACCACCTGGTTCGATTTTAAGTGCGGACAAAACTGGCTTAGTCGTGCAAACTGGGGATCAAGCGTTGCGTATCACTCAGTGCCAGATCCCAAATAAAAAAGCCATGCCTTTTGCCGATGTCTTCAATGCCAGACAAAGTTGGTTTGCTCCAGGAACCATATTATGACGCCAGGAGCGAAACTGCGCGCCAACAGTGCCAAAGCTTTATTCGATATCTTAGAGCAAGGACAATCTACTCGTCAGGTGTTACCCAAATACCAACAAGCACTCAATCAAAAAGACAAAGCTTGGTTACAACATGCCGTTTATGGGATTTTGCGTGAATTACCTCAGTACCAGCATTGGGTCAGAACCAGTCTCGATAAACCGCTCAAAGGTAACAAAAAAGTTTTAGAACACTTGCTTATGGTTGGGTTTTACCAGCTCTATGCCATGCGTGTAGCGGATCATGCAGCCGTCAGCTCAACCGTTGAAGCGGCTTCCATTTTAGGAGGACAAGGGTTAAAAGGATTAGTAAATGCGGTGCTACGGCGCTTTGTCCGAGAAGATTTAGCCCAACAAAAAGTCAGTGGTGATGCCGCACAAGCTGGATTACCGAAATGGCTCTACAAACAACTACAATCGCAATATCCTGAACAGCTAGAAGATATTCTCAGCGCCATGCAACAAACCGCACCGATGTGGTTACGCATCAATCCGCGCTATGTTTCAGTGACAAAATACCAACAAATGCTCAAAGATCGAGGCATTGATAGCACCAATGTAGACGCATTGCCTCATGGTTTGTGTTTAGCGACCCCAGCGGTGGTGACAGAGCTTCCGGGTTATCATGCTGGCTGGTTTGCTGTACAAGATGGTGCAGCGCAATTAGCGGCGCATATTTTACAACCTAAGCCGGGAGAACGAGGCTTGGATGCTTGCGCCGCACCCGGTGGTAAAACTGCACATTTATTAACGTTGCAACCCAAATTAAGTCAACTCGTTGCCCTAGATAATGATGCTAAGCGTCTTGAGCGAGTATCTGAAAATTTATCTCGTCTAGGCCTTGAAACGACGTTGTTATGTGCCGATGCAGGCAACCCTCAGCACTGGGGGGATGAGGCCTGTGGGCAGTATGATTTTATCTTATGTGATGTTCCGTGTTCTGCTACGGGTGTGATCCGCAAACACCCTGATATTCGTTGGCTGCGTAAAGCCTCAGATATCGACCAACTGCGCGTCACGCAGCAGCATATCCTCGAGCAACTGTGGCAGGTCTTAAAACCTGGCGGGCGTCTGTTATACGCCACCTGCTCTATTTTGCAAAGCGAAAATGCAGAGCAGATCCAAGCCTTTTTAGGCCGGCACTCAGATGCGACGCTGGCAGCATTACCGACTGAAATACTTAACGATTTTACTAATTATGGGGCAATAGGATTGCAAATTACCCCCAATACGGCACAATGTGATGGATTTTATTACGCACTACTGCACAAACACAGTGATGCATGACGTATACAACATGGCGTAAACTGGCATGAAAATAATCATTCTTGGCGCAGGCCAAGTCGGTGGCACCCTTGCAGAGAACCTAGTCGGTGAAAAAAACGACATTACGTTAATTGACGCAAATGAGGGTGCGTTGAGTAGCCTAAAAGATCGATTGGACATCCAAGTCGTGCAAGGCATAGGGTCGCACCCAGACGTGTTACGCCAAGCGGGGGCCGAAGACGCGGATATGCTGATTGCGGTAACGAATTCGGATGAATCGAATATGCTCGCCTGCCAAGTTGCCCACAGTATCTTTAGTACACCAACCAAAATCGCCCGAGTTCGCTCCGAACAATACGTGGTCTACAAAGACCAATTGTTCAAACATCAAGATATTCCCGTTGATCACATTATTGCGCCCGAACAGCTAGTGACCAAAGCCATCAAACGCTTGATTGATTATCCTGGTGCATTGCAGGTCGTTGAATTTGCCGAAGGTAAGGCCTCGTTAGTCGCAGTAAAAGCCTATTACGGTGGTCTACTGGTTGGTCATGCATTATCGGCCTTAAAAGCGCACATGCCCAATGTGGAGACCCGAGTTGCAGCGATTTATCGTCGTGGGCGCCCAATTCGTCCATTAGGGACAACCGTCATTGAAGCCGATGATGAGGTCTTTTTTATTGCGGATACCAAACATATTCGCGCGGTCATGTCTGAGCTACAAAAGCTCGAAACCAACTACAAACGTATCATGATTGCTGGGGGTGGCTTGATTGGCGCTGGTCTAGCTCGACGTTTGGAGCACAATCACTACGTCAAACTGATTGAATTTAATGAAAAACGCGCCAAATTTTTGTCCGGTAATTTGGACAACACGATTGTACTTAATGGCGATGCTTCGAGTTTTGAATTATTGGATGAGGAAAACGTCGACAACATTGATGCCTTTATCGCGGTGACGGATGACGATGAAGCCAATATCATGTCGGCCATGTTAGCCAAACACATGGGTGCCAAAAAAGTCATGACGCTAATTCAAAGAAGCGCGTATGTGGATCTCGTCCAGGGTGGCGATATCGATATTGCGTTTTCACCGCAGCAAGCCACTATTTCCGCGCTGCTGACTCATGTGCGCAAAGGCGATATCGTTAATGTCTACTCACTTCGGCGTGGCGCGGCAGAGGCCATTGAGGCCATTGCCCATGGCGATGAAAAAACCTCAAAAGTGGTTGGCAGAGCCATCGGTGATATCAAACTCCCACCGGGCACAACCATTGGCGCGGTAGTGCGGGATGATGCTGTAATCATTGCTCATTCAGATACCGTCATTCACGCGGATGACCATGTCATCATGTTCTTGGTAGATAAAAAATACATTCCAGATGTGGAAAAGCTGTTCCAACCGACGGCATTTTTCTTCTAAGCATTCTTTCTATACGAAATACGAATTTACGAGCGCCAGAAGGTCGGAGAAAACAGAACCAATAAAGAGAATATCTCTAAGCGTCCGAACAACATGGCCAAAACTAGGATCCACTTACCTGAATCGGTCACACTTGCATAGGTGCTTGCCACTTGACCTAAGCCTGGACCCAAATTGTTTAGCGTCGCCGCTGTAGCGGTAAATGCAGTAATGTCATCCATGCCAGTACCGAGCAAAGCAATCATAATCACTACAAACACAATTGCATAGGCCGCAAAAAATCCCCACACCGCTTCAATCACGCGATCAGGCATCGCCCGCTGGCCAAGTTTGACAGAATAAATGGCTTTGGGGTGAATCAAGCGATTCACCTCACGCTTACCCTGCAGGTAGAGCAAAAACACACGGATAACTTTGAGACCACCACCCGTTGAACCGGCGCAGCCACCAATGAAACTCGAAAATATCAATAACAAAGGCAAAAACACCGGCCATGCCGAAAAATCCGTTGTCGCAAACCCAGCCGTGGTACTAATAGAGACAGCTTGGAACATGGCTTGGTCAAAAGCAATTTCGGCAGACTCATAATAACTGTGTTGTATGAGCACCAAGAAGCATACCGCAATGACGGCAAATTGAATGACAAAGAACGCTTTAAACTCCGGATCCCGCCAGTAGTGTTTGAGCGAACGACCTGAAACCGTGGCAAAGTGAAGCGCAAAATTCAGCGCGGCGATCCACAAAAATATCACGCACACAAAATTAATCAGCGGTGAGTTAAAATATCCTAAACTCGCATCATGAGTGGAAAATCCACCAATGGCGATAGTGGAGAACGCATGACATATGGCATCAAACCAGTCCATTCCCGCCATATAATACGCAACGGTACAAGCCGTCGTTAAACCTAGGTAAATAAACCACAATTGTTTGGCAGTTTCAGCAATTCGCGGGGTCATTTTGGTGTCTTTAACCGGTCCTGGGGTTTCTGCGCGATACAGCTGCATACCACCCACACCTAAAAGCGGTAAGATAGCGACCGCCAATACAATGATCCCCATACCTCCTAGCCACTGTAGTTGCTGTCGATAAAACTGCATCGATTGAGGTAAAAACTCGATGCCTTCAATCACGGTGGCACCGGTGGTAGTTAATCCGGAAAAGGATTCAAAAAACGCATCCGTGAGTGACATGTTTGGCTGTTCAAGCAACGCAAAAGGCACCGCACCAAAACTACCTAACACGATCCAAAACAACACCACTATCAAAAAACCTTCCTTGGCACGCAAATCGCGTTTGTGATGACGGTTCGGATACCAAAACACCAAGCCTGTAATGATACAAGTAAAAAAAGCAAGGACAAAGGGTAAACCTGAGCCATCTTGATAAAATAAGGATACAAATGCAGGGGGCAACATCGTCACACTGAATAAGGCTGCGAGCAAACCTAAAATGCGAATAATAGACTGATATTGCATATTTGTAAGTGATAATGATGAATTTACCCTATTATGTGCCTGTCGACACAAAAGCGAAACCCCTTACCAGTATTTTTTTCTAATAAAATGAGAACTTTAGAAAATCTTCTGAATTTGTAGTTGTGTTTTAATTGATAGCTTGCTAAATTTGTTCCAGAGAATCAGGATGATTGAATAATACATTTTCGACAAGAATTCTCTTGTTCGGGGTCGCAACCACTTCATTGCGCGTATTATAACAACTAGAACCACCTTTACATCGGACCGTAATTTAACTTCATTTTTTTCGCTTGTTCATAATAATTGAACTCTTTTAGATGCCTAAAATTCAAGTTTAACCACAAAGTTATCCACAGCTTTTAAATCTAAAGATCTTCCCCTATAGCCAATAAAATCAAGGTGTGGCATCATGTAGCCATACGTCATAACTATAAGTATTCACATGTCAGACAGTCCTGCTCCATTCATTCTTGTCGATGGTTCATCGTACCTATTCCGCGCCTTTCATGGCATGCCGCCAATGTCCAATTCCCAAGGGCAAGCCACTCATGCCATTTATGGTGTGATTAATATGCTAAAAAGTCTGCTAAACACCTATCAACCGACGCATATTGGGGTGGTTTTTGATGCCAAAGGTAAAACATTCCGCGATGACATTTACCCTGAATACAAAGCGAACCGACCTCCTATGCCAGATGACTTGCGTAGTCAAATTGCGCCATTACATGCCATCATAAAAGCCATGGGTTTGCCCTTATTAGTAGAAGAGAACGTTGAAGCAGATGATGTAATTGGCACCTTATGCAAAAAAGCCTCGGCCAAGGGGATCCCAACCCTTGTAAGTACTGGTGACAAAGATATGGCACAGTTGGTTAATGAGCACGTTACTCTAGTCAACACCATGACCAATGTCGTGATGGATCCAGCTGGCGTTGTTGAAAAGTTTGGCGTTGGTCCAGAACTCATTATTGATTTATTAGCGTTACAAGGTGATAAGGTCGACAATATTCCTGGAGTCCCTGGTGTAGGAGCCAAATCTGCATTAGGTCTATTGCAGGGTATTGGTGGGATTGAGGATATTTACAACAACTTAGATCAAATTCAGACGTTGGCGTTCCGCGGGGCCAAGACACTTGCACCTAAGATGTTGCAGTACGAAAAAGAAGCAAGATTGTCATACGAGCTTGCCACGATCGCAGTGGATCTTGACCTACCTTACGAAGTGACCGATTTAGATATAAAAACACCCGACAATAACGCGCTTGCTGAACTATATCAAACTTACGAATTCAAGCGCTGGTACAAAGAAGTCAGTGGTGACAATTTCACTCCAAAAGTCACCTCACCCGTAATCGCAGTGACTTCACCGAATACCACCCATGCCGATACGTCTGCTCCGAACGTACCAACAGTAGAGCAACCACCCATCAATCGCGATGCGTATGAACTGGTATTAAGTGAAGCACACTTACAACAATGGATTGAGCGCTGTGAGCAAGCGCCTTTATTTGCTATTGATACGGAAACCACATCATTGCATTATCGCGAAGCTGAACTAGTTGGTATTTCTTTGTGTGTAGGTCCTAATCAAGCCTGCTACATACCTGTTGCGCATGATTATCCTGGAGCCCCGGAGCAATTGCCAAGAGAGCAGGTTTTAGCACAGTTAAAGCCATTACTCGAAAACCCCAAGCCACAGAAAATCGGCCACAACATCAAATACGATCAAAATGTACTGGCCAATTACGATATCGCTCTATGCGGTGTCACCTTTGATACCATGCTGGAGTCGTATGCACTCAATAGTGTGCAAAAACACAACATGGATGATTTGTCGTTGAGCCAGCTTGGTCATGAAACCATTAAGTATGAAGATATTGCCGGTAAAGGCGCAAAAGCCTTAACGTTTAATCAAATTGATTTAGAGGTAGCTGCGCCTTATGCTGCAGAGGATGCGGATATTACGTATCGCTTACATCAAGTACTCTGGCCTCAGCTGGTTGCCACTCCAGCACTAGCGAATGTGGCACACAAACTCGAAGTGCCGTTGTCTAATGTACTTGCGCAAATGGAACAAAACGGCGTCTTAATCGACTCACAACGGCTAGCTCAGCACTCACAGGCTTTAGCAGTTCGGATCATGGAGCTCGAAAAACACGTACATGAACTGGCTGGTGAATCATTTAATTTAGGCTCTCCAAAGCAACTTCAGCATATCTTATTTGAAAAGATGGGGCTGCCCGTTGTCAAAAAGACTCCTAAAGGTGCCCCATCCACCGCTGAAGAAGTACTTCAAGAACTCGCACTGCAATATCAATTACCCGCTGCGATTATGGAGTTTCGTGGTTTAACTAAACTCAAGAACACCTACACCGATAAACTGCCGCAAATGATCGATCATCGCAGTGGGCGTGTGCACACCTCATATCAGCAGGCCGTGGCAGCAACTGGTCGCTTATCTTCCACTGAACCTAATCTGCAAAACATTCCCATCCGCAATGAGGAAGGACGCAAAGTGCGCAAAGCGTTTATTGCTCGTCCAGGTTACAAAGTGGTTGCGGCAGACTATTCACAAATTGAATTGCGGATCATGGCACACCTATCGCAAGACGAAGGGTTGTTGAATGCGTTTTCCAAAGGGCTTGATGTGCATAGGGCAACAGCCGCCGAAGTATTTGGCGTGGCTTTAGAGGACGTTGCAACCGAACAACGTCGTGCAGCAAAAGCCATAAACTTTGGTTTGATTTACGGTATGTCCGCATTTGGACTGGCTAAACAACTCAATATTCCGCGTGGTGAAGCTGGTCAATACATCAACACCTATTTCGAGCGCTATCCTGGTGTAAAACATTACATGGAATCGACACGGGAAGCGGCAAAAATTACAGGTTATGTGGAAACAGTTTACGGCAGACGTTTATACTTACCAGCCATCAAATCCTCCAATGGCGCACAACGAGCAGGAGCTGAACGTGCGGCAATCAATGCACCCATGCAAGGAACTGCTGCGGATATTATTAAGTTATCGATGCTCGCGGTGGCCGATTACATCAACCAATTAGACAACCAAGACGTCTACATGTTAATGCAAGTACACGATGAATTAGTGTTTGAAATCAAAGAGGATTCACTTGATACACATGTTCCTAACATTATTCGAATTATGGAGAATGCCGTATCGCTCTCTGTCCCCTTGATTGTGGAGGCCGATGTGGGTGATAACTGGGACGAAGCCCATTAATTGAGTACAAGATGAAAATATAGAAAAACATCAATGAATGTCATCATTGTTGTAAATTTATCAACATAAAATGTTGCAAAGGTACAAATGCAGTCTTTTTCTGATAGTTTTTTCGTAATTTTATTACAAAAAACTTGCGTTACGTTTAATTTCGTTTAAACTTGCTTTTGTAGGGTACAGAGGTTTGTTTAAACCTTTGCTTTAAGCCTCAGCATTTGCTGGGGCTTTTTTTATGGATTAACGTTTTGTTCGGACGGATTTACCACTTCTTCACCTGCGATGAATAGTCCCATGGCGGCTAAGATAGTGCCAGATACCCTGTTTTGAATAATTTGAGCCTTTGGGTTGTCCTTGATCCAACGTGTCATCCTTGTGGAAAAAAACGCAACAAGCAAATCACATGGTATTGCAGTAACGACGACTATACCTCCTAATATCAACAATTGCGTTTCAATTGTACCGGCTTCAGGAACAACAAATTGTGGCAAAAAGGCAAGAAAAAATAAGGCAGTTTTTGGATTAGAGACCTCTACTATTATACTTTCGTAAAAAATGTTTGTTCGTTTTTTTGGGGCTAAATGCCCTTTAGAAGAAGAAATAGTGTCACTGACAGATTTAGTCAAAAAATATTGAATACCGAGATACACCAAATATGCAGCGCCTAGAAGTTTCATTGCCATATATAGTGTTGGGGAGTATTTAAAGAGGGTTGATAAACCTAAAACCGTTGCCACAACATGCACCAGACCTCCAACTGCAAGCCCAACTGTAGCAGCAATTCCACCAGAAATACCTTGAGCAATTGATCGTGCCATAACATATAGATTGGATGGCCCTGGTGAGATATTCATTAAAAAAGCAGCAACAACAAATGGAATTAGCATTTCAATCGGTGGCATATCGCTGTCCTTTTTAGTGATAAAAAAGTTTAACTAAATGGAACTTATACAAATAAACACACTCTATCTATATAGTTTTTGTGTGTTTCTCTTTGTAGTATGTTCAAACCCCTAGTCTTCTGCTAGGGGTTTTTTATTGGCTATTGGCGCGACATCCAACCAGTTATTCAACGTCTTTTCGAGTTCAGGCAGGCCTAAACGGTTGAGTGATGAAAAGGCGTGAACCGTGACATCCCCCATAAACGCCAAAGCAGCCTCGCGAACCATCATAAGTTGAGCTTTGCGTTTACCGGACTTGAGCTTATCGGCTTTAGTCAATAAACACAGGACAGGAATGTTTGCAGATACCGCCCAACGAATCAGGTCTTGGTCTAAGTCTTTGAGTGGATGACGGATATCCATCAATACAACTAACCCTTTTAAGCACTCACGTTTTTCAAGGTACTCGCCCAATGACTTTTGCCATTTAATTTTCATAGCTAGGGGCACTTTTGCAAAACCATACCCAGGTAAGTCTACTAAACGCTTGTCTTCTTCTAGCTCAAAGACATTGATCATTTGGGTTCGACCAGGAGTTTTACTGGTCCTGGCCAGGTTTTTTTGTCTGGTTAACGTGTTTAACGCACTGGATTTGCCAGCGTTGGAACGCCCGGCAAATGCAACTTCAATACCGCTACTTTGGTCTAAATGACGAATGTCAGGTGCACTGGTTAAAAACTTGGCTTTTGTATAATAACTCATTGATCTCTTTTGATTTTTGCTAACGACGAACACTAGGTTGCCGACATAGTATGTACCAAATATCAGAATTTCATGCTAATATTCGCGCGCAAATGTTTTGTATCGAAAGCTAAGCGTGTAATATATGCATAATAACACGGCACATTAACCATGCGTAGTGGCTGCGTAATTTTTAATTTTATCGTTTTAAGAGAAGCAATATGAAAAAACTAGGTTTGTTCTTCTGTTTATCACTTGTTAGTGCTTTCGCAACCGCGAACGATGCACCGGTAGGTGATGCAGAAGCAGGGAAAGCAAAAACTCTTGTGTGTGCGGCTTGTCACGGTACCGATGGCAACAGTTCAATACCAATGAATCCAAAATTAGCAGGACAACATGCCAACTACATAGTGAAACAGTTGCAAGAATTCAAACTCGCCATGCAAACAGGTGGTAAAGAAGGTCGTAATAATGCCATTATGGGTATGCAAGCTAACGTTCTATCTGAACAAGATATGTTAGATATTGCTGCATATTACCAAAATCAAGAAAGCAAGATCGGTGCGGCTCCTGAAGATGTCATTCCTGCTGGTGAAGCCTTATATCGCGGCGGTGACGCAGAACGCAAAATCACAGCGTGTATCGCTTGTCATGGTCCACGTGGTAACGGCATGGGCTTGGCCGGTTTCCCTGACATCAGTGGTCAACACGCTGAATACACCGCAGCACAACTTAAAATGTTCCGTTCTGGCGATCGCAACAACGATATGAACGCCATGATGCGCGACATTGCTAAGAAGCTAACTGACGAAGATATTGAGATCTTATCTCAATACCTGGCTGGCTTGTATTAAGTATTGATTAAGAAAACAACATTTTTTGCAACTTTTACATTTTTTTTACAAAAAAGCTTGTCATTGAGAAATTTTCGTGTAATCTAGCTATCCATTGACGGACGATTACGATAAAGTGTCTAGGAAGACCCAGAACAACAAGCTATACTCTGTCAAAAATAATAAAAAGAAGAGTTGCAGGTAGCACCCTTACCTTTGGGTAAATACGGGAGAAGTGTTGTCTAGCAAGTTTACAAAGGTGATAATTCGTTATCACCTTTTTTCTTGGCCGGAAGAAAATATTATCATGCTCTGCCCTTTATGTTCATCGCCCCGTTCTCATCCCTTCCACCAAAGCAGTAAACCGCTTCAACGAGATTACTATCAATGTAATGATTGTGAATTAGTATGGGTGCCAGAAAAGTTCCACGTGGAACCACAAATCGAGCGCAATGAATACGACTTACATACTAATCAAATTGGTGATCTGGGTTATATGCGTTTTCTCAATAAAGTGGTACCGCATATTGGTGAGCATTTCAACGTTGAGCAACCAACCTCTGAGGCTTGGCTAAAAAACGTTACGGAAAAACACGCCAACACTGCAATTACACCTAAATATAGACAGCCTACATCTAACATTACTGGCATAGATTTCGGTTGTGGGAAAGCACCAGCACTTGCAGTGCAACTATATGAACTTGGGTTTACCATGCACGTGTATGATAAATTCTTCGCTGCATATACTGACAATCTTGAACAAGAATATGATTTTATTGTCAGTACAGAAACTATTGAGCATATCTATGAAGCGAAAAATACATGGGCTCAGTGGCATACTATGCTCAAATCAGATGGCTGCTTAATCGTCATGACCCAAAGGGTCAAGAGTCGCGATGCATTTACCACTTGGCGCTATATTCACGACCCGACTCATATTTGTTTTTATTCAGATAATACAGCACGCTTCATTGCTCAGGAATATGGCTACCATCTCAAGCTGATTCAGCAAGATATCATGCTATTCACTCGGTAAAAAAGTAACAGTCGAGCTGGACTTAAGGTATAATGAGTACGTTATTCACTGATATAGCATCACATGGCACATAGTAAAAAATCACGTAAACCAGGTAGTATAGGTGTTGCCAAATCACACACCAGCAAACCTACACGCAGTAAAAACGCCCCAAAAGTTAAAAAGCCAAAGGGCAATCAGCCAGGATCTAGACATTCTGTCGCGCAACACCAGCAAACAAATGTTAGCCAAGGCAAAACTGATCCTCGTATTGGCAGTAAAAAGAAAATAGATTTAACACCTAAACAAGCCTCAGCACCTAAACCAGTGAAGCCAAAGTATGCAACACCCGCGCAAGAACTTGCCGCGTTAGAGGCTGATCAAAGATTATCAACGTTACTCGATCAGTTCGACTCTGGAAAGGTCCTCAATAACGACGACCAACAATATTTGGATAACTGTATGTCTCGCCATCAAATTTTATGTGATTTGCTTGGTATCAATAACGATGCGGAAGATAAGGATACGAATCCTGATGATCCCTTTGCACAGTTTGATGCTATTGATATAAATGATTTTAGATAAGGGAATAAAGCGTGCTTGAAGTTGGTATCATATTGGGCTTACTGATCATCTTAGGATTGGGCTTTTATGCCGGTAAGTTGTTATTTCAACTCAAACAACAAAACAGCAAACAAGCGAAAATGCGTACCGAACGTATCGAAAACATAATGGTTTCAGTGCGCACAATTGCTATGGCCATGGCACAGCAACAATGTGACCTATCTGAAGGCGTTATACGCTTAACGAACTTATTAAATGCTTTACCAATATTACCAGCGCCAGATTTTCGGAAAGAATACCCAGCCATTTATACATTACATGATGCAATTGCACAGTTTGCTACCCATGAGAAACGTTCGGCACTGAGCAAAAAAGAAAGACGTTTAGAAGACAAGGCAAGAGAATCTATCGAAGCTCAATATGAAAGTAAAATTATGGATGAGGTTGAACGACTGCAAAAATATTATCCACAGCCATAATTCGTACATTTTGTAAGCTTTCTCACACATTTAGGCTACTCAGATAAGTCACTTCAAGGTATACTCTAGAGCAAATTTTTAAGAGCAACACATAGATTATTACCTGTTATGTCTCAATATGATGTAAAAACTTTTCAAGGCCTCATTCTCGCCTTGCAAGATTATTGGGCACGTCAAGGATGTGTCATTATTCAACCTTTAGATATGGAAGTCGGTGCCGGGACATTTCATCCTATGACGTTCTTGCGCTCACTGGGTCCAGAACCAATTTCGAGCGCATATGTTCAGCCCTGTCGTCGACCGACAGATGGCCGTTATGGCGAAAATCCAAATCGTCTACAACATTACTATCAATTCCAAGTAATGTTAAAACCCTCCCCGTCTAACATACAAGAATTGTATCTTGATTCGCTTAAAGAACTAGGCTTTGACCCACTGGTACACGATATTCGTTTTGTTGAAGACAATTGGGAGTCTCCAACCCTTGGGGCGTGGGGCTTAGGTTGGGAAGTATGGCTCAATGGTATGGAAGTCACTCAGTTTACCTATTTCCAGCAAGTAGGTGGTATAGAGTGCAAACCGGTAACGGGTGAAATTACTTATGGACTAGAGCGTCTAGCAATGTACGTTCAGGGCGTGGATAGTATCTACGACCTCGTTTGGACAGAGGGGCCATTTGGCAAAGTAACCTATGGCGATGTGTTCCACCAGAACGAGGTAGAACAATCGGCCTATAACTTCGAGCATGCTGATGTAAAGGCGTTGTTTGCTGCATTTGACCAAAACGAAAAAGACGCTCTACATCTGATAGAGCAAAATCTACCACTGCCAGCTTACGAGCAAGTTATGAAAGCCTCTCATGCTTTTAACTTACTCGACGCACGTCATGCTATTTCGGTTACCGAAAGACAACGCTACATATTGCGTGTACGCACCCTCGCCAAAGCAGTAGCAGAGAATTATTATGCGGCGCGAGAAGCGCTTGGTTTCCCAATGTGCCCAAAGGACGATGCCTAATGTTAACCAATACCTTACTTGTTGAAATCGGCACAGAAGAACTTCCACCTAAAGCATTAAAAAATCTAGGTTCCAGTTTTGCGCAACATTTTGCTCAAGCTGTTAGCGATGCTGATTTCACCTATAGCGAAATAAAATGGTATGCAGCGCCTCGTCGCTTAGCCGTACAATTATTGGATCTTACCGAACAACAACCTGACAAAGTTGTTGAAAAACGTGGTCCAGCGTTGAGCGCCGCATTTGATGCTGACGGTCAACCAACGAAAGCTGCGCTAGGTTGGGCTCGTGGCAATGGCATTGACGTATCAGAAGCAGAAAAATTAGTCACAGATAAAGGCGAGTGGCTGTTACATAAAGCACAAGTGACAGGCCAACCGATTGCGGCTCTGATCGAAGATTTAGTTAAACAAGCCGTCGCAAAGTTACCGATTCCAAAACCTATGCGTTGGGGCAGCTCTGATGTTCAGTTTATTCGTCCAGCCCATACTTTCACGGCCATGTTTGGTGATAAAGTTTTACCTGCTACCGTTTTAGACATCACCTCGGGTAACACAATACAAGGTCATCGTTTCCATGGTGAGTCACTCTTTACCCTTCCTCATGCAGATGCATATCAAACCGAATGTGAAGCGCATTATGTCTATCCAGACTTTGCTACGCGTTGTGCTACCATTGCAGATGGATTAGACGAGCAAGCAGCATCACTTGGTTTACGCGCGGATTATAATCAAGACTTGCTAGAGGAAATTGCATCGCTGGTCGAATATCCTGTTGTCATGCAAGCCTCGTTTGAAGCACGATTCTTAGAAGTGCCAAAAGAAGCATTAATTTATACGATGAAAGACGACCAAAAATATGTTCCTTTACTGAACGAAGATGGTTCTTTGTCAAATATCTTCTTATTCGTCAGTAACATCGCTTCAAGTGCACCTGAACATGTTATTGAGGGCAATCAAAAAGTCATCCGTCCTCGTCTAGCAGATGCAGAGTTTTTCTTTAATACCGATAAGAAAAAATCACTAGCGGATCGCTTGCCTGAACTGGAAAGTATTTTATTCCAAAAGCAGCTTGGTACTATGGCTGAGAAGGTTAATCGTATTAGTCAACTTGCTGAATTTATTGCCTCAGAAATAGAAACCAACACAGTAGATGCTGCTCGTGCAGGCCTTTTATCTAAAACCGACTTGATGTCGGAAATGGTCATGGAATTTCCTGATGTGCAAGGTGTTATGGGCAAATACTACGCCCTGCACGATGGAGAATCAGAATTGGTTGCGTTAGCCATTGAGGAACAGTATCTACCTCGTGGGGCGGGTGATGTGATTCCTTCCAGCGATGTGTCTGCTTGTGTAGCACTAGCCGATAAACTCGATACCTTAGCGGGTATATTTGGTATTGGTATGTTACCTAAAGGTGACAAGGATCCATTTGCATTACGTCGTGCTGCGATTGGCGTACTGCGGATCATTACTGAGCGCAATTATGCTTTAGACATTTCGGTTTTACTTGATAAAGCCATAGAACTTTACGGTGATAAATTATCTCATGCAAACGCATTACAAGATGCTACAGATTTTGTAATTGCACGTTTCCGAGCCATGTATCAAGACCAAGGCTTCTCCACAGAAGTTATACAATCAGTTGAAGCACGTAATGTAACCAAACCAGCCGATTTTGCTGCACGAGTGGCGGCGGTTTCACAGTTTATTACTTTACCGGAAGCGGCTTCACTTGCCTCTGCAAATAAACGAGTTGCTAATATTTTAAGCAAGCAATCATTTGCTGGCGGTTCCATTGATCCGATGTTACTTGAAGAAGAGGCTGAGCATGCCTTGTTCTTAGCGATACAAGCACAGCAGTCAAAACTTAATAATTCAGCTGATTATTCTGAACTGCTAGCGTCTCTTGCCACGTTGAAAGCGCCAGTAGATGAGTTTTTTGATAATGTGATGGTAATGGCTGACGCAGAGAAATTACGCAACAATCGACTTGCCTTATTGCAGGCTTTACGTGAATTATTTTTGACGACTGCAGATATCTCTTTATTAGCACAAAAGTAATATGGTTTAGCTATGATGATGAAAAGCATAAAATTGATTGGCACCCTATCAATTGCCGCTATAGCATTAGTTGGTTGCAGTTCTTCACTGAACATTCGTGAATACTTGCCATTACCAGTGGAGTCAGATACTCGTGATTATTCGTCCATGTATTTACGTGGCGTATTTAATTGGTGGGAAGCTGACGCAAAACATCAATTACGCCTTTTAGAATCAAACTATATTGTTGATATTGAATTGATTGCAGATGGCCAACCTTATGACTTTAAGCTGGCTGACGCAGTGTATTCTAGTGAACATAATTGCGGTTCGCTTTCTTCTTTAGGTATTTTAACTACAAATGAGGCATTCACGTTACATTGCGGGGCTGCAATTTATAACCTTCAGTTCACCCCCAGTGAAACGGGGACTTATCGTTTTACGATCAGCCCTGGTGTTACGCCAAGCATCACGATTTCACAACTTTAAGTCTCAAAAGTCGATTTTACCGCGCAAGCTTTTTGTCAGGCCTGCGCGTTTTTTACTATCTACCCTTTTCTTTCTAGCGGTAAAACTAGGTTTCGTCGCCTTCCTGATTTTCTGCTCAATTGTCACTGACCTTATTAGTGCGACTAACCTTTTTATTGCTTCTTCTTTATTACGTTCCTGAGTACGTTGCGTTTGTGCTTTAATGATAACGATACCGTCTTTTGTAATCCTTGAATCACTGAGTTCCAGTAAGCGCTTTTGATATGTTTCGGGTAACGAGGAGTTATTCACATCAAATCGCAAATGAATCGCTGACGATACTTTATTGACATTTTGCCCGCCGCTGCCCATCGATCTGATTGCAGAAAACGCTATCTCATCTTCACTAATTTCTAGGTTGGGCGTAATTTTGATCATGTATCACCTCGATATCTAATTACAATGATAGAACAATTTTGGCAAAAAAAAACTGTGCAACCGCACAGTTTTTTTAATCAGTTTACACAATCAAACGTCAAGATTTTCAACGTTTAATGCATTTTCCTCGATGAAGTTACGACGAGGTTCAACTTGATCCCCCATCAAAGTGGTAAATAACTGATCAGCACCAATCGCATCTTCAATAGTAACTTGCAGCATGCGACGAGTCTCGGGATCCATGGTAGTTTCCCATAACTGCTCTGGATTCATTTCACCTAATCCCTTGTAGCGCTGGATATACTGACCGCGTTTAGCTTCATTCAGTAACCAATCCACTACCTCAACAAATTCAGCTACAGATTTTGTTCTTTCTCCACGTTGCACATAAGCACCCTCTCCCATCATCCCATTTATAGCCGCATTCAACTGTGCTATTTTTTGATACTCACTCGATTCAACAAAATCTTGACCAATGTGATAGGTATAGTCTATTCCATGCATACGCATAGTGATGGCTAAATAATAGTTATTTAATTCTTCGTCTTTACCTACCTCAGCTAAATAAGTTGCTCCATCAACTTCATCTTCCGTTAATGTATCGACAAGATTTTTACCAAAAGATACTAGGTTATTTTCATCTTTCAGATCCTGGGTCGTTAGCACTTGGCTATAGACAAGCTGTTTCAAGATGGCAAGTGGCATTTTGCGCTGCATACGCCCAATCATCTTATCAACACTTTGATATTGTTTAACTAAAGTTTCTAGTGCAACACCTGAAATACCGGGCGCACCGTCTTCAGTGATTAAGGCTGCGTTGTCCACAGCGATAGCAGTAAGATAAGCATTTAACGCGTCATCGTCTTTAAGATATTGCTCTTGTTTGCCTTTTTTAATCTTATAAAGTGGTGGTTGTGCAATATAGACATAGCCACGCTCTATGATCTCAGGCATTTGACGATAAAAGAAAGTTAATAATAAAGTTCGAATATGCGAGCCATCGACGTCTGCGTCAGTCATGATAATAATACTGTGATAACGCAATTTATCAGGGTTGTATTCGTCCCGGCCAATCCCACAACCTAACGCGGTGATTAAGGTCGCTACTTCTTGAGAAGATAGCATTTTATCAAACCGTGCTTTTTCGACGTTCAGGATCTTTCCTTTTAATGGCAGTATAGCTTGATTTTTACGGTTACGACCTTGCTTAGCTGAACCACCCGCAGAGTCACCCTCCACTATATATAGTTCTGATGAAGCCGGATCTTTTTCTTGGCAGTCAGCAAGCTTACCAGGTAGACCGGCTAAGTCTAAGGCGCCTTTACGACGTGTCATTTCTCTTGCTTTGCGTGCGGCTTCACGAGCACGAGCTGCATCAATAATCTTACCAACAATGGTTTTGGCATCATTTGGATTCTCAAGCAAGAATTCTGTTAACAACTCACCCATCGCGGTTTCTACTGCAGATTTCACTTCAGATGATACTAGCTTATCTTTGGTCTGCGATGAAAATTTAGGGTCCGGTACTTTTACACTGATTACCGCAGTTAAGCCTTCACGAGCATCGTCACCAGTTGCATTCGTTGCGTTTTTATTTTTCTTGTTGAGCCCTTCTTTTTCCATGTAGTTATTAAGGGTTCTAGTCAATGCGGCTCTGAAACCAGCTAAGTGAGTGCCACCATCTCTTTGTGGTATGTTATTGGTGAAACAGAAAATACCTTCTTGAAATGAATCGTTCCATTGCATCGCCACTTCAACTGCAATGCCATCATCTCGTTCGCTATTAAAATGAAATACTTTTTGGTGTATTGGAGTCTTTTTGTCATTCAAATATTCCACGAATGCTTGAATACCACCTTCGTATTTGTAATGATCGGTTTTTCCATCGCGTTCATCTTCTAGAATGATCGAAACACCAGAGTTAAGAAAAGATAATTCCCTTAAGCGTTTAGCCAGAATATCATAGTGGAACTCTGTATTGGTGAAGGTATCAGTACTCGGCCAGAACCGGATCTCAGTTCCTGTAGAGGACGTTTCTCCTACCACAGCTAATGGTGCTACTGGCTCGCCATGTTTATATTCTTGCTCGTGCGTTTTGCCACTGCGCTTTATGCGAAGACGTAGTTTATGTGATAACGCATTCACAACAGAAACACCCACTCCGTGTAAACCACCAGATACTTTATATGAGTTATCATCAAATTTACCACCAGCATGCAAAACTGTCATAATCACTTCTGCTGCGGATACGCCTTCCTCTGGGTGAATTTCCGTTGGAATACCACGACCATCATCGCTTACCGATACAGAACCGTCTGTATGAATCTTTACTTTAATATCACTACAATGGCCCGCTAGCGCTTCATCAATTGAGTTATCAACTACCTCAAACACCATATGATGCAAACCTGTGCCATCGTCTGTATCACCAATGTACATCCCTGGACGTTTACGTACTGCATCGAGCCCTTTTAGGACTTTGATACTGGACGAATCATAGTTATTTTCTTCAGACATATGCTACGGCTCCTCTTTCACCTGGCCATGTTCCACGTGAAACATTTTTTTATCATTATATTTATGTGTAAAGGAAAGTTGGTCTTGCTCAATGGCGGTTACAAACAATTGTGTTTCCGTTTTGAGTAGTTCATCTATGAACAATTCGCGTTTTTGTACATCAAGTTCAGCACCTATGTCATCCAACAAGAATACGCCTTGCTTTTGACTATGATGATTCAAATGTAACGTTTGTGCTAATTGCAGTGCTGCGACTAGCATTCTAAGTTGACCGCGAGATAAACGTTCTATCGCGTTTACTCCATCTACCAAAACTTTCAAATCAGCTTTATGCACACCCATTGAGGTGTACCCGACCTTTTTGTCATATGCCATTCTACTGTTAAGTGCAGTATGCAAATCCATCGACTGATCCCACCCAGGATTATACGATATTTCAACCAAAAACTCAGGTAAAAATTGCTTTGAAATGCGAGTAAAATCGCTTTTTATTGAATCTATATAGCCCTGCCTGGCTACATGTACTTTTTCCCCGTACTGAGCCAACTGCGCATTCCAGTAAGCAAATTGTGTCTCATCGGTAGAGTTCGATTTTTGTAGTTGTTTTAGTAGTGCATTGCGTTGTTTTAGAATTTTTATATAGTGTAAGGATATAACATAAAAAGATGGTTCCACGTGGAACAATCCCCAATCCATATAGCGACGTCTTTGATTTGGCGCACCTAATAACACATCCGAAGATTGTGGTGTAAATATTTGAACGGGTATATAAGAAACTAAGTCCGCTAAGCGCTGAGATTTTTCTCCATTAATCGAGCACAAAAACTCATCTTTTTGATTTCGCAATAGACCAATTTTATGATTATTCTCATTTTCGTCAATGCATTGGGCAAACACGGAAAACTGTTTGGTTTCTGATTGAATGACAGAACGATGCTTATTAGTTCGAAAAGAACGGCCATAACCAAGATAATGAATGGCTTCAAGAAAGGAGCTTTTCCCAGATCCATTCTCACCGATAATAATATTTAACGAATGAGATGGTTGAACGTGAGCATGAACAATATTGCGAAACTGAGTAAGTTGGAGTTGTTCCAGTTTCATTTTGGTTTACCCAACGAAACTGGAGTATACCTAAACTGTATCCAACTCATAAAATTGGGAAATGCCAATGCTATAGGCGCATTGGCATAATAACGTACAAAGCATCAGGATTGTGTGCAGATTCAATCAATGCACTGGCGTTTGAATCGGATAAATGAAACTTAACATGGTCGGTTTCAATGTTATTCATCACATCAATTAGGTATGCGACATTAAACCCTATCTCTAATTCCTCTCCATCATAAGTCACATCTACTGCTTCTTCAGCTTGTTCTTGCTCAGGGTTGTTGGCAGTGATCTTCATTAAACCAGATGCTAAATTTAAACGAACACCGCGGAATTTTTCATTTGATAAAATAGCAGCCCGACTAAAAGCTTGCTTCAACTCAACTTTGTCCGCAACGACTTCCTTAGTAGTTTCTTTTGGGATAACGCGACGGTGATCTGGGAAGCGCCCATCTACAAGCTTACTGGTAAACACAAAATGCGTTGCTTTGATGCTTATGTGATTAGTACCAATTTTAACTTTTACTGCGCTGTCATCTACCTCGATCAAGCGCGAAATTTCCATTACCCCTTTACGCGGAATAATTACTTGGCGAGCCGGTAATTCTGCGGTTTGATAATCAAGGTTACATAAAGCCAAGCGATGTCCATCCGTTGCAACAGTGCGCACTAAATTCGTTTCCGTTTCTAGAGACATACCATTGAGGTAATACCGAACGTCTTGTTGTGCCATAGCAAAGCTAGTGGAATCAATCAAATGCTTGAGTTCTTTTTGAGAAATCACAAACTCAACATCACCCGACCATTCCTCAAGATTTGGGTAATCATTTGCACTCAAAGTAGAAAGCGTATACTTACCACGGCCGGATTTAATCAATGCTTTGTTATCTTTAACCGAAAATTCAATTTCAGCGCCTTCAGATAAGCCACGACAAATATCAACAAGTTTCTTGGCAGGTACTGTGATTTCGCCTTCTTCAGCGTCCTCAGACAAATCAATACGAGAAATCAACTCTACTTCTAGATCAGTACCCGTTAACCACAGTGAATTTTCATGAACCTTTAATAGGATGTTAGATAGAATTGGAAGAGTATGGCGACGTTCAATGGCACCAGAAACAAGTTGTAATGGTGTTAAAAATTGATCACGACTGATGCGAAATTTCATTGCAGGTTCCCCAAATTACCTAAGCATTATTGTTATTTATGAAGACAAGGTGCGAATTAAATTCTTATAGTCTTCTTTTATATCATGATTTTCTTCTTTTAGCTGTTCGATTTTTCGACAAGCGTGCAATACGGTAGTGTGGTCACGGCCACCAAAGCGATTGCCAATTTCTGGCAAGCTGTGGTTAGTTAGCTCTTTTGCCAATGCCATGGCGATTTGGCGAGGACGAGCCACACTGCGACTTCTTCGTGCCGACAGAATATCAGATATTTTAATTTTATAATACTCTGCAACGGTTTTTTGTATGTTTTCAATTGTGACTAATTTGTCCTGTAGAGCCAGTAAATCGCGCAAGGCTTCACGTACAAAATCGATTGTGATCTCTACCCCCATAAAATTAGAATTCGCGATGACTCGATTCAATGCGCCTTCTAATTCTCGAACATTTGAACGCAAACGCTTTGCAATAAAAAAAGCAACTTCGTCAGCTAGATTGATCTTATTCTCTTCGGCTTTACGCTTGATGATCGCGACGCGAGTTTCTAATTCTGGTGGTTCGATCGCAATCGTTAACCCCCAGCCAAAACGAGACTTCAATCTATCTTCAACCCCTTCAATTTCTTTGGGGTAGCGATCCGATGTCAATATTATTTGTTGATTACCCTCTAACAAGGCATTGAAGGTATGAAAAAACTCTTCTTGAGAACGATCTTTATGTGCGAAAAATTGAATATCATCAATTAATAAGGCATCCACAGAGCGATAAAAACGCTTAAAATCTTCAATGGCATTATTTTGTAACGCTTTAACCATGTCCTGCACAAAACGTTCAGAATGCATGTAAATAATTTTGGCATCAGGCTTCTTTGCAACGATACCGTTCCCCACCGCATGCAATAAGTGAGTTTTACCTAAACCCGTACCACCGTAAATAAACAATGGATTATATGCACCGCCTGGATTATCGGCGACGGATGACGCCGCAGCTCGTGCTAATTGATTAGATTTACCTTCGACAAAATTTTCAAATAAATACGTCTTGTTAATGTTACTTTTGTGTTCCGCTGCGATGGGCTTAGCAGGGTTACTTGGTTTCTTTAATTTAAACGAAGAAACCGGAACGCTAGATGGCTTAGGTGGATCGATAGAGGTATTGACTGAAGCACGCACGTTGGAATCATTAATCGGCATCGTGCGTTTTGGAAAAACATCGAACAAGACCTGAGGTGCACTATTACCGCGAAACTCTTCCAACAATCCCGCAATTGTGTCCAGATAGTTATCTCGTACCCAATCAAGTACAAACCGATTTGGAGCAAATAATGTTATAACTTGGCCTTTTGGCGTGACAGATTCCTCTGCGCGAAGCGGTCGGATCCACATGTTATATTGCTGTGCGCCAACCGTATCCTGAAGTCTTTGCAGACATTGCTCCCATAAATGCATCGTGCAAGGGCCTTGTTTGTTCTTATGTAATCAGTCAAGTATACTCATGCTTGGATAAGCTTCAATAAAAAAATCAAAAATAATTATAAGCAATTGATTTAAATATATTTATCCTGAAATGACCCTGTGAATAACTTTCAACCAAAACGGTTTGATTTAGGCTTTTAATAGCTGTTTTTCAGCACCAAAACAAGACGGTTTGTGGATAAGTCTGTTAATAAACTATGAGTATCACTGTATACCTATAAAAACATGCTTAAACACAGAAAAAGATTGACACACAACCGATTCATCTCTATTATTCTGCGTCCTTTAATTTTAACTACCAAAAGGTGTTGGTCATGAAAAGAACATTTCAACCAAGCAACTTAAAGCGTAAGCGTTCACACGGTTTCCGTGCGCGTATGGCAACTAAGAATGGCCGTAAGGTCTTAGCTGCTCGTCGTGCTAAAGGTCGTGCTCGTTTATCAGCTTAATGTGCCGCACAGACCGTTACTAAAGTGGGTCAGTTTGCCTACCCAAGAGCAATGCGTTTATTAACGCCTGCCCACTTTAGCAATGTGTTTGCTGATGCAATCCCTGCTCCATCAGCAAAAATCACCCTTCTCGCTCGCTTCAACCCAGATCTCAATCATCCTAGACTCGGCGTTACAATTGCCAAAAATCGTGTGCGTAAAGCACATGACAGGAATCGTTGTAAACGGGTTATTCGCGAAAGTTTTCGGCTACATCAACACAGCCTACCAAATATTGATATAATCGTGATCGGTAAAAGTGGTTTAGACCAATTATCGAATCGTGAAATGCATCAACAGTTGGAACATTTATGGCACAAACTCGTGAAACGCTGTCGCAAACATGGCGCACTATAACCACTTGGCCGTTAGTTTTACTGGTAAAAATATACCAATTAGTATTATCGCCTTTTTTAGGTCATAATTGTCGCTTTCATCCAACGTGCTCAAGTTATACAATACGTGCGTTAGAAAATCATGGGTGCATCAAAGGCTTGTGGCTAGCCATATGGCGGATTAGCAAATGCCATCCATTTCATCCAGGTGGGAACGATCCTGTACCTGAAAAACATAATGATAAAGAAAGTAAGTAGATAATCGTATGGAATCCCAACGCAGTTTTATTCTTATCGGCCTGGCCTTAGTCAGTTTTTTATTGTGGCAAGAATGGCAAAATGCCTATGGTCCTCAGCCTGTGGTCAGTGCCGAACAGCAAATTGAACTTCCAAGTAATGCCGTCGCCTCAGTAGCGGGGCCACAACCACTTGGCCAAGACGTGCCAGTAGGTGCAGATGTACCCAAGGAACTTCAAACGCAAGCCAGCGCTTTACCTACGGGAGAAGCGTCGCAAACGCAAAATGATCGTTATATCAACGTCATCACTGACACCTTATCTTTGCAAATCGACCGCATTGGTGGCGATGTGGTTCAAGCGGATTTATTAAAATACCCAGTAGAACAAGGCTCTGAAGAACCATACAGCTTATTGCGACCAACCGTGGATGGTTTATATGTGGCGCAAAGCGGATTGATTGGCGCAAATGGACCGGATGCCAACCCCGAAGGTCGTCCTTTATATAACGTTCACGCCACCAAATTTGTGTTGGAAGGTGATACCTTACGCGTCCCGTTGACTTGGGTGGGTAATGATGGCATCAGTATTACCAAGACGTTTATCTTTACTCGCAACAGTCATGCAATCACATTAGAACAGAGTATCAGTAATAACACATCAGGTACCGCTGTCGTCCAACCTTATGCGCAATTAAAACAAACTTTTGATATGCCAGAGGGCTCTGCGATTATGCCGACCTATCGCGGTGCAGCATACGGTACAGAAGAAGAGCAATATAGCAAATATTCTTTCTCAGATATCGAAGATGAAAACTTGCGTGCTGCAACCCCTGCAGGTTGGATCGCTATGATTGAACACTATTTTTTATCCGCATGGGTACCCCCGCAAGATAAAACCAACACAATTTATACACGAGCGATTGGGACTGACTTTGCGACCATTGGTTACACGTCTGAACCCGTCAGTATCGCTCAAGGTGAAACCGCTGTATTAAATAATATTTTATACCTTGGACCAAAAGACCAAGATACGTTGAGAGAATTTGCGAAAGGACTGCAACTAACCGTGGATTACGGTTTCTTATGGTTTATCTCAGAATGGTTATTCTGGTTACTGCAAATCATTCATGGGTTTGTCAATAACTGGGGTGTAGCCATTGTCATTATCACCATTATTGTCAAAGGCCTAATGTATCCGCTGACCAAAGCGCAATATGTATCAATGGCCAAGATGCGTGAATTGACTCCTAAGATCCAGCAGCTAAAAGATCGTCACGGTGATGATCGCCAGAAGATGTCTCAAGCTATGATGGAAATGTACAAAAAAGAAAAGGTCAATCCGATGGGTGGTTGTTTCCCTCTCTTGTTACAGATGCCGATTTTCTTAGCGCTTTACTGGGTATTCTTAGAATCAGTCGAATTACGTCAAGCACCCTTTTTCTTATGGATCACGGATTTATCGGTAAAAGATCCTTGGTTTGTCTTACCGATTTTAACGGGTGTATCCATGTGGGCGTTGCAAAAATTACAACCGATGACTATGACCGATGAGATGCAAAAGAAAATCATGCAATTCATGCCTATCATGATGACCATCTTCTTTATGTTCTTCCCTGCAGGTTTGGTTCTTTATTGGTTGATCAGTAACATCATCACCTTAGTCCAAGCGAAAATGATCTATGCCGCTATGGAAAAGAAAGGCTTAAAATCAAGCTAACTTATTAGAAAAATAATACGAGGACAGAACTATGCCATCATTTGATATTGTTTCAGAAATTGACAAAGTAGAAGTCGCCAACGCGGTAGAAAACGCGAAACGCGAGCTTGCAACGCGTTTTGATTTTCGCGGTGTCGAGGCGTCATTTGAATACAATGATGGCGTAGTCAAAGTCAAAGCCGAAGGCGATTTTCAGATCCAACAGATGATTGATATCTTGCGCAACAACTGTGTTAAGCGGGGCGTGGATACCGCATCACTTGAACTCAAAGATAGCGACCACACTAACAAAACCTACACGCAGAATGTCGTTTTCAAGGAAGGCATTGAACAAGCGGTTGCCAAAAAAATCGTCAAACTCGTCAAAGACGCCAAAATAAAGGTACAAACGGCTATCCAAGGTGAGCAATTGCGAGTAACAGGTAAAAAACGTGATGATTTGCAGCAAGTCATGGCCTTGGTCAGAGAATCTAATCTAGGCCAACCCTTCCAGTTTACCAACTTTCGCGACTAATTCAGCATGGCAAGTATGCCAGAAAAACACGATACCATAGTTGCCCAAGCCACTGCCATTGGCAAAGGTGGCGTTGGGATCGTGCGTGTTTCTGGGCCACTCAGTCATGACGTTGCTGTAGCGATCCTGGGCCACTGCCCTGCACCTCGATATGCCTACTATGGCGATTTTAAAGATAATGATGGAACGGTGCTCGACCAGGGCATCGCTATTTTTTTCCGTGGTCCGCATTCTTTTACTGGTGAGGACGTCATCGAGTTTCAAGGACATGGCGGTCAAATCATTATCGATTTATTGCTCAAGGCGATTACCGCACACAATAAAGTAAGACTAGCCCATCCAGGTGAATTTTCTGAACGCGCATTTCTCAATGACAAATTAGATCTCGCCCAAGCTGAAGCCATTGCGGATTTGATTGATGCATCGTCTGAGCAAGCTGCACGTTCTGCCTTGCGCTCACTGCAAGGGGAATTTTCTGCGAGAATTCACGCACTGGTTAACGATATTATTGCGCTTAGAATGTACGTTGAAGCGGCCATTGATTTTCCAGAAGAAGAGATTGATTTTTTATCCGATGGTAAGGTGCAAAAGGATATGGAGAGCATCCTAGATGCTTTTGCCGCGGTGCAGCGAGAAGCCAAACAAGGGGCTATTTTGCGCGAAGGGATGAAAGTCGTGATTGCTGGTCGACCCAACGCCGGCAAATCCAGCTTGCTCAATGCCCTAGCCGGTCGTGAAACAGCGATCGTCACCGATATCGCTGGCACGACCCGAGATGTGTTATCTGAACATATCCATATTGATGGCATGCCTTTGCACGTAATTGACACCGCAGGTCTGCGAGAGAGTCCAGATAAAGTAGAACAAATTGGCATCGAACGCGCGTGGCAAGCCATCGAAACCGCGGATAGAGTCTTATTTGTAGTCGACTCAACTGAGTCACAAGCTGCTGATCCACATGAAATTTGGCCAGAGTTTATGGCGAAAATTCCACCGAATATGGGAGTCAGTGTCATCCGCAATAAGGCTGATTTAAGCGGATTACCGGTCGAGCAAACCGAAGTAAACAGTTATCCTGTACTATCACTCAGCGCAGCCAATAAAGCGGGCATCGATTTGCTTGCCGAACACCTAAAAGCCTGCATGGGATTTGTCACCAATACAGAAGGACAATTTTTAGCACGCAGACGTCATATCAACGCCCTTGCGGTTGCTGGTGAACATTTGCATATTGGTTATGACCAACTGATGGGACATTTTGCAGGCGAATTATTGGCCGAGGAATTGCGTTTAGCGCAACAAGCACTTAATGAAATCACCGGCGAATTTACTTCTGATGATTTACTTGGCAAAATCTTTTCATCCTTTTGTATTGGTAAATAAGGTTTATCATATGGCGCACATTACTCCTCCATTTTCAATCATTGTTGGCTCTATGTTAGGTGCAACCGAATATGTCGCGGATGCAATCAAGGCCAAATGCGATGAACTAGGTTATGCCGCTGAAGTGTATTTTCAGCCTCAATTGTGCGAAATCGATCGCAACACCACTTGGGTAATCTGTACTTCTACTCACGGTGCAGGTGATTTGCCAGACAATATTCAGCCTTTCCACGATGATCTTACTAATACTACGCTAAGCAATACCTATTATGTGATAGGTTTGGGTGATTCGTCTTATGACACCTATTGTGGTGGTGCTGAAACCATGCACAAAACCATGCAACAATGTGGCGCATCGGCATTAGCCCAGCCCAAACTGATTGATGTGTTACAACACCCGATCCCTGAAGACATTGCAGTGGATTGGTTTGCTGAGCAACTCGCCTAATGTTAACCGATGCAGAATATGCAGCATTATTAGAAGTAGAATCCAATGCTGCGCGAAGTTTATATGTGTTAGGTTTACGTCCCAATGCTCATGCAGTAACTGGAGCGACACAACCGATTCACTATCCTTCTCTGTGCAAAATCGTTAGCACCAAAGACGAGCCTTTTACCCAAGGTCGTCAAATCAATCGATTACTTAAACACTTGCTCAAACAAGGACTTGTTAAACTCGGCCTTGAACAAAATATTGAGCATACACTGCGCGATCAACGCATCGTATTGCCTATGATGATCGTTGCGAACGAACCCTATATCGAATTGCACACAAAACGCTTTGGTATACACATGCAGTGGACACCTGATGAGCGTTTATTTTCAGAATTAGCGCAACTTGTTGGACTACTTGATAAGCAATATACCCAAGAAGATATAGGTGATTTTATTAGTTATTGGATGGGTCGTCCGGATAAGCAATTCAGTCAATTTCAGTGGACGCAAAAATTCGTATTGCAACGCAAAACCAAAATGGGCCAACAAGCACAGCCAACAACACACACTGTGGGCTATCAAAGTGTGTCACAAGATGGCAAAATACAGATTGATGACAAAACCAAAGCGTTCATCGAGCGTTATAAAGACAAATCAAACAAATAAACGAGGGTCGTGTGGACAATTTACAAGACAAAATCGCCAGTCTCGGCAAGCGTTTAGGTAAACTCACGACACCGAAAACCGTCACGCCATATCAAGAACTCCGAGCACAATATCAAGCACAAGCTAATCGTGACATTGCCGCCTTACAAGCTCAGAGTAAACAACAGCGCATTGCGTCTATTTTTGGTCAAGCTGACCTCAATCCAAATTGGCGCTTTGACACCTTAGTCAATGATGCCGAGGATATGAGTGAAGCCATTAGTTTTGCGCAATCCTTTATCAGTGCCTATGACGACCCGAACTTTCGTAAACAATCGTCGCACATGTTCATTTTTTATGGCGATTACGGGCGTGGCAAATCGCATCTAGCCGGTGCTATTGCACATCATTTGATTGAACACTTTGAAACCAGTGTGCTGTATCGTCAATTATCTAGTTTGCTTGAAATGCGTTTTTATTCTTATGACTATGATGCCAAAGACGGTGTAGCTGAGCAGTTTAGAGAGATCCAACAAGACTTACTCAATGTTGATTTGCTCATCCTAGATGAGGTTTGTGTGAATGAAACCATGCTCAAGAAAAATGCGCAAAGCTGGCTCGGAAATTTGTTGCGTTTACGCCAAGCAGCTAAGAAAAACTGCATCCTGATCACCAATCATTCACTTAAAGATTTGAGCATTGCCTTGGGCAAATACTGTACCGAATCCATCAAAGAATACGATACCTACAAAATCCAATTCCAAGGCCCTTCTCGACGAGAGGAATTTGTAGACGATTCGATCTCGCATACACCCGTCTCAGGGTATCAACCTAACCAAGTAAAATAACAATTAAGTCTACTATTAAGCGCCGGTGCCATTGCTCGTGACATTTATCAAAGCTATGGACCAAAACTTGTACTGCGTACCTTTGTGGCAGTATTAAAATCAAAAAAAGTTAATCACAAAAACGGATCAACGTGGCTATCAAACTATACCGACTTACCCACAACTCATACAGTGATGTGGATAAGATCGGTATTTGTTTGGGATTATGATCGGTATGAATCGATCATAACTTTACAATAAAATCATCTTGTGGATAACTCATGTTTTTATACACAGGATGTACGCAGTTACAAACTGATCTTAAGTCTAGTTATGATCTCTGTAATAAATTGTTTTTATTAAAAAAAATAAGCTTATCCAAAGAAAATCAGTTACTTAATAATAACAATAATAAACTAAGATCCATAAAGTATGTTTTATATTATTATCATCGCTCTTCGCACAAACCTGCTTTCTCTTTTGCAAAGACAAAAAAATTAGGCACAACATCACCTTTAGGCTAAAATATACCCGATTAAAAAATTCAAGGTATCCTTATGTATTATCAACAAGCGTATGACGTTATAGTCGTGGGTGGTGGCCATGCTGGTACCGAAGCTGCGCTTGCTGCCGCACGGATGGGCGCAACTACTTTGCTTTTGACCCACAATATGGAAACACTTGGACAAATGTCCTGTAATCCAGCCATTGGTGGTATCGGAAAAGGTCATTTGGTTAAAGAAATCGATGCGTTAGGTGGAGTCATGGCACAAGCCATTGATAAAGCTGGGATCCAATGGCGTACCTTGAATGCTTCAAAAGGCCCAGCGGTTCGTGCTACACGTGCGCAAGCTGATCGCAGTTTGTATCGCAATGCCGTTCGACACACATTAGAGCATCAAGATAACTTGACTATCTTTCAGCAATCTTGTGATGACTTGATTGTCGAAAACGACCGTGTCACTGGGGTTGTTACCCAAATGGGGTTAAAATTCAAAGCCAAAACGGTCGTATTGACTGTTGGTACGTTTTTGGGTGGCACAATCCACATTGGTTTAGAGAATTACAAAGGCGGTCGTGCAGGTGATCCACCATCCATCGCTCTTGCTGAGCGTTTAAGAGCTTTACCATTTAGAGTGGATCGCCTAAAAACCGGTACTCCGGCTCGCCTAGATTCACGCACCTTGGATTATTCCAAGATGCAGGTACAACCAGGTGATACACCACTTCCGGTATTTTCATTTATGGGCAGTGTTGCCGATCATCCAGATCAGATCCCATGTTACATTACCCATACCAACGAACGGACCCATGACATTATCCGTGGTGGTCTAGATCGCTCACCGATGTTTACAGGTGTGATTGAAGGGGTTGGTCCACGTTACTGCCCAAGTATTGAAGACAAAATCACCCGTTTTGCGGATAAAAACTCGCACCAGATTTTTGTTGAACCAGAAGGTCTCAACTCGATAGAAATCTATCCTAACGGGATCAGTACCTCGTTGCCTTTTGATGTGCAGTGTGACTTGATTCACTCCATTGCGGGCTTTGAGCATGCACATATTATTCGTCCAGGTTATGCGATTGAATACGATTTTTTTGATCCACGCGATTTGAAGCAATCACTCGAAACGAAATTTATCGATGGTTTGTTCTTTGCTGGTCAGATCAATGGTACCACGGGTTATGAAGAAGCCGGTGCGCAAGGTTTGCTTGCTGGTGCGAACGCTGCGTTGCAAGCAGCTGATAAAGAAGCGATTAGTTTACGTCGCGATCAAGCATACATAGGTGTATTAATTGATGATTTGGCGACATTAGGTACTAAAGAACCGTATCGGATGTTTACTTCACGTGCTGAATACCGTTTGTTATTGCGTGAAGACAATGCGGATCTGCGTTTGACTGCCCTTGGTCGAGAAGTTGGCTTAGTTGATGATGTGCGATGGGCTGCATTTAACGAAAAAATTGAATTAATCGAGCGTGAAAAACAACGCTTAAAAGGTCAGTATATTCATGCTAAACACGCTTCGGTAAGTGAACTCAATAAAGTATTGCGCAATCCTGTCACGCGAGAGCATTCATTAGAAGAATTGATCCGTCGTCCTGAAATGACATATCAAACGCTGATGGGCATTGAGAGTTTGGGTCCAGGTCTGAACCATCTTCAAGCGGCGGAACAAGTTGAAATACAAATCAAATACGCTGGATACATTGAGCGTCAAAAAGACGAGATTGCCAAAACTCAGCGTCATGAGGAAACTTTGTTGCCAGCGGATTTTGATTACAGCCAAATCTCTGGGTTATCCAACGAAGTGGTAGCTAAGCTGAGTGAGTCTAGACCAGAAACCATTGGCAAAGCGTCTCGTATTTCGGGTATCACCCCAGCGGCGATTTCATTATTGTTAGTGTATCTCAAAAAACACAACATGTTGCGCAAGAGCGCATAGACATGGAAAAAGCACAGTTACTCGACTTTCTTGATTCGCTCATTGCTAAAACAGACCTTGAGGTGAGTTTTTCTCAACGCGATGCCCTGATCGAGTATGTATTGCTCATCAACAAGTGGAATAAAGCCTATAATTTAACTGCGGTGCGTGATGTCAAAGAGATGGTCGTCAAGCACATCATGGATTCCATTATGGTGATGCCGTATGTAACAGGTCAGCAGTGTATTGACGTAGGCACTGGACCGGGTTTACCAGGGATCCCTTTAGCCATTATGTGCCCTGATAAACAATTTACATTACTTGATACCTTGGGTAAGCGAGTCCGTTTTTTGAATCAAGTGGTTTATGCGTTAGGTTTGACTAATGTCACACCTGTTCAGGCAAGAGTCGAAGAATATACCGAAAATAACGAATTTGATGTCGTGATCTCACGTGCGTTTGCTAGTCTTAAAGATATGTTGCACTGGTGTGCACATCTGATACATTCTAAGGGTGAGTTTTTGGCATTAAAAGGCCAAGATCCTGTTGAAGAAATTAGAAGAAAGCGGCGCGATTGAGTATTCAGTTGTTGTTGCGGCGACTGCCTCTGACCCCGCACCTATGCAGTTCTTGGCGCCATATGCGGCGACAGCGATGGCAGAATACTTCCGTGACAACGGCAAGCACGCATTGATCATTTATGATGACCTTTCTAAGCAAGCTGTTTCATATCGTCAGATGTCACTTCTCCTTCGTCGTCCTCCTGGACGTGAAGCGTATCCAGGTGACGTTTTCTATCTTCACTCACGTCTGCTAGAACGTTCAGCGAAGTTGAACGAAGATCACGGCGCAGGTTCATTGACGGCGCTCCCGATCATTGAAACACAGGGCGGCGACGTGTCTGCGTTTATTCCAACAAACGTGATTTCGATTACAGACGGTCAGATCTTCTTGGAAACAGAATTGTTCTACCAAGGTATCCGCCCAGCGGTGAACACAGGTCTATCTGTTTCTCGTGTTGGTTCATCTGCGCAAACAAACGCGA
>JALRKK010000100.1 GCA_023268935.1 Glaciecola sp.
TTGGCTTGAAGCGCCACCGAATCATCATTTGTCTTATGCGCGTGATTGTTTGCAAAGAATAGAAGCTATCAGTTGTAATGGGCAGATTACCGCACATGGTCAGGCATTATTGAGCTTTGGCTTAGATTGGCGCAGTGCGCACATGATCTTACGTTGCTTGAAAGATTCAGCTGATACTGCGGTGGCTGCTGTGGTGTTAGCGGCTTTGATGGGTGAACGCGATGTGTTACGGCAGGCTGACAGTGTGGACGTGCGGTTGCGAGTGGATGCGGTGTTGGCGCATTGCCATGGCAAATTCAGTTGTGAGGGGTATCATCAAGGCGCCTTGCACAACGTTGCCCAAACCGTACAGCGCGTGTGTCGCCGGTTTGCCCTCGATCTCCCTGAGCAAGTATCTGATGCGGCCCTATTGCAAGCGTGTTTGGCAGGGTTTGCAGAGCGTTTGGCCAAACGCGTTGCAAAGGGGTATACCATGGCAATGGGACGCGGCGTGAGCCTCGATAATACGGACAGTGTGTCTCGTTATGAATGGTGCGTGGTACTCGATGCCGATGCTCAGCAAAGCCAAGGAAGGATCTTTTTGGCCATGCCCATAATAGATACCGAGGTTCTTTCACAGCTCAACACTCATGTCACGATCAAAGCGCAATACCACAATAATGTATTACGTATCGTTGAGCGCACAACGTTTGGAGCGTTAACTGTGGCAGAAAAATCGCTCAATTCACCTAAACCGGATATCTACCAGAAAGCGTTGAGTGATGTATTACAGACTCAAGGGTTGGGTTTTTTGCGCTGGGATGAGCCATGTGAGCGATGGCTATCACGTGTCAAATGGTTGGGTACAACCTGTCCCGACCGTTTCCCGCAAATAGATGAAGCGTATTTGCTACAACATATAGATACATGGCTGTTGGCTTACCAACCCCCAATGATCAGCATTAAAGCATTGCAACAAATCCCATTAATGCCGTTATTAAATGCGGTATTAGATTATGAGCAGCAAACGATTTTAGCCAAGGAGGCACCTGATACGTACCTTACGCCAACTCGGCAAAACGTCAGTATTCGCTATAGTCACCAGCACGCCCCCACGGTGAGTGTTGTGTTGCAATGGGTATTTGGTGAGTTATCTTCACCTAAATTGGGCTTTGGTGAAGTACCTTTGCGCTTTGAACTCCTCTCTCCGGCACGAAGACCGATACAGACCACCCAAGATTTGGCTGGATTTTGGCGCACCTCGTATCAAGATGTCGCGAAAGAAATGCGAGGCCGCTATCCAAAACACCGCTGGCCTGAGGACCCATTATCTGCAGAAGCCGGTGCGTCAATTAAGCGTCGTTAAGCGTGAGCCACTTGATTTCCTTGATCCGCAAATCAAATTCACCAGGTTGTTTATCTGTGATCATCACACTTATTTGTTGCACGTCTTGCCAACGAAGGGGGGGCGCATTGCGAACGGCACGACCCCGCCAAGACGCTGCAAAATCTTCAATAGTCAGGGTATGTGTGACGGTTTGATTGGGAAATGTCTCGATGCGAGCAAAATACGCAACAGCATCCCATCGCGTTGATGTACGAAAGCGCACTTGATAAGTCCGGCCATCGCCTTGCACGATGAGCTTGAGTTTTGCATGAGCTGGCACCTTATCTGCGGGCAACGTGATATCTCGACGAATGGACGCAAACCCGCCATTATTTGCGGTAGACATCTCACCTAAAAAAATCAGTTCATTCTCGTCATTAGAAGCAATAGCGCTTTGTGAAATGCCACCCATAACGCGGTCATCGACGCTATACCAGGGATTATTTTGTTCAAACAAATCCAATTGCCATATGTTAGCGGTCATTATCGAAAATAAGAGAAATAGAGAAACGTTCATACCATGGTTACGTCAACCACAAAGAGAAGTTCATTTTTGCGCGTAATCGTCTGTTTCGCCTGTGGCCACTACGCCTGTGGCCACATAACCAGTACGGCAGCGATGGCGACGAGCATGAGGGCAAACACGTCTTTTTTGGGGATGGGGGCTTTGAGATAAACCACAGATACCAGCATCATAAAAAATATCTCGACCTGACCTAAGGTTTTCACGTAGGGCACGGCTTTTAAGGACATCGCATGAAACCAGCCAAAGGAGCCAAGAAAACTCGCCACACTGGTGAACACCACCAGTTTAGGTTGGCTGAACATCAAGGCCAAATCCGCTCGTTCGCGCAGCCACATGTAACCGACTAATACCAGCGTTTGAAAGAGGATCACAACCAGTAAAACCCACGAGGCGCGCAGCAAAAAATGCCCTTCTAATACCAAACTTGCCTCACGCACCCATAACGAGGTCAAGGCAAACGCGGTGCTTGAGGCCAAACCGATGCCTGCGGTTTTCCAGTTAATGGTGCGAATACCGCCGGATAGAGAAAACATCATCACGGCAATACCACCAATCACCACACCGACCCAACCATACACAGATAAGGTTGTGCCAAAGAACATGATACCCAGCACCGCAGAAACAGGCGCTTCGCATTTAGCCAGCCCAGCGCCAATGGCAAAGTTTTTTTGTTTAAACAGCACGACCATGAGCCCCGTGGCAACGATTTGCATGACGCCAGCCAAAACACAAAATTGCCAAAAGGCAAACGGAAAATCTCGAATAACGCCAAGCTGAGTTTGCTCAAGCCCCAACACATAGATAATGGCCAAGGGTCCAGCCCACAAAAATCGAGCAAGCGTGACGCCACTGACCGACAAAGTCCCACTGAGTTGGCTTTGAAAAGCGTTGCGCCAAGCTTGGCTAAACGCGGCAAGAAAGGTAAAAAAGACCCAAGTCACATTAGGTCAACGAGCTATAATGTTGTCGCAAATACGCAATGATATCGTTTGATTCGTACATCCATTGTGTCGAGCCATCAGGGTTGTCGATACGCAAACACGGTACTTTGACCCGCCCGCCACCTTGCTCTAATTCAGCGCGATAGGGTGAACCTTCGGCGACGGATTTTTTGGCAACGGGCAGGCTCATTTTGAACATCGCCCGGCGCACTTTGATGCAAAAAGGACAGGCGCGAAAATGATACAGCGTCAAATGTGCCGTTTGTTTAGCAATCGCGTTCTGTTCTGCTAAGCTGCGTTTGCGCGGAAACCCTCGAGTCAGTAAATCCAGCAATACAAACACATAACCCAGCGCGTTGCGCACTATTTTGACCAACATATCTCGCCTCAATCGACCTCAAAAAGAGGCCATATTATACACGTACAATGAGGATTAAAAAAACTGTACGTTAGTCTTGAGGTCTTCGCGCGTGGTGCGCGCTTGATTAGCTGGCGCATCCGGATCGGCGTACCCAAATGACATGCCAAATAACACCCCTCGTTCTTCGGGAAGCCCAAACATGTCGCGTATGGGATCTGGGAATTGACCTAATGCACCCTGCATACAATTGCTGATGCCGTGCTGTTGCATGATCAAAGACAGCGATTGCGCATAAATGCCCATATCCACCGCGCCCATAATGTCTAGGTACTTATCCATCGTAAAAATCGCCACGTGCGGCGCATCAAAAAACTGCCAGTTCCGGAGCATCGCCATCTGTCTAGCGCGCTTGTCTTCTCTGGCAATGCCCATTGCGCTATACAAGGCATTAGCTGAACCAAATTGACGCTCTCGATGTTCATTTTGATAAGCAATGGCCCAATTAAAATCTGGATTAGGGGGTTGCTGTTGCATGACAGCATTGACTAAGGCTTGGCTCAAAACGTCTTTTTGCTCACCTGAGACCACTAGGGTTTGCCAAGGCTGAACATTGCAGTTAGACGGCGCGCGCTGCGCCAAAGCAAATACTTGCTCCAATGTGTCGGTTGGAACTGGGGTGTCCAAAAACGCACGGCAAGAATGGCGCTGGTTGAGTAGGTCGTTCATATTCATGTCGTAAGGCTTCTCGTTGTTGTTTTATTTTATTACCACATCAAGTCATCAGGCACGACAAAGTCTTTATACGGATCGTCTTCATCTGGCTCATCCACCGCATCTTCTGCCGCCGGTCGAATGACAATATCAGGCATGCGTTCTTCTATTTTGCTGCCCACACCGCCGGGGATGACTTTGTACGCATCGTCGGCTACTACAATCACAAGTTGCCCATTGAGCAGCGATTTGCGGATGGCTTCGGTTACGTAGATGGTTTTGATTTTGCCATCGACGACGAAGTTGTATTTTTCATCGCCTTTGTGCGCCACGATATTCACGTTGATCAGCTGTTTGATTTGCGCAGCGATTTCGCGCTCACGGCGCTCAGCCTGTTGTGCCTCGTTAAGCGCCTTGGAGCGCTCGAGCTCCGCTTGACGTTTGGCTTCAATCTCCGCCTTGACTTCATTGGCAAGGGTACGGGATTTTTTCTTCTTTTTGGCGGCCTTAGTGGCTTGCTTTTGATTGACCAAGCCGGCCTTTAACAATTGGTCTTTTAATGACACAGGGAAACTCGCTTATTTTTTAAAATCAACATCGAACTCGCCGATCAACGGATAACTTGGCGCGCCCAAAAACTTCAAAGGATGATCGAGCATTAAGTCTATCACAATCGGGACTAAGCATTCCAAAATCGCCACCGCGTCAGTGATTTGCGCTCGATTCACCTGACCATTCCACGTCGCGCCACCATGCATCAATTGATTGCGCAAGGTGTATAATCGGCGCAAAATAATACTCAACACTTTGTCAGTACGCTCTGTGGATAAGGCTACATTAATCAGTCCTTTTTCTTGGGCAAATTGGCGCTGCCAAGCGCATTCTTCTATTTTACCTTTCTGAAACTCCCAAAAAGGCTGAAACACGTATTGATTGTCGAGTAGTACACGGATGTGTGAGGAAAATTGCTGCCAGGCTAATTCATATAAGGCTTTGTTTTTATCCAACTCGACTAATTTAGCGATGAAGCGACTGAATAACTCGGTTTCGTTGTTGTAAAAGTTTTCGTGCTCCTGACCATAGGCCGCATTGAACGCAATCCACAAAAAGATAAACTGACTGTCTAAATCCCCGTCACTTTGCTCCGCCCGATCGAGCCAGCTCAATGCTCGGTGGATGCGGGTGCTCACTGCACTGGGAAACTTGTCACGCTCTTGGCGTTGTTTGGCTTTTAACGTTGCGTGTCGAATGATCATACGTTCCATCCTTATCCGTATTATGAATATACAATAAATCAAATCACAAAAATGTCATACATTTTTTGTAGTCTCCACAATGGTTTGTTTAATTAGGGATGCATTATGCGCGCGATATTTCTTTTATGCTTGCTCAGTTATGTAGTGAATATTTTTGCACAACCGTTGGTTATTGCGCATCGTGGCGCATCAGGGTATTTGCCTGAGCACACTTTGGAGGCTGCAGTTTTAGCGTATGCTCAAGGTGTCGATTACATAGAACAAGATTTGGTTTTAACAAAAGATGGTCAGCTTATTGTTCTGCACGATATTGTGTTACAAACGACGACCAATGTGGCCCAGATGTTCGATATGGATACACAAAAGCCAACCGCTTTTTGGAGCGCATTACAAACAACAGACTTGATGGTTCACCCGTATACCCAGCGCGATGATGCGTTGATTTTGGCTAGTACACCAAAAGAGCAGTTACAACTGATATTTGCAACGCTTAAAGTGGATGGTGTGTTTACCGACCAACCTATTACGACGGTGCAATTTCTAAATAAATAAGCTTACGCTTATCTTATTAAGTGACCGCAACAGCTGTTTTGGGACACTCATTAACCGGTAAGTGAATCAGTGCTGAGAACAAGCCGACCGCGATCCCAATCCACCACACCATAATATAATCGCCGTAATAGTCGTATAACGCGCCACCGAGCCAAACGCCCAAAAAGCCTCCGATTTGATGGGATAAGAACACCAAGCCATACAAGGTGCCCATGTATTTTAGGCCATAGATGTGACCGATGAGCCCAGCGGTTAGAGGGACAGTGGCTAACCAAAGTGCACCCATCAAAACCGAGAACAAGACGACCGCTTCTGGGGTGATCGGATTCATAATAAAAATAACGGAGATTAACGTACGCAAGGCATAGATTGACGCTAGAAGGTATTTGCGCGAATAGCGATTGCCAAGCCAACCAGCCAAAATGGTCCCGCCAATATTGGCCAGACCAATCAAGGCAATGGCCATGGCGCCCAAGCCCGATGTCGTAGTCACACCTAACGACTGAATCAAGCTAGCAGGGCTGATCGCTGAGCACATCTCAGTGATTAATGCTGGAAAATGCGCGGTGATGAACGCCAGTTGATACCCGCAACTAAAAAAGCCCACAAACAAAAAGATAAAAGTCGGATCTTTGACCGCACGTTTGACCACCACACCAAGTGACTCATCCGCTGCAGTATTGGAGGTAACTGTGGGTCTGGGCACCTTGAGCCTTTTGACAAAGAGCAAGGTTACCAAAATGATCCCAGCAAACACCATAAAGACGTCTTGCCAAGGCATACTAGCAAGCAGCGACTGTGCTACCGGAGGGCCAATCAATTGACCGACAGAGCCCGCGGCAGTCGTGATACCGAGAGCTACTGAGCGATGTCTATCTGAGGTGGCGCGTCCCACAATCGCCAAAATCAAACCAAATCCAGTCCCCGCAATACCAAAACCAATGACCATTTCCAACAGCTGATGTTGCCCAGGAGTAATAGCAAAAGCAGACAAAAACAAGCCTAATGCATAACAAAAGATCCCTGCAACGATGGCTTTGCGATCGCCGTATTTTTCAGCCAATGCCCCAAACATCGGCTGCCCAATTCCCCAAAACAAGTTCTGGATCGCTATGGCAAGTGAGAACTCACTTCGCAACCAACCGAACTCGTCTGCGACTGGTATCTGAAACAAGCCAAAAGAAGAGCGGATCGCAAAGCTGATCATAATAATCAAACAGCCTGCAATAAGGATGGGGTGCATTAAGCGATCGTATTGATACGAGGTGGTTGAAGTCGTGCTCATGTAAATATCTAGATGAAAGTGTATGGGCTGAGTATATCAGTGCGCTGGGAGACTGCAATGAATCGTGCCTTGATACATCCAGATGGTGTTATCTGTGAGATCCACCACAGTGTGCAAGACGCACTACAGAATTTTAGAGCTTGTACGACTAATTTTACTTTTCATTAAATATAGTGGATATCGCACAAAAGACACAAAAAAACCTCGAGAAATTCGCATCGCTCGAGGTTTCTAAGAGGATAAAAGCTTACTCTACGCCTTCAATCATATATTCAATGGCTGCTTTAATGTCGTCTTCAGAACATGAGCCACAGGTACCCATTGGCGGCATTGCGTTGATACCATTGATGGCATTTTGCCATACTGTATCAAAGCCTTTGGCGTCTAAACGAGGTTTCCAATCCGCCGCATCTTTGGTTTTTGGGGCGCCTAAGACACCACTAGAATGACAGGCAGTACAGGCTTGGTTGTAGATATCTTTACCTGAGCGAGGACCGGCTGCTGCCGTCGCGGCAACCGCACCAGCAACTTTTACTTGGCCATAAGGTTTGATGCGCTCAGCAACGTCTTCATTGGCTTGTACCATGAATAAAGTACCGGCAGCAATCGCGATGGCTAATAACTTTTGAACTTTCACGAGCTTCTCCATAAATACGGCAGTAATCGAATAGAACTGCCGAAAAAACAAACTTTCACCATTATAACGACAATTTTGCGTTGAACAATAGCTTTTAGTTGTAATCTGCGGATGGTGGCCTTCCTTGATGCGGATCAATCCATTCATGCATAAGGTGCCCTAGACTAAAAGCATATAGCAGTCACAGCGATGATAGAGCAAGACAATTATGGAGAACCGATAATGTCCGTTCCAACAAACCTTATTGTCACAATTAATACTGAGCATGATGAGCATCCATCTCTGGTAACGGCAAAAAGATGGATGCAAGCGTTTTCAGGACGAGTGCACTTGGTGACGTCCGTCTACGATTCGATTGTACAATATGCAGAATACCTGTCTGACACCACCTATGCATCACTTGAGCAACAGCTTATGCGTTATCAAGAACGTAGGCTGGATGCAATTCAAGCTGAGTTAGAAAAAGAAGGTATTTTTGCTCAATCCCATGTGCGTTGGGCGCCTTCTATTGCGCATGCTATTCATGTACTGACCCAATCCATGCAACCATGTGTGGTGATAAAGCGGTGCAGTGAAGATGGTCAAACACACAATCCATTTGCAACAGCCATCGACCGGCAATGTCTGAGTTCGGCGTATGCCCCGATGTTATTGGTCAAAAGACCACAATCTGATTACCAAAAAATCATGGTCGCAATCAATCCGTTCGTCATGGGTGCACAGCAACAGGCTCAACTTGATGCCTTGATTAAGCAAGCTAAAACCATGCAACGGGCATGGGGATGTGATGTACAGTTTGTGCATTTTTACCAATCGCCGATGCAACTCGATGTGTTAGATATGGGCGCTCGGGATTATGCTGAATTTATGACAAATGTCGACGCCCATCACGAATGCCTAATGACCAACTTTGCCCAGCGTTATCAGATCAACCCGTTTCAATGTCGCGTGTTTGCCGGGGATGTTAAGCAAGGGATCGCTGAGTATTGTTCCGAACAACACGCGGATTTATTGATGATTGGCACGGCGTCAAGGCAAGGCCTTGATGCGTGGTTACATGGTAATACCGCTGAAGAAATCCTGCGCAAAGTCGATTGTGATATATATTGTGTACCAGTGCCGCAACGAGTGGAGCAGCCCCCATTGGTTGCATGAAAAATTTGTGCTATGTTTTGTGTATATCTCAAGGAAATACAGCGATTCTGCATGACCCAATCTGTCCAGTTTGACAGCACCCAAGCCAAACTTATATCCATTAATTCTGGCAAGCATTTTGTGTCCGCCCCCCCTGGTGCGGGGAAAACTGCCTTGCTCACGGCAAGGCTGAAAACCGCAACGGAGCACTTTGCAGACAACGACATTGCTTGTCTGACCTTCACGGTACGTGCGGCACTAGAAATGCAACAGCGCGCGGAGCAAGTGCTGGTTGATCGACAACCTTTTATCGGTAATTTTCACGCCTATTGCATGGAATTATTGCGCAAAACCGGGCATCCCAAATTTCGTCATGTGCGCTTTGCAACGCTATTGCCCGAGGAGTATTGCAAAGAGCTTGTGGAACTTGCGGTAGGTGACACCAAAGATGTCGCACCAGATTACACGGATGTGCCGGAGGTAATGTTTGAGCTGTGTGATGCCCAAGCTATTGCGTCGAGCAATGTCTACCAGCCTAGTTGGAGCAAGGTCATGCGCGGGGCATATGCGGCACTGGCCTTGCTGGCTCAACCGGAGCAAGAGGCTCAAGCCATAGGAGGTGCTATGCTAGCACCCAACATGGCGCAGTATGCTGCCGATATCTGTCGGATCACAGGCATTACCTTTGGCAATTACGAGCATGCGATTATTTTGCTTTATCGAGTGTTTCAAGCGTATGCGAAGCAAAAACGCGCATCGAATGCGATAGATTTTGATGATTTATTAGTGCATGGCTTTGCGTTGCTGTTGCATGAGCCCAAAACGTTGAGATTTGTGCAAGTAGATGAAGTGCAAGACCTCAATCCATTGCAATGGGCAATTTTGGATACGCTGTGCGATGATCATACGCATGTGTTTGCGGTAGGCGATGAACTGCAGTCGATTTATGCCTTTTTGGGTGCGGATGTTGCGCATCTGCATGCGCGTACCAGTGCTTTTATGTCTCATAGATTGGTCAACAATTATCGCGCTCAGCCTCCCCTAGTTGATATTCTCAATGCTTACCGAGCACAACACTGGCAACTACCGCCGATTCAAGCTCAGCAATCCATCACTGATCCGGCAAGCACCTTGTTAATTGGTGCAGCGAATGTGGCCGATGAGGTGGATATGGCTGTGCGTGGAATCTCTCAGATTTTGGCCGATCCTTCACGCAACATCGGTATGCTGTTGCCAACCAATAAGCTGATCGACCTGTATTGTGGGCGCTTTTTATCGATGGGGCTGGACTTTTTTCGGGTAAGTGAAAATGATTTAATGCAACAGGTTGCGTTGCAAGATGCTTTTTCACTGCTGCGTATTCTAAACGGTTCGGGGCAGCGCGTGGATTGGTGGTCGGTGGTGTTCCGGCTGACTCGATTTGGTGCTGGGTCGCGTTATACGCGCAAACACATCATTGCGATGGTCAATGCTTTTGCCCAAAAACGCTTGCCCCTCGAACACGTGCTGCTGGGTGAAACGGAAGTCTTTAAGTATCCCTATCAACAACTGCTGCAAGCGAGTGAAACCGGCGTGGTGATCTTTGATACCGAAACCACAGGCTTGGATTTTATGTCTGATAAAATCATTCAGCTGGCCGCGGTAAAAGTGGTCAACGGACAGATAGTGGCTGAATTTGATGAATACGTCAGTATTGAGTTTGGAGGTAACAATTCCGATTTACAGCAGGCCTTTTGGGACAGTCAGCACGTCCATCATATCACGCTCGAGCAGGTCCAAAATGGCGATACTTGGCCAAATGTGCTAGCGCGGTTTATTGCTTTTGTTGGTGAGTGCCCACTCATTGCACATAATCTAAAATATGATACAGAAATGCTCAAATCCAATAGTACGGATGTAAGTTTATTCGGTACACTTGAGCATGATTTGTATCGCATGTTGCGCCGTCCATGTTTTGATACCTTGACCTTATCCAGAGTGCTTTTACCCAAGCAAACCAGCTATCGTTTGGAATCCTTACTCGATGCATTTGGCTTAGATGGAGTAAATAGTCACAATGCGTTGGATGACGTGAAAGCCACCGCGTCTTTATTTAATCTGCTGCTGATGTTTTTGCCAAAACACCTTGCCAGTGCTGAGGCGCTGTTGGATCAGTATGCTGAGCTTATCAAACCGTTCCGCCATGCATGGCACCATCTTTCTCAAGAGTTGATCGATTCTCAATGGCTCTCCTCAAATCTCACCTTAGCAAAGTGCATCGATGGTTATCTTAATTATGCCAGTCGACAAGACCACTGGTATCAACCAGAATCCTTGGCCAATGTGCAACAACAAGCGCAGCGCAAGCTCTATCCTTGGTTGGATAAACACGGTTTACAGGGGATTTTATCCCATCTGATTGACGTGAATGTCTATTCCAATGCAAAAAGACCAATCGAACAACAAAAAGCACACATGGTCGGCCAACTTGGGACATTAAAAGAAACGGATCTCATCGACCCAGAACGCGATAAGTTAGTGGTATCCACCGTGCATCGCGCCAAAGGCTTAGAATTCGATACCGTGTATTTGCCCTGTTGTGTGGCCAATCAATATCCGCGCTGGATGCCCGATAACCTTCCTCAAGCGGAGCGAGAAGCGGCAATTGCTGAGAGTAAGCGGTTGTTGTATGTTGCCTTGAGCCGTCCCAAAAACAAACTCATCGTCAGTTATCATCAATATGACGGGCGCTTTAACCAAAGGTTGACGGACTTTTTAGCCAATAGCGTGGCGCACTTTGCATATCAGCGATAAGTTGGTATTCTTTTTATATGATTGATGAGCAATAACAATAACAAGACAGGAAGGCATCATGAATACTGCAACCAACCAATCCACTTGGGTCATGCGTCTGCTTGATAAAGTCGAACGCGCGGGTAATAAGCTCCCCGATCCCGCCATTATATTTGCCATTTGTTTGGCCGTGGTCTGGGCATGTTCTGCCATTTTTTCTTCGATGACCTTTGAGGCCATCGATCCGCGTTCTGGCCAGCCAGTTGAGATCAATAACCTCCTAACTGGCGCGGCATTAGCCGACTTTATGAGTCGCATGGTGACCATTTTTACTGGGTTTGCGCCTTTGGGAGTAGTGCTGGTGGCCATGCTAGGGGTTGGCGTTGCCGAGCACTCTGGGTTCATTAGTGCAGGACTCAAACGCATCTTAGACTCGACGCCGCGCACCTTGCTCACACCTATGGTCGTGCTTGTCGCGATTGTGTCGCATACGGCAACCGATGCAGGTTATGTATTAGTGATTCCATTGGCTGGTGTGATTTTTTATGCGATGGGGCGACATCCTCTCGCGGGGATAGCAGCGGCCTTTGCTGGGGTCAGTGGTGGCTTTTGCGCGAACTTCATTCCGTCGGCGATTGACCCCTTATTACAGTCATTTACGCAAGAAGCAGCACAACTAATTGACCCAAATATTCAGGTCAATACGCTCAATAATTACTTTTTTAACTCGGCGTCTTCGCTGGTGATCATTGGAATTGCTTGGTATCTCACGGACAAAGTAATTGAACCTAGGTTAGCCGATACCAAGGTGGATGGTGACCCGAATGATATTCCTAAATTTGAAGAACTCGATGCGACACAAGTCCGTGCGTTGCGTTGGGCGTCCTTTACATTATTAGCAGGTCTGGTGGCATTATTTGCGATCCTCTACCCAGAATCCTCTCCGATGCGCGACACCAACGGCTCTCTTACGACCTTTGCCGCACCAGTGATGCAGTCGATAGTGCCGATTATATTCTTGTTGTTTCTGTTACCAGGGATTGTGTACGGCTATATGTCTGGCACATACCAAAGCACCAAAGACATGATTGATTCGATGACTAAGGCCATGCAGGGAATGAGCTATTACATCGTAATGGCGTTTTTTTGTGCCTTATTCATTGATGCGTTTGGCAAATCGAACTTGGGCGTGTTGTTGGCGGTGAATGGTGCGAATTTCTTAAAAGGCTTGGCCTTACCTGCAATGATTACGATTGTGGGGATCATTTTGTTGACTGCCTTTGTGAATTTGTTTGTCGGCTCGTCTTCAGCAAAATGGGCATTGTTAGGACCTATTTTTGTCCCCATGCTAATGCAGCTTGGGATCTCACCTGATTTGACTCAAGCGGCTTATCGTCTTGGCGATTCTTCATCTAATATCATTACGCCATTACTGCCCTACTTTCCTTTGGTGGTGGTGTATTGTCAGCGCTATGTCAAAGGTACTGGGATCGGAACATTGCTCTCCTTAATGCTACCTTATAGTGTCTGTTTGTTGGTGCTGTGGACGTCGTTTTTCCTCATCTACTGGAGTCTTGGTATCCCGCTAGGTGTGGGCGCAAGTTATGAATACATACCGTCATAATTGGCTGTAATTATTTTTTGATAGTCAAAAGTTGGAACAACCTTTGCTCTAGTGACATTGGTATAACAACAAGAGTAAAGGAAACATGACTATATGTGATACTGCATCACGGATGATGCCCTACAACAGTGCAAAAAAACAAGTGCTTGCCCAGATCAAGCGCATTTATACTGATTCTCGTCTATCAAAATACGTTCCCCTGCAACAAGCCCATCATTTGATTTTGGCGGAGAATGTGCTTTCACCCATGTCTGTGCCTCCGCACGATAACGCAGCGATGGACGGCTATGCCTTGGCGCCACGCAGTCAGTTCTATAATCCCTTAGAATATATCGTGGTTGAGACCGTCTTAGCGGGCGATGTACCACAAAAAGCCTTAAAGCCTGGGCAATGCGCTCGGATCATGACTGGCGCTATGCTACCACCCAATACCGATTCAGTCGTGATGCAAGAGTTAGTCGAGGGCACCGGAGATATGATCCGACTCGAGAGTTTTCCACGACAAGGGAGTAACATACGTCGTTGTGGCGAAGATATTGCGTCTGGCGCCCCTGTTTTTGTTAAAGGACATCAGTTATCTTCCGTGGACATTGGGCTGTTAGCGTCATTGGGCATTGCTCAAGTCAATGTGGTAGAGCCAATAAAAGTCGCCCTGTTTGCCACTGGTGATGAATTGCAAGAAGTCGGCAGACCTCTGGCGGAAGGACAGGTTTATGATACCAACTCCCATGTTCTGTGCTCAGCATTGAAAGCTTTAGGCTGTGAAGTAATGAACTATGGGATAGTCGAAGACGACTTAAATGTGATCAAAGAAATGCTGATTGAAGCAAATCGTCATTGCGATGTGATTATTACCTCTGGTGGGGTGTCGGTCGGCGATGCCGACTTTGTTAAGACGGCATTGGCGGAGCTGGGTGAGGTGGACTTTTGGAAAGTGGCCATGAAACCAGGCAAACCTTTCGCGTTTGGGCACTTGAGCAACAGTGTGTTTTTTGGTTTACCAGGCAATCCAGTGTCTGCTGTGATCACGTTTCAACAGCTTGTCATCCCTGCACTTGAAATGATGCAGGGCAAAACGCCGACCGAGTTACCCTCGTTTTGGGCGATTGCCAAAGAGCGCATTCGCAAACGAGCGGGACGCAAGGATTTTCAACGCGGGTATTATGAAGTTCATAAAAACGGGCATCTGCATGTATCGGCGTTAAAAGGACAAGGTTCGGGGATTTTATCTGGGATCAGTCGAGCCAACTGCTTGCTGTTACTTGAATCTGACCGAGAGGACATTATGCCCGGTGAACAAGTACAGATTTCGTTATTTCATCCGGCAGTACAGGGCTAATGGAGAAGAACGAAGTCTTATGTGACTCTGAAATACTGCGATATTCGCGTCAGATCATGCTGCCATCGTTTTATCTCGAAGGGCAAGAGCGACTGTCACAAGCGCATGTATTAGTTGTTGGCTTAGGCGGACTAGGCTGTACCAACCGTTAGTGGAACATCTTAGATATATCCATTCAGCTAACACTCATCTTGTGGAATGCAGTGATTCAGGCGATTGTTTAGGATTAAAAAAAGTCACGAACCGCAGTGAATGTTACGTGACTTGATCAATTGTATCGGCTAAACCTAAACTGGCTGCAATGCCCCAGCTGGTTGTTGCTACGGCTTTAGCACCCGCAGTTTGAATGAATTGGGCAGAACTTAGATCCCACGCATTAGCGAGTACAAAACCTGTTGGCTGGTGGTGTAATTGGTGAAAGAGTTGATATTTGTCCATGATGTCCTCCGTTTAATGACATCGCTAGACTAATTGAAATTGCATTTAATACTGGCTGGTTTCGGCCCTGAACCGATAATTGAATGCTGGATTAAAAACAAAAAAAGAGTCTTGCGACTCTTTTTTTATAATATTGATGTCCGGAAATTATTTACCGATACAGAACGAACTAAAGATTTTCCCTAGTAGGTCATCAGAGGTAAATTCACCCGTTATCTCATTTAAGAACTGTTGAGTTAGGCGTAATTCTTCAGCAAGGATCTCGCCAGCAATATGCATCTCTAATTGCTCTTTACCTGTGTTTAAATGATAAGCTGCATGGCCAAGTGCATCTAAGTGACGACGGCGTGCCATAAAGCCACCTTCAGTAGCACCTTGGAAACCAATACATGCCTTTAAGTGAGTACGAACTAACTCTATACCTTCTGCATTTTTAGCACTTAAACGGATCACCGGATATTGATCATGTTCATCCATACCGACATTTTCACCGGAAATATCGGCTTTATTACGGATCACTGTCACGCCCATACCCTCTGGTAACTTAGCCATAAACTCAGGCCAAATATCATGAGGGTCGGTAGCTGCTGTGTCTGTGCCGTCTAACATAAATAGTACGCGATCGGCTTGGTTGATCTCTTCCCATGCGCGCTCAATACCAATTTGTTCTACTTTATCTGGGCTTTCACGTAGGCCTGCGGTATCAATAATATGCAGTGGCATACCGTCAATGTGAATATGTTCACGTAATACGTCACGTGTTGTACCGGCTATTTCGGTAACGATAGCAGCATCTCGGCCAGCTAATGCATTGAGTAGGCTTGATTTACCAGCGTTAGGGCGACCAGCAATAACAACACGCATACCTTCACGCATGATGCTACCTTGCTTAGCTTGCTGAGTGACATTATCGAGTTGATCAATAATGGCATCGAGATCTGCTGCTACTTTACCGTCTGATAAAAAGTCGATTTCTTCATCAGGAAAATCAATCGCGGCTTCAACATACATACGTAGGTGAATGACTTTCTCCACCAGCGTTTCGATGTGCTTAGAGAATTCACCTTGCAATGATTGAAGGGCGCTTTTGGCTGCTTGTTCACTGGTTGCATTGATTAAATCGGCAATTGCCTCTGCTTGGGTTAAATCAAGCTTGTCATTCATAAATGCGCGCTCAGAGAACTCACCTGGTTTTGCTAAACGTACACCGTCAATTTGGCTAATTTCTTTTAATAGCATATCAAGTACGACAGGGCCGCCATGACCTTGTAGTTCTAGTACGTCTTCGCCGGTAAATGAATTTGGCCCTTGAAAGTAAATAGCAATACCTTGGTCAAGCTGTTCACCGCTCAAGCTTTTAAATGGCACATAGTCTGCGTAACGTGTCTTAGGACAACGGCCAATAATGTGCTCTGCCACTGTTTTAGCTAAGCTGCCAGAGACGCGAATAATACCAACCCCACCACGTCCTGGTGCGGTCGCTTGTGCTGCAATTGTGTCTTGATTAATCATGCGATGAAATATTGCCAATAAAAGAATGAATGCTGGCTCTATTGTAACCTATGGCTTAATTTCATGCGAATAGCGGTGTATAAAAATACCAACTTAGTCGTTGCTATTAGTTTTACTTTATTCAACTTTAATAAATAATAAACACTA
>JALRKK010000121.1 GCA_023268935.1 Glaciecola sp.
AAGCTTACTGGACCGAACAAATAGCGATACTGCGGATACTGGCGCACAAACGCCCCAATCCCATACCACAAATAATCCAACGATCGCTTGCCCCAATAACGAGGCTGTACAAAGCTGCGACCTAATTCTAACCCTTGGGCAAAATACGGATTCATTTTCTCAGAATAGTCAAATAACGTGGCGCTGTATAAGTTATTTGAAATGGGTGTTACGAGCTTGGTCGCATCGCCAAAGCGATAGGCTCCAACAATCTCCAAATCATTATTATCCCAAATCAGTAGATGATAATAATCTGAGTCATACTGGTCGATGTCGCGTTTATTGAGCGTGCCTTCACCTACTGCGCGAAACGCAATCTCTCGCAAACGGCCTACTTCACGCATGATCGCACTGGATTCATGGTGTTCATAAAGGTAAATACGTTTGTTATCCGACGTTTCACCCAACAACTGACAACGCTGTTTGAGCTCTTGTTGCAACACAGAACGGTTTTCTGGTAGCGCAATCGGATTTTGCACGTCAAAGACCAATGGCTTATTTTGCGCAATGGCATACAGGTGCTTTTTGAATAATTTAACCTTTTGTTTTAGGTTCAAGTTTTTTGCACTGTATGACTGAGGCGGAATTATTTTGCCAATGCGAATCGGGAAATGCGCTTTGCGCTGTTTAAACATTTCCTTGACCAGCAACGCCGTTGATAGAGGCTTGTAAATCATCGACATGGAATAAAACAGCGGAGAATTTTTGGCATCAATAAATAAAGGTAAAATTGGTGCGTTGTGTTGCTTAGCGATGCGATAGAAGCCAGAGTGCCATTTGGTATCTCGAATCCCTTGAGGACGCAGCCGCGATACTTCACCGGCTGGGAATATCAACAAAGCCCCCTCATTTTGCATGTGCGCATGGATATTATTCATGTTTTCTTTGGGCGTGTTGCCACCCATATTATTGACTGGTAAAAGCAGATTGTTCAGCGCTTTGACCGACATCAGCATTTGGTTTGCCATGACTTTGACGTCGGTACGTACTTCATGCACCAGTTTTAGCAAAGCGAGACCATCCAAAGAACCAATTGGGTGGTTGGCAATGATCACAACTTTACCGGTACTGGGAATATGCTGTTTTTCATTATCCCGTACTGAATAGGTCACATTGAAATAATCTAGAACTTGCTCCACAAAATCAATCCCGTCCAAATGCGGATAGCGCTCCACAAATTCACGGATATCGGTTTCGTGTAACAGCTGCCTGAGTAAATATATCAGTGGCTTTGCGATAAACGGCTTTTTGGCTAAATCAGGATATTGTTGATGGATCACGTCGGCGACAGAAAACATAAAGTCTCAAAGAATAGTAGGAATCGGCCATAAAATACCCATCAACTATGACACTTAGGTGACGTTAAGTTGAAGAGTCTGTGACAGTGTATTTCGTCAAATCTGTCACACAACCTTCTAAAATATGTCCCACAATTGTCATAGTCCAAAATTAATATCGGTTTACGTTATAGACACACAATCATGCATTTTTACACCATGAGGTATAACGTGAAAACCACTCACTACAAAGCGATTTTTATTTCTGATGTCCACCTCGGTAGTACGGATTGTAAAGCGGAATTACTGTTAGAGTTTTTACACCACAACACCTGTGATGTCCTGTATTTAGTCGGAGACATCATCGATTTATGGGCCATGCAACGTCAGTTTAAATGGCCAGAATCGCACAACGCCATCTTTCATAAAATCATTGAACTTAGCCATCAGTGCAAAGTTATTTATTTACCAGGAAACCATGACGCACCCCTGCAAAAATACGATGGGCTCGCCATCGGCGATATTCAGGTCGTGCGTGAAACCATCCATGTTACGCAACAAGATAAGCGCTTTTTGGTACTTCATGGCGATCAGTTCGATGACGATGTAACGTTGGGGAAGTTTGAAGCCTGGGTTGGCGATAAAGGCTACGATTTGTTGTTGTGGGTCAATCGCACTTATAATCGCTATCGCAGCCTAAATAAAGCACCATATCGCTCTCTTGCCGGATACATCAAATCTCGAATTAAGGGGGCTCAACGAGCCATCAGCCGGTATCAAGTGGCTTCGACCAAGTATGCTGCAGAGAAAAACTTAGACGGCGTTATTTGTGGACACATCCATCACCCTGAACAAGCCATTACTGAGCATGGTATATACATCAATGACGGGGACTGGGTAGAAAACTGTACCGCGTTGTGCGAGTCCATGACTGGAGAACTACAATTAGTCAATTGGGTGGAGACCCGTGCTAATGCACAGGTCAAATTCAGTTTAAAAGTGGCTTAAAAAGTAGAGCCTAATACTGTTAGTGTATTGGCTTTTTATACTGTTTTTATTACACTAGCGCCAGTTTATTTATGGAGCATATTTATCATGGCGATGTACGTTGTCGGACACAAAATCCCTGATTCGGATTCAATTTGCGGTGCGTTGGCACTGGCCTATCTCAAAAACCAAATTGGCGAAGAAGCCATTCCTACTCGATTAGGTGATGTATCGCCGGAGACACAGTTTATTTTGGACCGTTTTGGTTTTGATGCACCAGAGCTCAAAATGAGCTATGCGGGTGAAGACGTATATATCGTTGACCACACTGAAAAAACGCAAGCACCTGATGATATCGATGAAGCGACAGTTGTCGGTGTTGTTGATCACCACAAATTAGGGGATTTAACCACATCTACGCCTTTAGAGTGTTGGATTCGCCCGGTAGGTTGTTCAAACACTATTATCAAGATGATGTATGATTTTTACGGCGTAGAAATTCCAAAAGAATACGCAGGTATCATGATGTGTGCAATTTTATCTGATACTGTCATTTTCAAATCACCAACTTGCACCACCGCTGATATCAAATGCGTTGAAGCATTAGCAGAGATTGCAGGCATTGAAGACTTTAAAGAGCTTGGCATGGAAATGTTCCGCGTCAAATCTGCTGTGCAGGGCACGCCAGTACGCGACCTTGTGAAGCGTGACTTTAAAGACTTTGACATGCACGGCAACCTTGTGGGTATCGGTCAGCTAGAAGTCATTGATCTATCGGTATTTGATGACATTAAAGCAGACCTTGCCAAAGACATTGTGGCTCTGAAAGAAGAAGGTCAACGACACTCTGTATTGCTATTATTAACCGATATCATGAAAGAAGGTTCATTGATGCTAGTGGCTTCTGATGACGGTACCATTGTAGAAAAAGCCTATGACGTTGTTGTCGATAACGGTGAGGTTTGGCTAGACGGTGTATTGAGCCGTAAAAAGCAGGTTGTTCCACCCTTACAGGATGCGTTTGCTTAGCCTGAAATTTATGACTGAACGAAGCCCAACTTTATGTTGGGCTTTTTTGTATTGGAAAATAAATAGTTCATAAATCTTCAAAAGTATTCTATAGTCAAAATGTACTTACCCAAATAAGGAAGACTGAAGTGGAATCATTGAAAGTGCAAGACTATATGAATAAACATCCTGTTACATTCACTGAGCATATGCCTGTGGCGGAAGCTGTTGAGCGATTATTGCAAAGTCGACAAGGTGCGGGGCCTGTAGTGAATAAAAGCGGTAAAGTGGTCGGATTTTTGTCTGAACAGGATTGTATCAAGAAGATGATTGAATCGACCTACTACCGTGAACAAGTTGCTCATGTCCATGACATCATGAAAGTCGAAGTCATTTCAGTGAAGCCATATCATTCGGTATTAGAATTGGCGCAAGGTCTGAGTATTGAACGTCCTAAGGTGTATCCTGTCATTGATGATGCAGGGCATTTGCTCGGTACAATCAGTCGCACCGATTTGCTCCGAGCGATTGATTTGCATTTGCAGGATGGTTATAAGGATCATTAATCCATTGGTATTGGGGCTATGCTATATCCTAGATCAGTGTAGCCGCACATGCCGGCACAGGTTCCACCCACAATCAGTATTCCTTGCGCGTGACGCTCTCGTATTGCCCTTAACATATCATTGGGTCTGCCTTCTGGCGTAAAAAGCGCAGCGCGGGTTAAGGATTGATCCCCCCATTAAAAAATATTCCATGTGCACCACGGAACAAATTAACTCGCTTTTCTGGGAAACGACAAGCCGTTTGTTGCTCGGTAAATAAATCGGGATAGATATTTTGGCGATTGAATACTTGATATCGGGCTGGGAAATCAGACTTTTGTCGACAATCTGCCCGTGAACTCTTGCTAAAATCATCCTAAAGCGCTATATTGTCGACAATGATTTGGTTGAGGTAATTCCATGGCAACAGCAAATGTTACTCCTATCACTAGTGCAGACCGCACGTTTATTCAGTTAAGACAAGATATTGTCGAGGGCGTCATTCCTGCCGGAGCGAAACTCAGCGAAACTGAGTTGTCGACAAAATACCAAGTCAGTCGCGCTGTGATTCGCGAAGCCATCAATCGCTTGACCGCCTGTCATATCGTTGAGCGCAGAGCCAATGTTGGGGCACGCGTGGTTGAATTATCAGAAGCCGGTTTGCAAGAACTATATGAAATTCGCGAATCCCTTGAAGGGATGGCGGCTCGTCTCGCAGCGCGCAACATGACCATGGCCGAAATAAACAAGTTACTCAACCTTCTCGATACGCATTTCGAGACAGTACGAGAGGGCGAGAGCTATTATCAAGAAGCCGGTGATTATGATTTTCACTATCGCATTATCTTGGGCTCCAAAAACCAACAGCTGATTACCTTATTAACGGAAGGTATTTATCATTTGGTGCGCATGTATCGCGTCCAGCTTGGAATGGCAGGCCCTCGAGTGACAACTGCCTACGCCGAACACAAGCACATTGCGCAAGCCATTTTAAATCGTGACGAGGAACTAGCCGAAATACTTATGCGTCGCCACATCACATACAGCAAGAACACGATTGCCAAGAAACTGGCAAGCCAATCTTAACAAGAGGACTATTTCATGAGTGCAGGAAAAAAATTCAGAGACGCCTTAGCGGCCAACCAGCCATTACAGATCGTCGGTACCATTAACGCGTATGCAGCCATGATGGCAAAGCGTATCGGGCATCAAGCCATTTATTTATCCGGTGGCGGTGTAGCAAATGCTTCTTATGGCCTACCTGATTTGGGCATGACTTCGTTAAACGATGTTCTAGTCGACGTGCAGCGCATTACTGCGGCGTGTGACTTGCCGTTATTAGTTGATATTGATACGGGGTGGGGTGGAGCATTTAACATTGCTAAAACCATTCGCGATATGGAAAAAGCGGGTGCAGCAGCGGTACACATGGAAGACCAAGTGGCGCAAAAGCGCTGTGGTCACCGTCCTAACAAAGAAATTGTTAGCACAGAAGAAATGGTAGACCGTATAAAAGCTGCAGTTGACGCCAGACCTGACCCAGACTTTTTCATTATGGCGCGCACCGATGCG